>QIDK01000273.1 GCA_003228405.1 Gammaproteobacteria bacterium | reverse complement strand
AACTGTTTAAAAAACATCAGGGACAGATGTGTATCTCGTCTGTAACCTGGGGCGAGTTGATATATGGAACAGAAAAATCATCACAACCGGACTCTAATCTTGCGGATATTGAAGGTTTATCTGCACGCCTTGAAATTCTCCCATTTGACGATCAGGCGGCGGTTCATTTTGGTCAGTTAAGGGCGGAGCTTTATCAGCAGGGTAAACCTATCGGCCCTTATGACATGATGATTGCGGGGCATGCTCGAGCATTGGGTTTAATACTGGTGACTAATAATATGAAAGAGTTTGAGAGAGTGCCCGGGCTGCGGCAGGAAAATTGGGTATGATTTGTCTTTAATGGGTAATCCATAGTTTTTTTAGGCTCAGGGTAATGCTATGAACTTACCCGTTATTGATCATTTTATAAAATAAAACGTTAATATGATACTTGACCCCTTTCTTTTCTTTTTAATATGATACTTGACCCCTTTCTTTTCAGATATCTTTATCCTGATTTGCGGCAAGAATATTAGACTGGTAAGTGAGCAACTTTTCTAAAATGATATTTTTAGGTTGATTGCCGCAGCGTAACCAGATGACTAATGGAGGCCCATCAGTCAGCAAACTGTACTCATGAAAATCAGCATCCTGCGTAACAATGGCATAGTCATTTTCTTTTGCATATTCCCAAATATCTATATCATTTGTTTCGTGCAGATAAGCAGAGCAACTTGAGAAGTGCCGGGATAAATATTCTGTAATGCGGGAATGATTCTGCGCGACAGGTTTTCATCAAGCAGTAGCTTCATGCTGCGTTTACAGTTAGTCTATGGTGTTCCCTTTCGGCGGCATAAGCCAGACAGGCCTGTATATGCTCGCGAGTTAGCTCTGGATAATCCTCAATAACCTCATCTTGATTCATACCGCTGGCCAGCCATCCTAGTATATCGTAGACGGTGATTCTGGTGTTTTTTATACAGGGCTTACCACTTCTCTTGCCGGGTGTGATTTCAATTACATTCTGATAGTTCATGGGATTGTCTCATTATGCCTGTTATGTAAAGAGTTTAGCATTTAATTGGTTTATCTTCATATTCTAAGTTCGGTAAGGCTGAAATTGCCTCAAGTTGCAAATATACTGAACCCTGGAGGTGAGGCTTTAGCCTCGCGTGGGTATTCGGGGCTGAAGCCCCGGCTCCGGCATATCCCCTTTATTCTAGTGGGTTAAAAATATGCCAAAAGCTGTTAAAATTCCGCCATTATTATATCCTTACGAGTTATCCGGCCATGCGCCCAGCAAAATTATTACAGGTTTTAAATCGAGAGTTCATCAGTGCCGAAACCGGCCATCACACCCCCGTGATGCTATGGGGCCCACCCGGTGTGGGCAAATCACAAATGGTGACTCAGGTAGCCGAAAAAAATAGCATCCCTGTTATTGATATTCGTCTGTCACAAATGGAACCCAGTGACCTGCGCGGTATTCCCTTTAAAAATAATGAGTCGGTAGAGTGGGCTGTGCCTTCGATGTTGCCTAATGCAGAACGCCATGGTTTGCAGGGTATTTTGTTTTTAGATGAAATTACCTCGGCACCTCCCAGCGTTTCTGCTGCGGCTTACCAGCTAATTCTGGATAGAAAACTGGGCAACTATGAAGTGCCTGAAGGCTGGGCCATTTTTGCTGCGGGTAACCGTCAGGGTGACCGGGGTGTAACTTATACCATGCCTGCACCACTGGCTAACCGGTTTTCACATTATGAAGTCGATGTTAATTTAGATGACTGGGTCGCCTGGGCATGGGAGCATAATATCAATGAGCGAGTGATAGGTTTTCTGCGTTTCCGCCCGGATTTATTATTTGATTTTGATCCGTCGCATAACCCGGTGGCATTTCCATCGCCACGTTCGTGGGAATTTGCACATAACGCGTTACATAAATTTGAAGACCATCCCGATTTATTATTGGGTACATTACAGGCCTGTGTTGGCCCTGCCGCCGGTGTTGAATTAAATGCATTTATCGATAGCCTCGACCTGATGCCAGATTTAGATTCAATTGTCGCCGGTGAAAAAGTATCTTCACCTAAAGAAATAGATTTGCAATACGCGGTAGCAGCAGCATTAGTTGGTCGTGCGATTCGTGTAAAAGGGGAAGGCAATTCGCAGCAGGTGCTGGGTAATAGGTAATATTTTAAAATATGCAAAAAGTTTTCGGCAGAAAGAAATGGGGGTGATGATGGTTTCGGATTTACATCGCGCCATAGGTGAAGAAATATTTGCAGTGCCTGAGTTTGCTGACTGGGCGAATGATATTGCCGAGTTGATGATTTATTAACAAGATAGTCTTAAGTCGTAAGTCTTAAGTCAAAGCGGTGCGCTGTAGGCGCTTTAACTGTTTTTTCTTTTAACTTATGACTTAAGACTTACGACTATCTTTTATGCCTTTAGATTTAGATAAAAAACTAGCCACAGCCAGAACAAAACTTATCCTGGAAAAGCCCTTCCTCGGTGCGCTGGTACTTCGACTGCCCATGGTGCGTGCCAGAGATGGCTGGTGTAATGCCACATTCAGTAATGGCAAAAAACTCTATTACAACGAACATTACATTGATGCATTAAGCCCTGATCAAACCCAGTTTGTTTTAGCACATGAAGCTCTGCATTGTGCACTATCGCATTTCGCACGACGTCAAAACCGGGTGCAGCATCGCTGGGATATGGCCTGTGATTTTGCGATTAATCCGATGTTGATTAATGACGGGTTGAAACCCCCGGTAGATGTTAATTATCTGCGTGAATATGACGGTATGACCGCCGAAGAAATTTATCCATTATTACAGGATAATGATAACGACCAGGAGCGGGAGTTAGAGCAGGAGTTAAATCCGGATTCTGATAATGATAAGGATGAGAATGATGATGGTGCCAGTGGTGATGAGCACGAGCAAAATGAAGGTGAAAATCAGAAGCAGAAAAGTGATTCAAAAGGACAGGGCGAAGAGGACGGGGGTGCTCGCGAAGATAATTCAGACAAAGGCGACGGTGAAGGCAAAAAGAAACAGGGCCCACCAGAAGAAGGTGAAGGAAAACCCGACCCGTTAACTCCACAGGAAATCGAGTCGCTCAGTTTGCAGTGGCAACAGCGCATGGCCAGTGCCGCGCAGCAGGCAATACAGGCGGGCAAAATGGGTGGTTCTATGGCGCGCATGGTTGATCATTTACTGCAACCACGGTTACCCTGGCGCATGTTACTCTCTCGCTATATGACCATGATGGCACGAGATGATTACACCTATATGCGGCCATCTTCTCGCCGTGGAGATCCTGCAGTTTATCCAAGCTTGCGCAGTTCTCAACTCAATATTGTGGTTGCATTAGATATCAGTGGTTCTATTTCAAATAATGAGATTAATGAGTTTATGTCTGAAGTAAATTCGATTAAAGCCCAGATTCGTGCGCGTATAACTTTGCTTGCCTGTGACTCAAAATTAGCTGAAGCTGGCCCCTGGCTGTTTGAGCCCTGGGAAGAATTTACTCTGCCTGAAAAATTTAAAGGTGGCGGTGGTACCAGTTTTAAACCGGTAATGGAATGGGCAGAAGAGCAGGATGAAATACCCAGTTTAATTGTTTATTTCACCGATGCGCAGGGTGAATTTCCGCAAAAAGAGCCGGCATTTCCTGTGGTATGGCTGGTAAAAGGTAAAACACCCGTGCCCTGGGGGCAGCGGGTTCAATTGAATTAAAAGATGTCGTTAGTCGTTAGTCAAAAGCCGCAGATCTTCACTCACAGGGTGAGATCGCTTTTGACCAAAGACCAGGAGCTTACGACTTACAACAGGTATTATATGAATCTCTCCCCCGAAGACAGTCTTCGATTAAATGTATTACTTGCCCAGGGCCTGCAGGCCGTGCGCATTGATGAATCTCGCATGATTGTTTATGCATTAACCGAACGCGGTGAAGCTAAAGTGCCGCTTAACTCTAACTGTCGAGATGATCAGTATATTCGTAATGTGAAATCACTTTTTTCTTCGCATTCATTAGGCTCACCCGGTGGTTATCCGATTTACTTAAAACGCTGGACGCGCATGGGTCAGGCAAAAGATGACAGCCTCGATCAGTTATTAGTGCTGGGAGAAGAAGAGGCGGTAGTGGCCGTGGTGCATGCGCCGGGTTTAACCAGTGAATTAGCCAGACGTGCCTGGTGGTGCAGCCCCACCTCTGATAATGCAAGGCGAATGCTGGAAAGAGAAGCGGTGGTGAAGGGTGATATGGGGCCGGTATTATCCGAGTTTTTAATTGAGCATTTACCCTTTGAAGAAGATGCACTGGCAATGATCGACAGTGTAAAAGCCTCATTACAGCATGATCTGATTAGCGAAGAACAGAAACAGAATTTATGGGCAAAAGCTAAAATGAAAGGTGCCTACTTTGTCGGTTTTTTGCAGGCAATTCCGGATGCTTTGCCCGGCGATGCAGGTGCACATAAAAATTATGAAAGTATTAAGGAAAAACTGAAACCATTAATAGAGCAGCAAAATAAACCGGCAAAATTATTACTCAGAATCATGTCAGATTCGGGTCAGAATTATTTAAACGCAATTGATGCTTCATTAAAACGTCCCAGTGATCAAAATGTAGTCGTTGCCTTATTTATGACCATTGAAAACTATTTTAAAGATATTTGCCCGGGCTTTGAAAATCGTCGTGATATAGAATTAATCATTGATGAAGCCAGACTAAAATGTCAGCAATCAAATGAAGAACTGGCAGCATTGCGAAATCTTGCGCCAGAGCTTGAGCCGTACCTGCATGCAATGCTGGTTTTATCAGCTTATTGTGAAGAGTTAACTTTTCCCGTATTCGGGCAAACAGATGCGGTGGGCTCGGTCATGCGTAAACGAATAAAACATTTAACCGACCCTGTTAAACAGAAAACTTCGATATTAAGAAGTTGAGTATTGAAAGGTATTGTCGATAGAGCTTAACCGGCCGTAGATTATAAAAAACACTCCAACAGGCTGTTGAAAACCTGCTCATGTGGCATGATACGACCTCAAAATACGGAGCACGAAGAGTTAAATGCCAGTAAACTGCACCTTTCCGCCTGATTTTTCTCTGTTTCGCACGCCCCTGAGTGAGCTTTAACAGCCCGCTAGAATATCGTCATTACTGCAGGTTTCAGTTCTCTGGCTTTTCCCGCCGGGCCAGACAAAGTCTGTTTAAATCTTTGCAGAAGATTTTATCGGAGATGATGGTTTAGATTATTTTTAACTGCGATAAGACATCTGTAAGTTTCTTCTCTTTTGCACATTAAAATACGTAAAAACAAACCCTGTTGTCATATCACTGCTGTCCCGTTAACTTAAAAAATGTCGTCATTCCCGAATGCCTGTGTCGGGAATCCAGTGGCTTTGCAGCACTTAAGGCCACTGGATTTCCGACACAGGAATTACTTCGGGCTCCTGCCCTTCGCCTTATAGGCCGTGCAAGCACGTTTAAAATATTTGCAGAAGATTTTATCGGAGATGACAAAATCGTAGTTTGTTATTTTTAATGTCTCATTTAATTGATCGCATCTTCATAGCTTGCCACATCAGGTCTACAGTTAATATACTTAAAAGTTAACGGGACAGCAGTGACTGCATATTTAATGTTTTTAGCATGATAGGAGTGATAAAGAATATGAACTCCGTCGTATTTATTCGATAATATTTCAGGTACGATTAACTGCAAAACACAGATATGTCTTATGGAGAAGAAAATGAACAAAATAATTATCGCTTTTATCCTGTTGTCTCAGTCCCTGCTGGCTTATGCGAGTCAGCCTTTCAGTAAAGAATTAATCACATCTTTTTACGCGACTGTAGATAAACTGGATAAGCTTGAAGTGAAGTACCCTGAAGTGTTTAAAAATATTGATAGGTTCAGCATTTCAGAACAATCTAAAATAATTAATTACATTAAGTCTTCTAATGCTTATCCAGATATAGCTTCAGCTCTATCATCAAATGGTTTTGTCAGTTTAAATGAGTTTCTTGATGTATCAGAGCGATTTATGGGCAGTTTGTATTCAGTACAGATGCAGAAAATGCCAAAGGGTGCTGAGTATCTTAAAAATATGGAAAAAGCATTAGAAGATAATATTAAGGTCATGAAAAAAGAGGGTGCACCTAAGGATATGATAAAGGACATGGAAATGGAATTGCAGATGATGAAAAAAGAAACTAACGAGATGCAGCTGGCTTCGAAAAATGCCAGTAAATCGGATATAAAATTTGTGAAAGACAATTTCGACTGGTTAATAAGTGTAATGCCGGAAGAAAAAGATACGCTCATGGAATAGCAAAATACACCGTTTCTGTGATCATATCAGCAAGCTGCCTGAAAATACTTCTTTGCAATAAGGCGGTTAATATGTATGAGTTTAAGTACAGGGAGACACTGTGTTAACGGCTAAGCTGCTTTAGTACCTCAGCTAATTGTCGGGTTGCCGGGCCTACCTGATTAAGATCAGCATAAACAAGATAGAGAATACCTGTGTGACACAGGCCTTTATTGAGTGGCAGATATTTTAACTGCTTATCTTTAAGCTGTTGCTCAATATCTTTTTCTGGAAGCCAGCCAAACCCCAGGCCATTGCTGATGATTTTACGTGCTGATTCCAGGCTATTTACTGCCCAGCGTTGTGAGCCACTTAACCAGCCAGCATCTATGCCTTTTTTTCCAGAATCACTGACGATAACCTGGGTTTCGCGGTTCAGGTCGTGAGTCGTTAAACTTCGCCCTAATTGATGCAGGGCATGCCCCGGGTTTGCCACCGCAACAAAATTTATCTGTATAAGCTCTTCACCTAAAAAACCCTGTGGAATATATGGGCTGATAACCAGGTCTGCGTCACCGTTTAGCAATGCTTCTTCGGCACCGGATAAAACCACTTCCTGTAATCGAATGCGTGTTTTCTGGCTCAGGGGTTCAAACTGCTTTAAGGCTTTCATTAATATCTGTGTGGGAAACGCGGACTCTACCGCCAGCCTAATTTCAGCTTCCCAGCCCTGCTCAAGGTGATGTGCCTGTTGCTCAATAAGGCTGGCATCTGCCAGTAGCTGGCGTGAGCGCTGTAAAAGTATTTTA
Source organism: Gammaproteobacteria bacterium (assembly GCA_003228405.1). Taxonomy (GTDB): domain Bacteria; phylum Pseudomonadota; class Gammaproteobacteria; order SZUA-229; family SZUA-229; genus SZUA-229. Next base: position 7,506 of record QIDK01000273.1, on the reverse strand, counting down.
CCGGCATCACTTAATACCGCCTTGCGGCCTTCGATATGCAATAGTTTTAAGCCCAGTAATTCCTGAAGTCGTTTAACAGCATAACTGACAGACGACTGGCTGCGGTGCAGATGATCTGCGGCCTGTGCATAACCGCCATAATCAATAACGGCCTGTAATGTGCGCCATTGATCGAGAGTGACTTTAGGTGAGTTCATAATGCCACTATATATCTAATTAATAGATATTTAAAGGCTAATATTTGCGCTTTTTAATCTAATTTATGGGTTTATAGTGGGTTTTACTAACTAACTGAACTGGAGAAAATCGATGAATAAGGTAATTGAATTGATCGGGCGTATTTTATTAGGTCATATATTTCTGCTGGCGGGCTTAAGTAAGCTGGGTGAAGGCTATGCCGGAACCGCCGGATATATGGATAGTATGGGTGTGCCTGGGGCATTGTTACCACTGGTAATTGGGCTGGAAATTGTAGGTGGTGCGATGGTTATTGTCGGCTTTAAGGTAAAATGGGCGGCCTATGCACTGGCTGGATTTAGTGTGGTGGCGGGAGCTATTTTTCATGCAAACCTGGCAGATCAGATGCAGATGGTAATGTTTATGAAAAATATGAGTATTGCGGGTGGTTTATTGCTGTTGACGACGTATACAACAGGCGAGTTGAGTGTTGATAGAAAGGTTTTAAATAGTGCGAATTAGCTTTGCAGAAACAGGGCTTTTTAGCGCCTTCGTTTCGCACGGTATAACAGTGTGTCTAATTTAATGTAACGAAGTGTAATGAAGGAGCCTGTAGCATAAAGGCTTTCCGGTGTAATAAAAACTTAATCATTCAGGAATTAAAAAATGGGTATGTTAATAAAAGGTGAGCTGGTAGATAACTGGCTGGATAAAGAAATTGATAAGGGCGAGTTTAAACGTATGGAGTCGACCTTTCGAAACTGGGTTACCGTTGATGGTAGTGCGGGGCTGGATGGAGTAGCAGGCTTTACAGCCGAGGCAGATCGATATCATCTATATGTATCCAGTGCCTGCCCCTGGGCGCATCGTACGATGATTTTTAGAAAGTTGAAAAAGCTGGAAAACATTATTGGGCTGTCTATTGTTGAAGCGGACATGCTGGACCAGGGCTGGACCTTTTCTGCAACAGGTGACTATGTTGATCATCTGCATGGGTATCAATTTATGCATGAAATTTATACCCGTGCAGATAAAGAATTTACCGGCCAGATTACCGTGCCAGTTTTATGGGATAAAAAACTTAATACCATTGTTAATAATGAATCATCAGAAATTATTCGCATGCTCAACTCGGCATTCAATGAATTTACAGATGTGAAAACAGATTATTATCCCGAGCATTTGCGCGAAGTAATTAAGCAGGTGAATCAACCAATTTATGACAATATTAATAATGGAGTTTATCGTTGTGGTTTCGCGACTACACAAAAGGCCTATGAAAGAGCATTTGATAGATTGTTCAATGAACTGAACAATGTTGAACAAACGTTATCAGTTCAGCGTTATTTAGCAGGTGATCAGCTAACAGAAGCCGACTGGCGTTTGTTTACTACATTGATACGTTTTGATGCAGTATATGTTGGGCATTTTAAATGCAATTTAAAACGTATAGCAGATTACCCCAATCTATCTAACTACTTAAGAGAGTTATATCAGTTGCCGGGCATAGCTGAAACGGTAGATATTAATTATATCAAACGACATTATTATTACAGCCATACCAGTGTAAATCCGACACAGTTAATTCCAAAAGGGCCGCAGTTAAATTTTGACCAGCCACATGACCGAGGCAGAATGTAAATAAAACATAAATCTGGAGAATAATAATGAGTCTGCAAATACGTGATGTAAGCCTTGTACCAGAAGGTGATGGCGTTGATGTAAAACGTCTGTTTCCGCTGCAGGGTTTTATGAATTTTGACCCGTTTGTTTTATGGGATCATTTTGATATTGGCCCGGGCAGAGGTTTTCCTGATCATCCGCATCGCGGTTTTGAAGCGATTACCTATATGTTTAAGGGTGGTATGAATCATAAAGATAATCTGGGAAATGAGTCTTTTGTGAGTGCCGGTGGTGCACAGCGGTTTACCGCGGGCAGTGGCCTGGTACACTCGGAAATGCCAGCTGAAAAAGGGCATAGCAATGGCATACAATTATGGATTAATTTACCGCAGCGACTCAAAAAAATTGACCCGTCTTATCAGCAGGTAGATGCAGCAGATTTTCCGGTTAAATCCATTAATGGTGCCCAGGTAAAAGTTCTGGTGGGAAATGATTCGCCATTAAAACTAAATACGGAGGTTATCTATCAACATGTTAATCTTGATAAGCAGGCAGTTTATGAGCTTGAATTAAAACCAGGTATGCGCGGCATTGTTTATGTTATGAATGGTCATATAAATGTGAATAAAGAAGCGGCTAAAGCAGATCAGGCCCTGTTTATTGAAGGCATTGAAAACTTAAATTTTTCTGCAGAAAAAGACAGTGAGTTTATGGTTTGTATGGGGTTGCCACATAATGAGCCGATAAAGCAATATGGGCCGTTTGTAGATTAATCTGCATAAGAAAGTCAAAAGACTACCGCAAATGGCAGCTCCTGCGCATCCATGCACGTCAACGCAAATAGACGCAAATTAAAAAATGCATGATTTATTTGCGTGCATTCGTGTTTTCTTTTTTCGTGGGGATAGCTCAGGAATAAATCTTTATAACATATCCTTAAGAGCGGCTCGTTGCCATTTCGCCTGTTGTAGTAACCATTCATTATTTTTAATTAATAACAATTCAAATTTATAAATTCTGGCTCGCAGGCTGCTTAAAGCATTAATGTCTGAAATTAGAGTACCTGCCATTGCGACATATACGGTGACAAATGCCGTATTCTCCTGCTGAAAATCAATGCTCTGAATTTGAGTGAATAAATAAATATTTTTATGGGTAAAAAAATAGGCACGAGCCATTTCTATAATTTGTTTTTTATTAAGGCCTTTATGGTCTCGGTAATCTTTATCAATTAAATCAGCCAGATCACTGTGATTGCGATTTTCAGCGGCCAGTTGAGCATTAGTAATATATAATTTTACTTCATCTTCAGCTGTAATATTATCATCTGAGCAGGCCGGTATAAACATACTAATAAAAAATAAACAGAAAATGCCCGTTTTTTTTAATGAAACGGTCACTGGTTTTTCTGATACGTTCGTTCTATATACTGATCTAATAAAGCCTGAAATTCGGCGGCGATATTATCGCCTTTTAAGGTTACTGTTTTTTCACCATCTTCATACACCGGTGCAACGGGTGATTCACCGGTGCCTGGCAGGCTAATGCCAATATTTGCATGTTTACTTTCACCCGGGCCATTGACTACGCAGCCCATCACCGCTACCGACATGGTTTCTACCCCCTGATATTGGGTTGCCCAAACGGGCATCTGTTGACGCAGGTAAGACTGAATCTGTTCTGCCAGTTCCTGAAAATAGGTGCTGGATGTTCTTCCGCAGCCAGGGCAGGCGGTAACTAATGGCACAAATGCACGCAACCCCATTGTCTGTAAAATTTCCTGGGCGACAATCACCTCTTTAGTGCGTGTGGCACCGGGTTCCGGGGTGAGTGAGATACGGATGGTATCGCCGATGCCTTCATGCAATAAAATTGACAGGGCCGCGGTGGAGGCGACTATGCCTTTTGATCCCATGCCCGCCTCGGTTAATCCCAGATGCAGGGCATAATCACAACGCTCGGCTATGGCGCGGTATACGGTAATTAAATCCTGCACATCTGACATTTTGCAGGAGAGAATAATTCTGTCTTTAGCCAGTCCCAGTTTTTCAGCCGCTAAAGCACTGTCAATCGCTGAGCGAATGACGGTTTCAAACATTACATTTTTCGGTTCTTTCGGCTCAGCTAACTGTGCATTTTCATCCATTAGCCTGGCCAGCAGTTCCTGATCCATACTGCCCCAGTTAACACCAATGCGAACCGCTTTATTATATTTAACCGCCAGTTCAATCATGGTAGCGAACTGTTCATCACGGCGCTTACCACGGCCCACATTACCCGGGTTAATTCGGTATTTATCCAGAGCCTGGGCGCACTCAGGGTATTGACTTAACAGTTTATGGCCATTGAAATGAAAGTCGCCTACTAGCGGCACATCTATTCCCATGTGTTTTAAACGGGATTTAATGCCGGCAACAGCTGCCGCAGCTTCTGCTGTATTGACAGTAATTCGTACCATTTCAGAACCGCTGGAGGCCAGCTCTGCAATTTGTTTAGTGGTGGCGACTTCATCTGCGGTGTCGGTGTTGGTCATGGACTGAACCACAATAGGTGATTCACCGCCGACGATAATATTACCGACTTTTACCGCAATAGATTCACGTCTGGGAAGAAAAGGGTGTTTAAAGCTCATCAATATACCGTCATTTCCGAATGCTTCTAGCGGAATTCTAGTGACTTTTAATTACATAAGGGCGCTGACCCCCAGACCCGGTAAAACAAGCATGGGCATTTGGGGCTGACAACATAAAATTAGGGCATAATAGTATCACTTTACAAATGCAATGCGGAAAACGATTTGTTCAAATTAGGCTTAATTATCAACCCGGTTGCCGGTATCGGTGGCAGAGTGGCCCTTAAAGGCTCGGATGGTGAAGAAATTCAGAAACTGGCATTACAGCGAGGTGCTATTCCATTAGCGCAGCAACGTATGCGAGAGGCATTGCAGAAACTATGCGAGTATGAAGCCGAGATACATATCTATACTGCAGCAAATGAAATGGGTGAAAATCTTAGCAAAAATATGGGATTTCAAACCACGGTTGTTAACCCGGTAAATGCAATCCATACATGCGGCAGCGATACCGAGAAAACCGTTCAGCAATGTTTACAGCAGGGTGTTGATCTTCTTTTATTTGCCGGTGGTGATGGTACGGCACGTAATATCTATCATGCGTTAAATAATGCAAACTCAGCTCTGCCTGTTATTGGTGTGCCCGCAGGGTGCAAAATACACTCTTCGGTTTATGCGCTAACCCCGGCACATGCAGGTGAATTGCTAAGCCTGATCATTAAGGGCCGGGCCCTGTCTCTAACCGAAGCATCGGTTATGGATATAGATGAAGATGAGTTTAGAAAAGACCGGGTAAAAGCTAAATTGCATGGCTATTTAAATGTGCCTGCAGAAAATCAGTTTATGCAAAATATGAAACAGGGAGGTTTTAGCCATGAAGAAATAATCTTACAGGATATCGCAGCATTTATTATAGAAACCATGGATGATAGCCTGTATTTGATTGGTTCCGGTACCACGCCTAAAGCTATACTGGATGAGCTGCAATTACCCGCAACGTTATTAGGTATAGATGCGGTAAAAAATCATCACCTGGTTGCCAGTGATATAAATGAGAAACAAATTCTTCAATTGCTTGAAAAAAATGAACAGGTACGTTTAATTATTACTATAATTGGTGGGCAGGGCCATGTATTTGGCCGCGGTAATCAGCAAATTAGCCCTGAAGTTATTAAGCGATTGAGTATGGAAAATATTGTTATAATTTCTACACCAGAAAAAATTCATTCGTTAAATGGGCAGCCCATGCGTGTGGATACGGGGGATGAAGGTTTAAATAAATCGTTGTATGGAATGGTGTCAGTTATTACTGGCTATGATGAAAGAACGTTATATAGAATAGGTTGATTGTTTTTTTTGCCACGGAGAATGCAGAGTGCACTGAGAAAAAATTATATTTAGAGACCTTTGTGTCAATAGGAGTGCCGTCATTCCGGTATGCTTTTGAGCCGGAATGCAGAGTCTTATTACTGAGTCAGAAATAAAAGATACTGCAATAAGCCATAGAAAAATAGCACCTGTAGGAGTTAGCTAAAGCTAGCTCCTACAGTAGTAACCATTTTTGTTAACCTTCTGTGATATAAGACAGGTATCCTTTTCATCTGATTCATTAGTATGTTTGAAAAAGTCACTGGATTCCAGCTAAAAACATGCTGGAATGACGAAGTTTGTTTTATGTTTTTTACATATCTGATTTAGTGTAAAAATCTCGTATAAATTATTTTATATACTCCGTGTCTCTGTGGCAATACTGCCTGATGCAGTAACAATAAACAAAACAGGAAACATAATGAACGACGAAAAATTCAACTTTGGTCTAATGGATTTTATCAGTATGTCACCCACTCCGTTTCATGCGGTGGAGGCAATGATATACAAATTGGAATGTGCGGGTTATCAGCGTATATATGAAGCAGATAGCTGGCAGCTAAAAGCCAGACAGGGGTATTACGTTACCCGCAACGACTCATCTATTATTGCCTTTAAGCTAGGTGATGATCCCATAAGTCATGGCATAAATATGCTGGGAGCACACACAGATAGCCCCTGCCTGAAAGTAAAGCCTGAGCCAGATATGCTTAAGAAAGGTTATTATCAGCTAGGGGTTGAAGTTTATGGTGGTGCATTATTAAACCCCTGGTTTGATCGTGATTTATCGCTGGCGGGTCGAGTCAATTATTTAGATGAAGCGGGTGACCTGTGCAGCACACTGGTTAATTTTGAAGAGCCGATTGCGGTAATTCCCAGCCTGGCAATTCATTTAGACCGTGATGCGAATAAAAAAAGGAGTGTTAATTCGCAAACTGATATCCCACCCATATTATTAAAACTGCCCTTATCCGAGGCTAAGAATAAACCCCTGTTTACTGATATCTTATTACATAAAATTAAAGATGATACAGGTGCTGTTGAAGTGCTGGATTTTGAATTGAGTTTTTATGATGTACAGCAGCCTGCCTATGTCGGTTTGCATCAGGACTTTATCGCCAGTGCCCGGCTGGATAATTTGCTTAGCTGCTACACCGGGTTATTGGCACTGACTGAAACCAGCAATGCAGGCAGTAAGTTGCTGGTCTGCACAGATCATGAAGAAGTGGGCAGTGCATCTGCCTGTGGTGCACAGGGGCCGTTTTTAAAATCTGTGCTGGAACGGATTGCTGGCAACCATGAAAATACCGTTCGCATGATAGATAAATCGATGATGATATCCGCAGACAATGCCCACGCGGTGCACCCCAATTTTGTAGATAAACACGACAGTAATCATGGCCCGGAAATTAATCAGGGGCCGGTGATTAAAACTAATGCCAACCAGCGTTATGCATCGAATAGTAGCACCAGTGCCATTTTTAAACAGCTCTGTAAAAAAGCCGATGTGCCGGTGCAGTCATTTGTGGTGAGAAGCGATATGGCCTGTGGCAGTACCATTGGCCCGATAACCGCCAGTGAAACCGGGGTGAAAACAATGGATGTGGGTGTACCGACATTTGCCATGCATTCCATCAGAGAACTTGCCGGGCGCTGGGATGCTTATTACCTGTTTAGAGTGTTGAAAGAGTTTTATCAATAAAATCTAAAGCTATTTACCGCAAATAAACGCAAAGACACGCAAATAAAAAAATATAATTTGTAGG
>QIDK01000175.1 GCA_003228405.1 Gammaproteobacteria bacterium | reverse complement strand
GTCATCCCCGAGCGCTTTTATCGGGGATCCAGCGGCCTTAACACTGCAAAGTCACTGGATTCCAGCTAGAAGCATGCTGGAATGACAGAGTATGAAGTTTCCAGACAGACCAATACATACCTCACAAAAGCGGAGAAGAGCCACTAAGAGCCCGTTATTAATAAGATTTTCAATGCATTAGCTGGAAGTTTTAAATAGTAAGAGCACAATCATGACTTGATCAGAGGCTTGCTGGAGATTAGTGTTTATTTCGCGTGCATTTGCGGTCAAATAACGGTGATAGAATTTTCCCATTAAAAAAGGCTGTGTAATTTTTACACAGCCTTTTTTAATGGGAGATTTTAATGTTTATTTCTCGCGGTAAACAATCCGCCCTTTTTCCAGATCATAAGGGGTCATTTCAACCGTGACCTTATCTCCGGTCATAATGCGGATATAGTGTTTACGCATGCGGCCTGAAATATGGGCCGTTACCACATGGCCGTTTTCCAGTTCTACGCGGAACATTGTATTTGGCAGGGTTTCTAACACCGTGCCATCCATCTGTAATGCTTCTTCTTTTGCCATTAAGTTTCTCAACAATCAATAATGCGGCATAATTATCAATAAATTGACGCATTAAGCAAGTCATTTAGCTGCAAATTGCTCCGGAACACATGTTTTTTATCAAATGTTATTCATTTGAAGATTTCAACACAGCTAATCGCTAATGCCATGACAGTGTTGCAAGGTATTTCTGTAGACGCGTGAATTCAGCGGTTATTAAATTTTTTACGGTCTTTCATAAAGGGGCTTTATTTATTAGCATTGAAATATGCATTAGCCTTATCTGATAACTGGGGTAAAAATAGCAGTGGATCAACCAGTGTCTGGTTGGCAATAATTGCAAGGTGCAGATGCGGGCCGGTAACTCGCCCGGTTTCACCCACGGTTCCCAGAATCTGGCCTTTATCGATTTTATCACCGGGTTTAACATTAATGGTGTTCATATGAGCATATAAACTGATCAGACCCTGACCATGATCAAGGTAAACCATATTGCCACTAAAGAAAAAGTCACCCGATTCAATGACGGTGCCTGATTCAACTGCTTTTATGGGCGTGCCTTCCGGTGCGGCAATATCCAGCCCGGAATGAGGGCGTCTGGCCTGATTGTTAAAAAAACGCCTTAAACCAAAGATGCTTGAAATGCGGCCATCAACGGGTACTGTAAAGTTAGCGTTGACCCAATTCGCGGACCAGTATTTTCTGGCCTGTGTTTTACGCTTCTTTTCACTGAGTATGCGATCCATGTCTTTTGCATATGGGTTTACTTTACGTTTATTTTTAATAGTGAGATATTGTGCCTTATAGGTTTTCGGTTTTATTTCAAAATTGATTTGATGTTTTTCTCCCCGTTTATTTTTAATAGTGACAGACTGTTTGCCGGGTTTGCTATTTAAGGGCAGGCCGACCAGTAAATAGCGTGCATTGTTTTTCTGAATTATCGCCAGTTTTTTATTTTTATAACGAGCACTACTGGCTACCTGTTCATTGTTTAAGGGTAGCAGTACAATGCCACCTGGCACTGGGTCGGCATTTGGGCTGCTAAAAGTGGTGACGGGCAAAATTAACAGCAGAGCTAGCAGGGAGTAGGCGGATATTTTCATGCTGGAATCATAATTCAGTTTAGCGAAAGAATCGATAACTTAAACGAGTATTGACGTTGAAAAAAAATTATCAGATAGCCAGCCGAATGCAGAATATCAATCCATTTTATGTGATGGATATTCTGGCGCAGGCTAAAAAGCTGGAAGCTGCTGGCCATAACGTGATTCATCTGGAAGTGGGGGAGCCGGACTTTAACACACCTGAGGCGGTAAAACGGGCGGCAAAAACTGCCATTGATGAGAATAAAACCCGCTATACAGCAGCCACTGGCCTGCCTGAACTTAAACAGAAAATATCGAATTATTATAAACAGCGGCTATCTGCAGATATTGATGCGCATAATATTGTGATTACCCCCGGAGCCTCTGGTGCATTACAGCTGGCACTATCTGTGGTTGTGAACCCGGGGCAGAATGTTTTAATGGCAGACCCAGGCTACCCCTGTAACCGTAATTTCACTCGATTACTTGAAGCCGACGCTAAACCGATTGCGGTGGGGCCACAAACCCGTTATCAGTTAAACCATCGTTTAATTGATAAAAACTGGGATGATAATAGCATCGCCGTATTGCTGGCCTCTCCATCAAACCCAACGGGAACACTGATAGACCAGGCAGAAATGCTGAATATTATTGATGTGGTAAAACAGCATAATGGCCTGCTGCTGGTGGATGAAATTTATCAGGGGCTGGTTTATGATCAGGCAGATTTTACTGCAGCCGCCTTAAGTCAGCAGCTGTTTGTGATTAACAGTTTTTCAAAGTTTTTTTCTATGACCGGTTGGCGACTGGGCTGGATGATAGTGCCTGATGATTATCTTAATGCGGTAGATCGTCTGATTCAGAACCTGTTTCTGGCAGCCCCAACGATCTCACAGGTCGCAGCATTATCTGTATTTGATGATGAAACATTGCAGCTGCTTGATGCACGGCGTGATGAATTAAATAAAAGGCGTGAGTTTTTATTAACCGGTCTTAAAGCACTGGGCTTTGAAATCAGACTAAAACCTGCCGGGGCTTTTTATATTTATGCTAATATTTCTAAATTCACAGAGGACAGTTTTAGCTTTTGCAATGAATTACTTCAACAGGCACATGTGGCAATTACCCCGGGAATTGATTTTGGCGAATTTCAGGCAGGCCTGCATGTGCGTTTTGCCTATACGCAACCGATAGAAAAATTGCAGCAGGCACTTGACCGCATCGGTGATTTTCTTTCATCATACCAACATTAACCCCTACAACTACCAATAAAAGAGAGCCCTGTGTCTTCATTTATAAAAGACCTCAAAGAAGATATTAATAGTGTATTTGACCGTGACCCGTCTGCACGCACGTTTTTTGAAGTCATCACCACCTATCCCGGGGTGCATGCCCTTATGTTTCACCGTGTTTCACATGGTCTGTATAAAAGAAACTTTAAATGGCTGGCGCGTGTATTATCTAATGTTGTTCGTTGGTACACGGGGATTGAAATTCACCCCGGGGCTAAAATAGGCCGTCGATTTTTTATTGATCATGGCACCGGTATTGTCATTGGTGAAACCGCTGAAATTGGTGATGATGTCACCCTCTATCATGGGGTCACACTGGGTGGTACTACCTGGAGCAAGGGCAAACGCCATCCGACTCTGGAAAATGATGTGGTGATTGGTGCGGGCGCAAAAGTGCTGGGGCCTATTACTATTAAAACCAGCGCAAGGGTCGGCTCAAATGCAGTGGTGACGAAAGATGTGCCAGAAGGAGCGACTGTCGTCGGTGTGCCGGGGCGTGTTATTGAGCGGGCTGATACAGAAAAAGATAATCAGAGAGCAAAAACGGCCAGTAAAATGGGCTTCGATGCCTATGGTGTTGCCCAGGATGCCCCCGACCCGGTGGCAACGGCGATTAACTGCATGCTAGACCATATTCATGTAATGGACGAGAAAATGGAACAGATGTGCAAGTCTCTAAAGGCGCTGGATTCTGAGCTAGAGGACATACAGATACCGAAACTGGGTGCGCTGGAGATACATACTGAGTCTCTGGCATCATCATTACATAAAGAAAATATTGATTTAGATCAAGAAGCAACCGAAATACCCGATGAAAAACCATAGAATTTAGTAACTTAGCCTGTTACTTAATACTTGACTAAAATAGTCAGGTATGGGTATACTTGCACCTTGAATTTTCAGGGTGTAGAGATTAGGTTATGAAACTGACCACAAAAGGCCGTTATGCGGTAACCGCTGTATTAGATCTGGCTTTTCACCAGCAAAACGGGCCGGTGCCGTTAGCTGATATTTCAGAACGTCAGGGAATATCACTTTCCTATCTTGAACAACTTTTCTCCCGTTTACGAAGAAATAAAGTGGTTAGCAGTACCCGTGGCCCCGGCGGCGGTTATTCGTTAGCCCGTGAAGAAGCTGATATCTCCATGGCGCAAATCATTACCGCCGTTGACGAAAGTTATGATGCGACCAGTTGCGGTGGAGAAGGTACCTGCAGTGGCAATGAATTTCAGTGTTTAACCCATGATTTATGGCAGGAGCTTAGTCAGGAAATACACGGTTTTTTAAACGGTATCACCCTGGCAGAAATGAAATCACGCAGTGATGTGGTTGATGTAGTGAGGCGCCAGGAAAGGCTGCAGCAGACCAGTGAACTTGAGTCTGTTCTGCTTGAACAGTAAGTAGCAGTATGTCGGTTTACCTGGATCATAACGCCACAACACCGCTTCATCCGAAGGTGGCAGATGCAATGATGCCCTATATGAGCGGCATCTACGGTAATCCATCCAGTGTTCATCGTTATGGACGACTCACCCGGGATGCACTGGAGCAGGCCAGAATGCAGGTCGCAAGACTGGTGGGTGCAGAGCCTAAGCAGGTTGTTTTTACCTCCGGCGGCACAGAAGCAAATAATCTGGCTATCAGAGGTGTATTAGCAAACCTTAAAACATCAGGGTTTGCGATAAGCTGCATTGAACATGCATCATTACTGGCACCGGCCAGATTAATGCAACAGCAGGGATGGCAGCTGGATATGATTCCGGTAAATACCCAGGGAAAGGTAGAAATAGACAGTTTTCAGGCGAGTATCAATGAGGATACTCAGTTTGTATCGGTGATGGCGGCCAATAATGAAACCGGTGTTTTACAGGATATCGCGTCATTAGTCAGCGCAGCTAAGGCCGATAAAGCCGATCGAATATTTCACAGCGATGCCTGTCAGATGGTGGGCAAGTTGCCGTTTAATTTTGCCGAGCTGAAGCTGGATCTAATGAGCCTGTCATCCCATAAGCTTTATGGCCCGCAGGGAGCAGGTGCTTTAGTGGTAAGTAGCCATATTGATCTGCAGCCATTAATCGTCGGTGGAGGGCAGGAAAAACAGAAGCGCAGTGGCACAGAAAATATGCTCGCGCTGGTTGGCTTTGGAGCCGCCGCTGAACTGGCGGCTGAAAAAATGCAGCAAAGACAGCAGCATGTGCAGCAACTGCAAACGCAACTATTAGAACAGCTAATAGCCCTGCCGGGAGTTGAGATTTTTTCTCAGCAGGTGAAACGTTTACCCAACACGGTCATGTTTGCAATTGAGGGAATAGACGGTGAGGCGCTGCTGATGCAGCTGGATAAAAAAGGCTTTGCCGTATCCAGTGGTTCCGCCTGTGAGAGTAGCAGTACAGACCCCAGCCATGTTTTGCTGGCCATGTCAGTTAAACCAGACACCGCAAAAGGCGCGATACGCGTAAGCTTTGGCGAACAGAACACAAGTGAAGAAGTGACTCAATTTATTGAGGCATTGCATGATATACAGTTATTCAGTACCACCATTTAACTAGAGAAGTAACAACGTGAGCGATTTAAAACTACCCATCTATTTCGACTACTCTGCCACAACACCGGTAGACAAACGAGTAGCAGACGTGATGAAGCATTACCTGACCGTAGAAGCTGATTTTGGCAACCCGGCTTCACGTAGTCATAGCTTTGGCTGGGCAGCAGATGAAGCTATTGATACCGCCCGTGGGCAGGTCGCTGCACTGTTAAACTGTGATCCCCGTGAAATAGTCTGGACTTCCGGCGCCACAGAATCTGATAATCTGGCGATAAAAGGAGTGGCCCATTTTTATCACAAGAAAGGTAAGCACATTATTACCTGTAAAACCGAGCATAAAGCGGTTTTAGATACCTGTCGTCAGCTGGAACGAGAAGACTATGAAATAACCTATTTAGACCCTGAGCCCAGTGGCCTGATTGACCTGAATAAACTCAGGGCCGCGATGCGTGAAGACACCATTTTAGTCAGCATTATGCATGTAAATAATGAAATTGGAGTGATTCAGGATATCGAAGCCATAGGTGAGATGTGCCGCGAAAACAAAACACTGTTTCACGTTGATGGAGCCCAGAGCGCAGGCAAGGTCGAAATAGATCTCAGTCGCCTTAAAGTTGACCTGATGAGCTTCTCTGCCCATAAAATTTATGGGCCAAAAGGCATAGGTGCGCTTTATGTGCGGCGTAAACCCAGGGTCAGAATCGAAGCTCAGATGCACGGTGGTGGCCATGAGCGCGGTATGCGCTCAGGTACATTGGCTACCCATCAGATTGCCGGCATGGGCGAAGCCTTCCGCATTGCAAAAAAAGAAATGGACAGTGAAAATGCGCGTTTACTGGCCTTAAGAAACCGCCTGTATAATGGTTTTAAAGATATGGAAGAGGTCTATGTGAATGGTGATTTAGATCATCGCATCGCCGGAAACCTGAATATCAGCTTTAACTTTGTAGAAGGTGAGAGCCTGATTATGGCCCTCAAAGATATTGCGGTTTCCAGTGGCTCTGCCTGTACTTCAGCCAGCCTTGAGCCCAGCTACGTATTAAGAGCCCTGGGTCGAACAGATGAATTAGCCCACAGCTCACTGAGATTTACAGTGGGTCGTTACACCACAGAAGAAGAAATTGATTACACCATAGAGCTGGTTAAAGGTGCAGTTGATAAATTGCGCGATCTATCGCCCTTATGGGATATGTTTAAAGAGGGCATAGATCTAAATTCAGTAGAATGGGCAGCCCATTAAACGGCTGATTTTGCAGCGATAGCCGCGTTGCTGCCAGATTTTTAAAGTAAGTCACCTGTTAGTACAGGCTTATACTTTAAAAATCTGGCGCGCCTTGCTCTCGCTACAACCTCAGCCGTTTAATACCTCGTTTGAAATAATGACGTATTAAATCAGAAGGGAGAGAATGCATTGCAGGTTGGGGTGACGAAGGAAGCCCGGCAGGCACGAACTAAAGATGACTTTAAAAATCTGGCGTGAGTTGCTATTGCTGCAAACTCGGCCGTTTAATACCTCGTTTGAAATAATGACGTATTAAACCAAAAATGAGATAATACAGGTAGGTTGGGGTGACGAAGGAACCCCAACAGACACAGACTAAAGAACACTCGTAATGTTGGGGTTCATACTTCACCCCAACCTACAAAGAAATAACCGGAGATAGAAATGGCCTATAGTGAAAAAGTACTTGACCACTACGAAAATCCACGCAATGTTGGCGTGCTTGACAAAGATGCCAAAAACGTAGGCACCGGCATGGTGGGTGCTCCCGCCTGTGGCGATGTAATGCGTCTGCAGATTGAAGTGAGTGATGATGGCATTATTGAAAATGCGGTATTTAAAACCTATGGTTGTGGTTCGGCGATTGCTTCAAGTTCACTGGTGACCGAGTGGATGAAAGGCAAAACCCTGGATGAAGCCAAACAGATTAAAAATCTGGATATTGCAGAAGAACTGGCCCTGCCACCGGTTAAGGTTCACTGCTCAGTACTGGCGGAAGATGCAATCAGTGCGGCAGTAGAAGATTATATGAAAAAGCGGGATAGCTAGATGGCGGTTAGCATTACAGAGCAGGGCGCACAGCGTGTCAATGATTTCCTTGCTAACCGTGGCAGTGGTATCGGTGTACGTCTGGGCGTTAAAACCACCGGTTGCTCTGGTATGGCTTATGTCATTGAATTTGTCGATGAAATTAATCAAGATGAAGATGAAACCTTTGAAAGCAATGGCGTGACCATTGTGGTTGATAAAAAAAGTCTGGTGTATATCGATGGTACCGAAATGGACTTTGTTAAAGAAGGTTTAAATGAAGGTTTTGCTTTTAAAAACCCGAATGAAAAAGATGCCTGCGGTTGTGGTGAAAGTTTTACGGTTTAATATAGTTAATCACGTTAATGTCCTGTTATCTCGTTCCCACGCTCCAGCGTGGGAATGTATATGTGGTCATCAGCTAAAGTATGATATGAGTTCCCATGGGGGACCGTGGCAACCAGATCATCTAGAAGAATATGTCAGATTCAATTTTCAAACAAAACTATTTTGAAATTTTCTCTCAGGAAATTTCTACTACTCTCGATATAAATCTGTTAAAAGAAAAAAATCGTGAACTTCAACAGCAGATACACCCCGATCGTTTTGCCAATAGTTCAGATGCAGAGAAACGCGAGGCGATGCAAAAAACATCCCTGCTAAATCAGGCTTTTGAAACCCTTAAAAATCCGATTTTAAGACTACGGTATATGCTTACACTTAAGGGTATAGATATGAATGCGGAAACGGACACATCAATGGACGGTGGTTTTTTAATGGAACAGATGGAATTGCGTGAAGAAATTATGGATGTCAGAAATCAGGCAGAACCCCTGGATGTACTGGATACCATGACTACAGAACTTAAAAGTAAATCAGCTGATTTAATAAATAACTTTGCAAAGTTATTTCAGAATAATGAGCTGGATAAAAGCCGCGAGATTGTGCGTAAATTACAGTTTTTAAATAAAGCACAAAAAGAAATTAATGAAATTGTAGAACAACTGGAAGATGAATTAATTTAATGGCTCTTTTACAAATATCAGAACCGGGTCAGTCAACAAAACCTCACGAGCATCGTTTTGCTATTGGTATTGATTTAGGCACCACCAATTCGCTGGTGGCCACGGTGCGCAGTGGTCAGGCGGATACATTACCGGATGCACACAACCAGCACCTGTTGCCGTCAGTTGTGCACTATCAGTCAGATGCCGTTATTGTCGGTGAGCAGGCCAGAAAATATCAGCTTGAAGATCCTCACAATACTATTTCGTCTATTAAGCGTTTAATGGGGCGTGGAGTTGAAGATTTAAAAAATCAGTTTGAAAAACTGGGTGATATTTTACCCTATGAATTTGCAGAAACTGATTCGGCTGTGCCTAAAATTAAAACCATTGCCGGCAATAAGACAGCAATAGAAATATCGGCTGATATTTTGAAGGAACTAAAGCAGCGGGGTGAAAAAACCCTTGGCGATGAACTGCAGGGTGCAGTTATAACCGTGCCCGCGTATTTTGATGATGCACAGCGTCAGGCGACAAAAGATGCAGCAACTCTGGCGGGTATAGATGTTTTACGACTATTAAATGAGCCTACAGCCGCCGCTGTTGCCTATGGGCTGGATTCCGCTGCAGAAGGTATTGTGGCGGTATATGATTTAGGCGGTGGTACCTTTGATATTTCAATTATGCAGCTTAAAAAAGGTGTGTTTGAAGTGCTGTCTACCGGAGGTGATAGTGCTCTGGGAGGGGATGATTTTGATCATGCCATTGCAGAGTGGATTATTCAGCAGGCCGATATTAATGCGGCGAGTTTAAGCCCGATTGCTCTGCGGCAGGTGTTGCGTGAAGCCTGTTTAGCAAAAGAAATACTAAGTGAAAAAACAGAAGCACAGATAAGCATCCATTTTACCGAATCTAAAAGCTGGCATGGTATTTTAAATAGAGATGATTTAAATAAACTTATAGATCATTTAATTAAAAAAACATTGAAGTCATGCCGTCGGGCATTGCGAGATGCAGAAGTTGAAAAAGATCAGGTTATGGATGTGGTTATGGTGGGCGGCTCAACTCGTGCCCTGCGGGTGCGTGAACTGGTTTCCGGCTTTTTTGCAGCAGAGCTTAAAGTCGATATCGATCCGGACAGGGTGGTTGCAATAGGTGCGGCTATTCAGGCCAATGCATTAGTGGGTAATGACACAGAAGGTAACCTGTTATTAATGGATGTGCTGCCATTATCGCTAGGTCTGGAAACGATGGGCGGTCTGGCGGAAAAAATTATTTCGCGTAATACACCGATTCCTGTATCACGCGCACAGGATTTTACAACCTATAAAGATGGTCAGACGGCAATGGCATTGCATATTGTGCAGGGAGAACGCGAACTGGTGAATGACTGCCGCTCATTAGCCAGATTTGAATTACGAGGTTTTCCACCTCATGTGGCCGGCGCGGCTCGAATTCGGGTGACTTTTCAGGTAGATGCAGATGGTTTATTAAGTGTCTCAGCCAGTGAAGAAGTGTCCGGCATTGAAGCCAGCGTTGAAGTGAAACCATCTTATGGCTTAAAAGACTCGGAAATTGAAGCCATGTTAAAAGCCTCAATGGAAAATGCCGGTGAGGACAAAGACGCCAGAAGTTTGCGCGAGCAACAGGTTGAAGCAGACCGAGTGCTGGAAGCCATTGACTCTGCCATGGCAGACGATGCTGCAGAAATGCTCAGTGCAGATGAAACAGACATTATTTTAAAAGCACGCTCAGCTTTAGAAAAAGCCAGGCATACTGCAACAGAAACTCAGCAGTTAAAAGACGCCATGCTTAATCTGGAAAAAGTCAGTGCAGATTATGTTGCTAAACGCATGAATGCCAGCGTACAGAAATCCATGGCGGGACACCAGGTTGAAGAGTTTAATAAGTAAACGATAAAATGAAATGCAGGAGCTGTCATTTGCGTTTTCTTTTACTTTAAATTTCGCTTAAGTGCATTCAGTAAAGACAGAAAAGTCTGGTAAACAAAATTTATAAATGAAAGAGAGATTATAATGCCGCAGATTATTTTTCTGCCCCACGAAACACTTTGCCCGGAAGGTGCCGTATTTGAGGCAGATCCCGGCGAGACCATATGTGATGCAGCTTTGCGCAATGACATAGAAATAGAGCATGCCTGTGAAAAGTCCTGTGCCTGTACAACCTGTCATGTCTATGTACGCGAGGGAGGCGAGTCGCTCAATGAAAATTCAGACGATGAGGACGATATGCTGGATAAAGCATGGGGGCTTGATCCTGATTCACGCCTCAGTTGTCAGACAGTTATTGCAGATACAGATCTGGTCGTTGAACTACCCAAATACACCATCAATATGGTATCAGAAAATCACTAGTTTATATCCGGGGAGGGTAATGCTATGGGCCTGAAATGGACAGATACACTGGATATTGTTTTAGAATTAGATGAAAAACACCCGGATGTGGATCCACAATATATCCGTTTCACCGATTTGCATCTGTGGGTCTGTGATTTGCAGGCTTTTGATGATAATCCTGAAGCCTCCAGTGAAAAAATACTTGAGGCTATTCAAATGAGCTGGATAGACGAGAAGGATTAATTTTCTTAAAAGCTAATGCTTTTTACCGCAAATGACAGTTCCCGTGTATCCATGTACGTCAAAACAGAAACATTAATCAAAAGTTGCGTGGAGTCATTCATGGCCTTACCCACCATATCGGAATCACAACATGGGACAGGCGTAAAAAGCACGTCTGTCCCTGATGGATATGTGTTTTAACAGAGCATAATAATTTGCGTGTATTAGCATTCATTTGCGGTTAAATGGCCTTTAATTTTTTCTTAGCAACTATTTCCTGGTTTTTCTGCAACCAGGTTCTATTTCTCACAAAAAACATTACTAAAATCAGTGTTTTATCCTGTTATTCGTTTATAATACTCTGTTTGTTATAGTATGCGGCTATAAACCGCCTGAGAATTCCGTGAGCACTACCGTTAATTTCCCCCAAATAGAAAAAACCAACTTGCTCGGCTTAAACCGGCAGGATATGGAACACTTTTTTGCGTGTTTAGGTGAGAAGCCGTTCCGGGTGTCTCAGGTGACTAAATGGATACACCAGTTAAATGTGTCTGATTTTGATCAGATGAGCAATATCAGCAAAGCACTTCGTGCCCAGCTAAAAGAAAAAGCCTGTATCCAGCCTTTAGATGTAATGGAAGACCAAATCTCAAACGATGGCACCCGTAAGTGGGTTATGGGTTTAACCGATAATAACCAGATTGAAGCCGTATATATTCCAGAAGATGACAGGGGAACCCTGTGCATATCTTCGCAGGCAGGCTGTGCTCTTGACTGTAGTTTTTGCTCAACCGCCAGGCAGGGTTTTAGTCGTAATTTAACGGTTGCTGAAATCTTATCTCAAATCTGGTTAGCCACTCGCCTGTTAGATGAAGAGAAGAAACCCGGTCGAAAAATAACCAATGTTGTATTGATGGGTATGGGTGAGCCATTACTTAATTTTGAAAATGTAATGAAGGCCATTGATGTCATGATAGATGACTTTGCCTATGGTTTAAGCAAACGGCGTATTACAGTGAGCACTGCAGGGGTGGTTCCGGCCATGGATAAAATGGCAGATCGACATGATGTGCAACTGGCTATTTCATTACATGCAACACGAGATGAATTGCGCAATGATCTGGTTCCTGTTAATAAAAAATACAATCTGGAAAAATTAATGGAAGCCTGTCGTCGTTTTATGGCGAAACGTTCGCCGCGTTCAAGACTGACTATTGAATATGTCATGTTAGCTGGGGTTAATGATGCCAAACAGGATGCCGAAGAATTAGTTTCATTGCTGAGTGGAATATCTGTTCTCATTAACCTGATACCCTTTAATCCATTTCCACAATCGGGTTATAAAACATCTTCTAATAATGCGATACACCGGTTTAAGGATGTATTAATGCAGGCAGGTATAACCACCGTGATT
>QIDK01000274.1 GCA_003228405.1 Gammaproteobacteria bacterium | reverse complement strand
TATAGTTAGGGTTACCGCAGATATCCAGTTTAATAAATGCACCCGTTGCAGCTCAACGAACACTTATATCTGGCTATTCTTAATTTCTACAACAGCTATATCGCCTGAAATATTTTATAAGTAGATAGCAGATTTTTGTTTATATTAATGAAGCAGGTGAAAAGAATACCTGACTTCACTGTTGTCCTGTCTTATATCTATAAAAGCATAACAAAAATAGTATCTGCTGTAGGAGTTAGCTTTAGCTGACGATGCTCCTGGCAATGCGAAGCGAGCAGATAACCTGTAATATAGTTTTAACGGCTCGCATCGCAATTATTAGCAGCTTAGCTTTTTTCGCCAATAGCAATTAATACTTCCGTATTAAACCAGATTCCCTTATCACCTATAAGCTGCGAAATTTCCCGCACATGCTGTTGTTTAAATTCCTGCTGTTCATCTTCTGATAGTTGATTTAATAATGCCCGCCAACCCGCATTCCATACTACATCCCACCACATCTGCGCATTAGTCATGGTATAACCCAGGGGCACTTGATGAATGCTTACATCTGTAATCCCCACTGCATTAAACTCTGCTTCTATTAGTTCTCTGGTTGCCAGACGTTTCCAGGAAAGAGCCGGCACCTTCCTGCCAGTCGCCTCATATTGTTCAATAAAAATATCTGCCATGGGCGAAAAGGCATCGCCACTAAATGAACTGATACCAATTTTACCGCCAGGCTTTACTACGCTGGCTATATTTTTCAGGCCCTTGCTCATGTCTTCTAAAAAGAACAGGCCAAAACTACTGCAGGCAATATCAAAACTTTCTTCTGCAAAATCCAGTTCATCCAGATCCATTTGCAAAAACTCAATATTATTTAATTTTTTAGCTTTGGCTTTGTTTTCTGCCTGCCTCAACATGCCGCTAGACAAATCAATTGCTGTCACCCTGCCCTGAGTTAATATTTCAGCCGCAGTAAGCGCCACCACACCCGTGCCGGTACAAACATCAAGTAACTGTTGTTGCGGTTGCAGATCAAGAAATCCCGCCATGCGTTTAGCTGTTTCTGGAAAAAATGACAATGCAGGGTGATCATAACCCTGGGCTACGCTATCAAAGCCATTCTGTATCATTTTCTTTCTATCCTGATCTATCATTATTTTTCCTTCGTTCATTTTGAAAATGGATTTGTGGTTTTAGATTTTGAAAACTGACCATTACTGCTGTCATTGCTGGTGCTATTATGCTCATCATTACTAATATTCAACCTGTTATTTTTATCTTTACCTGCATATTCACTTTTTAGCATTTCATTTAATGCAATGTTTTTTGTTATCTGCTGTATATCAAAACTTCGACTATAGGGTTTGTTCTTTGCAAACTTTAATGATGTGCTTACGCGTAAATAATATACTTTAGCCGCTTCGACATTAATAACCCGTTGCTGAATGCCTGTATAACGCTTATCCACATCAAGCTTAACTGTGGTTCTGCCCTGTGGCACTATTACATATGAGTAGCTGTTATTCTTAACTTTGTAGCGGCTTTTTCCATTTATAATAATATCTGGTGAAATCATTACATTAGAGAAGGACGCGGGTCGATAGATATAAATAACCGAAGTAGACTCATTCTCAGGCTTTATCTCAATAAATTTCGAGTTTTCTGTAGCGCATGCTGAGAGCAGCGCTGCCATTAATATTATCTGCAATAGTCTATTTTTATTCACGAATTTTTAATACCTTTATTCACTGCATCCTGTCACAACACGGCTTTAACCCACCATTAGATGCATAGCAATATCAGAAGTGTATAATGCAATTCCACACAGCTCAATATTTTGCTTTTTATGGATCAATACCAGCAGCTACTAGATACTGATCGGCAATTAATATGGCACCCCTATTCTGCACTGGATAGCGAGGCAGCTGTATTCCCTGTTGTTTCAGCAAAGGGTGTTTATCTTAAGCTTGCAGATGGCAGAGAGCTAGTTGATGGCATGTCTTCCTGGTGGAGCGCCATTCATGGTTACAACCATCCACAAATGAACCAGGCAATTGAGGATCAGCTCAAAAATATGAGCCATGTGATGTTCGGTGGCTTAACTCACCCACCTGCGGTAGAGCTGGCGCAAACTCTGGTTGATATTACACCCGCTAGCCTGAACTCGGTTTTCTTTAGTGACTCAGGCTCAGTAGCCGTTGAAGTCGCCATGAAAATGGCGATTCAATACTGGCATGACAAACAGCAAGCTGATAAACAGACCTTTCTTACTATTCGCCATGGTTACCATGGTGATACCTTTGGCGCCATGTCAGTCTGTGACCCGATCACGGGTATGCACAGTTTATTTAAGCAGTCACTAACTCAGCAGCTATTTATCGATGCCCCTGACAGCGGCTTTAATCACCCCTGTAATGCAGCTGATTTAAAGCCGTTAAAAACCGCACTTGAGCAAAATCACTCACAGCTGGCCGCGTTTATTCTTGAACCCATAGTACAGGGTGCAGGTGGCATGCGCTTTTATTCTGCCGACTTTTTAAATAAGGCACGCGAACTCTGTAATGAGTTTAATGTACTATTGATATTTGATGAAATTGCCACTGGCTTTGGTCGCACGGGCAAACTGTTTGCCACTGAACATACACAGATACAGCCTGATATCATGTGCATTGGCAAGGCATTAACCGGCGGCTATCTTAGCCTGGCAGCAACCCTCACTAACACCGAAATATCGCAGACAATTGCTGATGGTGAGCCGGGTATATTTATGCATGGCCCCACTTTTATGGCTAACCCCTTAGCCTGTGCTGCGGCGAATGCCAGCATTCAACTTCTGTTGCAATCAGACTGGCAAATCAAAATTCAGCAAATTGAACAATGGCTTAATGAATCACTAAGCAGATGCTCTACACTCAGTAAAGTGGCTGATGTTCGTATATTGGGTGCAATCGGGGTGGTAGAATGCATAGAACCTGTAGATATGAAAAAAATTCAGGTTGCACTGGTTGATAAAGGCGTGTGGATTCGCCCGTTTGGCAAACTGGTTTATTTAATGCCCCCTTACATTATTTCTAAAGCAGAAACTGAACGACTGTGCGATGCTATTTATGAAGTACTTAATTAAAAACCTGAACAGGAATACATAAAATGATTATTGAAGAAGTATTAGGACTTATATTTAATTTCTGGGTTGGCCTGGCCATACTTATTTTCATACTGCTTAAGATCTCGGTTCAATTCGTGCCGCAAAATCGGGCTTTTATTATTGAACGCTTTGGCAAATATAACCAGACGATGGAAGGGGGTTTAAATTTTATGATCCCCTTTTTCGATAAAGTCGCCTATAACCGCTCATTAAAAGAACAGGCATCAGATGTGCCCAGCCAGGGCGCCATTACCAAGGATAATATTTCTCTGATAGTGGATGGCGTACTGTATTTAAAAGTACTCGACCCCTACAAAGCCTCTTATGGTGTTGATAACTATGCCTATGCGGTAACCCAGTTAGCACAAACCACAATGCGTTCTGAAATTGGTAAAATTGATTTAGATAAAACATTTGAAGAACGGGACAGCCTTAATGTCAATATCGTTAACAGCATTAATGAAGCAGCCGAACCCTGGGGCGTGCAGGTGCTGCGCTATGAAATAAAAGACATTGAACCCCCACGCTCTGTTTTAGAAGCCATGGAACGACAGATGAAAGCCGAGCGGGATAAACGCGCCTCTATTTTACAATCAGAAGGTCAAAGGCAGTCGTCTATTAATGTCGCCGAAGGCCAGAAACGCTCCATAGTTCTCACTGCAGAAGCTGACCGGGCCGAGCAAATATTACGCGCCGAAGGTGAAGCTCAGGCCATTATCGCAGTCGCGAATGCAAAGGCTAAAGCCATAGAAACCATTGGTCAGGTAGCCATTACAGCAGAAGGACAGAAAGCCATTCAACTGGATTTAGCGGTTCAGGCGATTGAAGCCAAACAGGCCATTGCTAAAGAATCATCGGTTGTGTTGTTGCCTGAAAGCAGCACTAATGCCCCCAGCATTGTAGCTGAAGCCATGACCATTATTAACAGCCTTAATAAAAAAGCATCTGAGTCAGAATAATGATAGCCGAATACATTAATGCACATCAGGCAGAATTCTGGATTATTCTGGGCTTTATACTGCTATCAATAGAAGTAAGCACGGGCATCACCGGTATTTTATTATTTGGTAGCATTGGTGCCATTATCACCGGCCTGTTAATGCTTGCAGGCGTTCTCAATGAAACCTGGACAATTGGTATCGGCAGCAGCGCAATTTGTGCAGCTGTCGCTGCTGTGCTGCTATGGAAACCTTTGCAAAAAATGCAGAATGAAGATATCCCTGCAAAAGATAACAGCAGCGATTTAGTCGGTTATGAATTTATTTTACAGCAGGATATAAACCTGCTTTCTCCGGGAAAAACGCGCTACTCAGGTATTGAATGGAAGGTAGAAATTCATAAAGATGCGGGGGTAGATGAAATTACTAGCGGAACACGAGTAGCGGTGTGTTCTGTTGACGCCGGTAAATTTCGGGTAAAACCCGGCTAGATAAATCAGGCAGCTGCTAATTTTTCCAGGCTAAATATCTGCCCTTCCCATACTCTGAATAAGTTATCCTGACTGAATCAGTACATCCCTGGCTGTGACTATTTTTATATATTAATTTTCTAATAGGTTTCTACCCCATTCCGAATAAGGAATTTCCCTATATTGTTATCGCCTCATCAGATTTAGTCTTTACTGCGTAAATCTCTGTGGTAATGCCTGGCTGCATTACATAAATGTTTGAAGGATTAGGATAATGAAAAAAATGAACAATATAACGAGAAGCTCGGGCAGGGTGTGCAAAACCCTGTTATCCGTAGCACTGACCCTGGGGGCCGCCAGTTCGCAGGTATTAGCGAGCAGCGATGTGATTACACTGATTGAAATGGGCGATCTGCATGGCACTCTGGTGCCACACGCGGCGATTTTAATAAACCCCGATGGCACTGAGCGCGAAGTTGCAAGCTCAGGCGGTCTGGCACGCTTAAAAACAGTCATTAATACTATTCGTGAAGATAACCCTGCGGCGATTCTGCTTTCTACTGGTGATTTAACTCACGGTAGTGCTGAGGCCATGTTTACGCTGGGTGACGCAATGATGGTTCCAATGAATGCGTTTGGTATTGATGTATACACACCGGGCAACTGGGACTTTGGTTATGGTGGCGCGGTGTTCCGTAATCGTTTTACCACCTTTGGCCCAAAGCCCACTATTCCGGGTAATCTACGCGCCATGACAGCTCACATCGGTTGTGGTGATGTGCCGGTTATTGCCGGCCTTACCGATGCAGCAAGTGGTTATAGCTGTACTGAAATTACCGCTACTGCACCCTTCCCTACACCTGAAGGCATGGGCGTTATCAAGGCAAACTTCCCCACTGTAGCGGCTAACCTGTATAACGCAGCACCCCTGCCAACCCCTTTACATGGCAAGCCTGTGCTACCCGCGTTTAAAATGCTGGAACGTAATGGCACCCAGATCGCGGTGATTGGTTTAACCGCTTCAATTGTGCCACAACAGGCAGATGCCTTTAATATCGGCCTGCGTTTCACCCAGGGAGTTGAAGAGCTGCCCGGCATTATTGATCAGGTGAAAGCACTGGGCGCAGAGTTGATCGTCGTTCAGTCTGAACTGGGGTTACCACAAAATATCAAAATTGCACAAAGCTTTAAGGATATTGATGTGATGTATTCGGCGCATACCCATGAAGTTACGCTGGGTGCCTTACTGGTTTCTAAAAATAATGTGACCCGAACCACTCCGGGTGCCGCATTAAACTGGAAAGAGCGCACGCTTCTGGCCATGGGATCTGCCATTGTTGTAGAAACTAACCGGGATATGTATGTAGGTCGTCTTGATCTTGAAATAGATCGTGGACATATTGTTAATTTTGACTGGGAAGCCATTCCCGTTGATGAGTCGGTTGCTGAAGATCCCGCCATGCTGGAACTGGTTGCAGCGATGGAAGAAGACTTTATTGCCGGTAAAGATGGCAAGGTTAAACGCCATTCATTTCTGCCAGGTGGGTTTAAAAACCCTGCCACACAGGGTTTACAGCTAACCGAAGATCTGGATACGGTAGTCGGCTACACAGACACTTTACTGCTTAGACATCATGTTCTGGAAGATACCCTGAATAACTTCCTGGCCGATGCGATTCTTGCAGTAACTGACAGTGTTGCGGATGTACGCAATGTTCCAGGCTGGGAAAATGGCGTGGATGTTTCCATGGCGAATGGTTTCCGTTTCGGTAATGCCGTTTTAGCTGGCAGCGAAATCACATTACGTGACTTATACACCTGGTTCCCAATTGCCCCTGCTGTGAATATTGCAGACTTCTCCGGTGAATCTATCGAAGGTAGCCTGAACACTATTTTAGGCGCGGTATTTGATCGAAATGTATTTATGCAACGCGGTGGCTGGTACCTGGGTCTGGCGAATATGACACAGAAAATCGATCTGAAAAACAGACCTTTCAGTAGTTCCAGCGGACGCATTGTTGAAACCACGATTGGTGGCCAGGCGATTGATCCGGGCAAACGATATGTATTTGCTTCATGCTACGGTCATGGCAATGCGCTGGATGAAGTCTGTCGTACAGGCGGTGGTGCTAACCATAAGTTCTTTCAGTTAGCGGATGCAGATGATTATACCAGTGAAATTACACTGTCTGAGCCAGTTAACCGGGTCGGCATAATTACCGGACCTAAAGTTAAACAGGTAGCACCTGATAACTACCTGCATCCTGTGCATGCATTGCGCCGTTACCTGGATAGCCTGGCTGATAACACCGTTACTGCTGCACAGTTCGGTGCGGGACAGGGTCGTGTGGTTACAGTGGACTCAAAGTCACCGGGCAATCTGCCACAGCCTGAAAGTGAGCAAATTGGCCAGCCGGGCAACACACCGGATACCAGCTTTGTACAACCTCCATTTGGTGCAGGCCCTGACTTCTTTAGTGGCAGCATTACCCACTAACACCAGACAGGCCACTTTGCAGTCAATAAGAAGGGGTAGCATTTTGCTGCCCCTTTTTATTTTGTATGGTTATACTGCAGCAATGAAATTATTGATTTTACTGAGCGTGTTCCTGTTTACCACCCCCTGCTTTGCAAAACAAGCTGGCAACTGCTCAAAATCCAGCCCCATTACATTTGGTATTCTGCCCTTTGTCAGTGCAGAGCAACTGGTTATTCGATTTACACCTCTGGTTGATTATTTATCCCTCCACCTTGATGCACAGATACGCATTGAAACCGCCCCAAACTTTGTGGAATTCGCCCGCCGCACCGCCAAAGATCAGCGCTACGATATTTTATTTACCGCACCGCATTTTTACCCCCAGGCCCGCAATGCAGGTTATCGTTTAATGGTCAGTGTAGACTCCCCCGGCATGAGGGCATTTATTGTCGTGCCCAAACAAAGCGCCATTCAATCTATTAACGATTTGCGGGGTAAACGCCTGGCCACAGTCGATGTTAAAAGCCTGGCAACCCTGTTAGTAAGAAAACATTTAGCCGAACACGGCATCAACCCGGATAAAGATCTGCAATTAATTGCCACTCCAACCCACGATGCCTCCTTACTATCTTCATACCACGGAGTAACCGACGCTTCCTCACTCATGCAACCACCCTATGCTGCCGCCAGTCCGCAGGTGCGTGACAGCATGCGAATTATTGCCAAAACAGAAAGAGCGCCGCATATTCCTATCAGTGTCGGCAAGCGAATCTCCGCAGACTGTGCAACAGAAATTGCCACCCTGCTACTGGCAATGGCATCTAGCACCGAGGGGCAACAGGTGCTTAAACACAATGGTTTCTCTGGCTTTAAACAATCAAAGGCGGATGAATATGAAAAAATAAAAGAGCTGATGCTTTACTGAATATGACTAAATCTATACCTCTTTTACAATCTCTACGCTGCCGCCTGATCGTTAGTGTGGTGATTATCGAAATTGTTATGCTGTCGATACTGGTGTTGAATAATATTTCTATTATCCAGACAACCCATACCGATCGGCTCCGAGATACGGCAAACAGTATGATTCAGCAAATTGCCAACACCTCTGGCAATTATATGGTCGCTGTCGATTATGCAACGCTGGAAGATTACCTGAAAAATGTTATTCATTATAAAGAATTACTCTATCTGGCAATACTCGACAGAGATGAAAACATGGTTATATCACTGGGCCCCTTTCCACAACATGCCCGCCCCCGGGTAGACACAGACCCGGCTCAGACAGATGATGATATTTTTGATATAGCCAGGGAAATTAAGGTAGCTGGCCAGCCTATGGGCAAGGTTTTAGTCGGCTTTTCCCTTGGCTTAATGCAGGATGCCATTAATAAATCCCGCATTAGAGGCATAAGTATAGCCACCATAGAAATTATTTTAACGGTGCTGGTGACCGTTATTATCGGGCTGGGGCTTACCCGACGACTGAGCCTGTTATCAAATGCAGCAGCCGAGGTAGAAGCCGGTAATTATTCAGTGACCGTGCCCACAGAAACCTGTGATGAAGTAGGCAAAACCGCCATTGCCTTTAATCGCATGGTGACCGAAGTATCCAATCATACCCAGCAGTTACAGGCGGCAGAAGCACGTTCAAAAAAACTACTGCTCGAAAATCGCCAGTTGATACATACCTCACTTGAAATACAGGAAACAGAACGAAAACATCTGGCGCGTGAGCTACACGATGAACTAGGTCAGTGCTTAACCGCCATTCAGGCAGATGCAGAGCTCATTCGTGATGTGTCAGACAAAGACCAACGAATTGAAACCAGTGCCACTGCCATTATGAATGTATCTTCCCATGTATATGATGTGGTGCATTCCATGATGCATAAACTGCGCCCAGGTATTCTGGATAACCTGGGCCTGGTCGAAGCACTTAAAGATGAAATTAAAACCTGGCAAAGTAGAAATACAGAAACCAGCTGTGATTTTAAGGTCAGCGGTGACTTATCGAAGCTTGGCGAACACACTAATATCACCCTGTACAGAATTGTGCAGGAATGCCTGACAAACATTACTAAACATGCGAATGCTGATAAGGTGAACATTGAGCTGTGTAATAATACACATAGCCTGTTACTGAAAGTGACTGATAACGGCAAGGGCTTTAATATGCAATCAACCGGTCGTGGGCTCGGTTTAATTGGTATGCGAGAAAGAGTGGAATCGTTAAATGGTAAACTGCAACTGGAAAGTGAGCCGGGAAAAGGGGTTTTAATTAATATTTCTGTGCCTTTGGTTTAAGCTGACACGTCGTGTTGATCGCAGAATGCATTCATTAATGCTGCGTTACCTCGTTCCCAGGCTCCTGAGGCGGTGAAAGTATTATGGAAACCATGAAAAATGACCGTGCCGTAGGTTGCGGTTGAGCTTGCGAAACCCAACAATCAATCAGTTACGAAAACACCGTTGTTGGGCTTCGTGCCTCAGCCCAACCTACAGGGAATACATTCACAGCCTCAGGGGCGTGTGAACGAGACACCATGCTGTAGTTATAAATTATGAATAAAACAAATAATATTAGTGTATTACTGGTTGATGACCATGAAGTTGTACGAGCAGGTTACAGCCGACTGCTGGAGGCCACCGATGGCATTTCAGTCATAGCAGAAGCTATCGATGGTGGCTCCGCCTATAGTGAATATTTCAATCATAAACCCGATGTACTGGTCATGGATTTATCCATGCCTGGCATCGGCGGGCTCGAAGCCAGTCGGCGCATATTAAGCAAAGATAAAACAGCAAAAATTCTGGTGTTTAGTGTGTATGAAAATGAAGTATTCCTCACCCGCGCACTGGATCTGGGTGTGCTGGGTTATATTTCAAAACGCAGTGCCTCCCAGGTGATGATTGAAGCGGTGCGCCAGGTGGCAAAGGGTGAGGTATTTGTGGGCCAGGAGCTAATGCCCTATCTGGTAAAAGCCAGAACCCAGGTCGATGGCGACCCACTCACCGAACTCACTCCCAGAGAATTTGAAATATTTTTATTGCTGGCAGATAGCAAAAGCGTAACGGATATAGCCAGCTTATTAAATCTCAGCCCAAAAACCGTTGGCCACCACACTACCAGCATTAAAAACAAACTCAATGTATCCGATATCGCCGGTTTAACCCGACTGGCAATACGGCTTGAATTAATGGCGCCTTAGGCTAAAAAAGCTCTGCACAGGTCAGGATAATTTATTAGAGTTGTTGTTAGCGTTATTACTGAATCAGAAATAACGCTATTCGGCAGCTTAACCCGTAGCATCAAACAGCAGGTTAGTCGCTTCATCACCGAATTTTCCGGCACGTAAAAACGTGATGACCTGTATGGCAGCTTCTTCTGAATAGAGCAGGCCCAGGTGACTGACCGTGAGCGTGAGGTAGTCGGTGGCACCGCCCAAGCAGGTTTCTTCTACGGCGACTGTGCCATCATGGGGCAATTTGGGGCCACCGACAAACAGCCCAACACCCAGCGGGAAATTGCCGGAGATAACCCCCAGATCACGCCACTTTTTCCACACGGGCCTATCACCCAGTAAACCGTGCTCAATGCTTTTGCCAACTGTCCAGCGGGTTAACAGAGTGCTGGATAGGCGTCTTGCCACCTGACTACCATTCACCGGCACCCCCATAAAAACCACGCGGCCCTTTTTTTCTACGATGTATTTATCGAAAAGGTGCAACATGACCAGGCCACCGAGCGAGTGGCAGACAAAATGCACTACATGGGCATCGAGAGAATGGGTGAATTTATGCAGTTGCTCCGCATTTTCTGCCGGCGTGCATTTTAGTGATTTATACTTAAATTGGTGGCATTCATAACCGGCTGCGGTTAAGCGCTGGCGTAGGCGGAACATTTCTGCACCATTCATCCAGATACCATGTATAAGTATGACTGCTTCTTTCATGGGTATAAAATACCTAAAAAAAACAGAAGTTTAAAGCTTTTTAATGGTTTCTTTAGCATCTAGCAACATCAAACGCTATTAACCACAGAGGACACGGAGGAACTCAGAGGTTTTTTTTAGTTTGCGCTACGCGCAAACCATAAGTTAAATCTTTTCCCTGTGTCCTCTGTGGTTCAATCTTTTTAACTCGTTCCCACGCTCCTGCGTGGGAAAGTATACAGCAGAATCAGTTTATAACTAATACGAATTCTCGGGCCGGATCGTGGGAACCAGTGGAAATAAACCCTGCGTTTTCTTTTATTTGCGTCTATTTGCGGTAGTCTTTTGACTTTCCAGGGAGGCCCTTACTAAGGCGACACTTCAAGCATACGATTCAGCGCCAGCCTGGCATTGTCTGCGATATCTGCAGGTACACTGATTTGATTAACCACATTGCCATCTAGCAGATTTTCCAGAATCCAGGCCAGATGCTGGGAGTCTATACGAAACATTGTGGAACACATGCACACGGTGGGCGACATAAAATGTATCTTTTTGCCTTCATGAGCAAACTGTTGTTTTAATCGATTGACCAGATTCAGCTCTGTACCGACCAGCCAGCGGGTATTGGGCTCGGCATCGCGAATAATATTGATAATGTATTCGGTGGAACCCACATAATCAGACTTCTGGCAAACTTCGTAGGAGCTTTCCGGATGGGAGATAATTTTAGTTTCCGGGTATTTCTGTTTAAAATTATCAATTTGCTGCGGGGTAAACATTTGATGCACCGAGCAAAAGCCTTTCCATAAAATCATTCTGGCTTTTTTGATTTCTTCAGGGGTGAGCCCACCCATTTCCCGGTCATAATCCCATACCACCATTTCATCCATAGACAGCCCCATACCGGCAGCGGTATTGCGACCTAAATGCTGATCGGGGAAAAACAGTACTTTTTCGCGCTGCTTAAATGACCAGTCCAGCACATGACGGGCATTGGTGGAGGTGCAGACTATGCCTCCATGGCTGCCGCAAAAGGCTTTTAAATCTGCTGCTGAATTGATATAGGTCACCGGTGTTACAGTTTCATCCGGCTCAAGCACACTGGACAGTTCTCGCCAGGCTTTCTCGACTTTGGCTAAATTGGCCATATCGGCCATAGAGCAACCTGCAGCCATATCAGGCAAAATAGCAACCTGATCTGGGCGTGAAAGAATATCCGCCACCTCTGCCATAAAATGCACACCGCAGAAAATAATAAATTCTGCTTTTGAATTTGCTGCTGCCCGCGATAATTTTAAAGAGTCACCGGTGAAATCGGCATGCTGAAACACCTCATCGCGCTGATAGTGATGGCCTAAAATAACCACCCGCTCCCCCAGCTTTTCTTTAGCCGCCAGAATACGTTGTTCGCATTCATCGTCATCCAGTAAAGCATAGGTTTGTATGGCTGCTGCACTCATGGGTTTGTCTTCTCAACTCAGTTGTTTAGTAGAATATAAGGCTTGTGGATTATATTTCAACTATCTCTTTAGAGACAGAAGACAAATCTCCCCCAACCCCTCTTTGCTAAAGAGGGGAGCAAAACATCCCTCTTAGCAAAAAGAGTGGGAAAAGCAAACATCCCCCTTAGAAAAAGGGGGACCGAGGGGGATTTGCTTTTGGCCAATAACGAAGGAGCAGGGACAGGTTTTTACGCTTCTGTTTTA
>QIDK01000103.1 GCA_003228405.1 Gammaproteobacteria bacterium | reverse complement strand
CCATTAGCAGACCTGTTTGCATCCGCTTTTACATCTTCAATATTAAAGGCACTACCTAAGCATATAGTATAAGCATAGTTTGAAAAATTTATGGATTCTTGAGTTTTAGAATTTGTTTTATTTGTAGTACAACTGTACAAATTAAAAATTATAAGAATGTATACTAGTTTTTTAATTTCCATAGATATGCCTTTTTTGCAAGTGGAAAATAGCATTTGTCTGAACAGTGTGCACCATCCCAAATAGTTGCATGGCCTGTAGCATCTCTCCAAGCATCAACCTCAAACACAAGTATTCCTTTGTGTTTAGACAATATAACTTCATTTGGGTTTTTGAATACAACATCGGGTTCTCCAAACTTTAATTTCATAAATTTAATGATTGTAGTGACCTTGTATATATACCAGTTTCCATCTTTACCAGAAACTGTTTGACCATTAATGAAGGGTATTTTTACACCATTTTTATTAAGCACATAACTAAGGCGGATTGCACATGCATTTTCAAATCGGCCTTGACCTATAGGTACAACATTTATGTTGTAATCAACTTTCCCTCCTATTTTAGTTCCGACAGCTGCTACGCTTTTACCTATATCATCATACACTTCTTTAAACGATAATTTTGATGATGATAGCTTTGGTCTATTCTGTGACATAATTTCTCCTGTAATTTGTACTGTAATTTGACCCTGCAATTCTGTTCGGTCGCACTGGTTGCAGAGTGCGGGTCTGCAATGAAAGTTTATTTTGTATATTCCCCGTTGATCCAGGCCTTCTTTTTTCAGTGTGAGCATATGACCTTCCGGGCAGCTGCAGGTTTTGCTTATTGGATCAAATCTAAATTCACTGGCGGGTATCACGCTGCTCACTTTCTTTTTTGCGTAACTGTTTCGCTTACCGTACTTCTTTTTTTGATGTGCAAATTTTGGGTCTCGGCTTCTAAATTGATTGTCGGGGATATAGCCGTTTATGTTTTCTTCAAACAGGTATTTTATATTGGGTTCGTCTGCAAAGCCGGTGTCGGCGGTGACGATTATGTCTGTTCATAGATTTCTTTGCTGATACCTAAGCGTTTGTAGCGGCCTAGTTCAGCAGACCGAAAAGTTACGTGGCATTATAGCGAAGCGCCACAAAAGGTGCGTAACTTTAGGGTCTGCTGGAGCTATTTGATATATTTTTCTTTTTATTTCAGTAGGTTATAAAAACTATTGTAATTGCACAACGCTGGTATATACTTATTGATATATACCAGATAGTGAGACTACGATATGAATACACAAATAGCCAAGATATTTATGAACGGGCGCAGCCAAGCAGTCCGTTTACCTAAAGAATACCGCTTTGATACTGACGAGGTTTATATTACAAAGCAAGGGGATAATATAATTATTTCAGCTAAAGAGCCAACCTGGGATGATTTTTTTGATTCTAAATCTGCCTTTGATAATGATTTTTTACAAGATAGAACTGATTCACAGCCACAAGAAAGGGATTTCGATTGATGTATATGCTTGATACCAATATTTGTATTTATGTTTTAAAAAACCATTCAGATAAATTAAGGTACAAATTTAAAGCTATAAAAGATATTTGCATTTCATCAGTTACTTACGGAGAGCTCTGTTTTGGAATAGAGAATGGAAGTAATAACTTAAAAGAAGAGCGATGGCGACAACTTGAAATTTTTACACAAAGACTGCTAATAGATCCTTTGGATGAAAATTCAGGTAAACATTATGGTTCAATTAGAGCCCAACTAAAAAAAGATGGTCAATTAATTGGGAATAATGATCTTTTAATTGCAGCACATGCTCGAAGCATTAATGCTGTGCTTGTTACAAATAATGTTCGTGAATTTAATCGAGTTCCGAATCTTGTAATTGAAAACTGGGTATCAGAGTAGCGCTTTTAAATATAACGCCAAGTTCACCAGCCCGAAAAGTTACGTGGCTTTTGTGGCATTATAGCGAAGCGCCACAAAAGATGCGTAACTTTTTAGGTCTGCTGGAGCTATATGTTATGCATTTGCTCCAGCATTTTATTTTCAGCTTCACGGGGGCAAATTACTGATTTGGCATAATAGTCACTATTTTCTAAAAAATTTACAAACATATAATTAATCAACCATTTGTTATTGCTTTTTTTGTACTCAATATTAAGTGTTAGCGGCTCTTTGTTTTCATCAGTTCCATTTATAGTTAAACATGCTGTGCCGCTTCCTGTAGATTGAAAATGTGATAAATTTTTGTTTATATAATTAGTTAGCTTTAATAAAAAAATAGAGTTTTTATCGCTAGGGCTAACTTCTTTTAAGTATGTTGAAGTAAAGTGCTCATTTCTATGTGACAGGATATCGCCATATTTAGCTTCTTGACTTAGTTTGCTGTAAGCATCATAAAGCTGTGCTGTTTCAGGTTTATGTGCTGAACAACTGGAAATAAGTAGAACTAATAGAAGGGGTAGAATAAATTGCATTTTAATGCCCCGTTATACGTTGCAGTTCCATGTCGTATGCATGCTGCCTGCCTTTTAAAGCTCTGGCTGCTTTACATAGAAGCCCAGAACAAGATGTTAATAATTTCTCAATATTAAAGTTCCCAGTAATTGCTATTTTTGCAGATTTTATATCTATCATGGCAGTATATTTAATATTTCCTGAGCCTCCATTAGAAAAACTGACATTTACGAATTTAATATTGGCACCAATTTTATCTAAAGTATCACTTCCACTAAAGCTGAATGCTCCCAATTTACCCGTTAGTCGGGCATTGCTATTTTGGTCAACTGTTAACTTAAATGCACCTTTAGCTCTTACAATCTTT
This sequence comes from Gammaproteobacteria bacterium, assembly GCA_003228405.1. Classification (GTDB taxonomy): domain Bacteria; phylum Pseudomonadota; class Gammaproteobacteria; order SZUA-229; family SZUA-229; genus SZUA-229. The sequence continues at coordinate 10,093 of QIDK01000103.1, read as the reverse complement.
GTAGTAAGACCTTTATCCTGGGAATAAGCAACTTCTAATAATTTTGCTATTGTTATTATTAATTCTGTACGTGTTGGGTTTAGTTAAAACTCCTTTTAGTGTGTGTTTTTGATCACCCAACAGTGCTTTTGCTTTTATTTTTTCATTGGTGTTCATTTGCGGACAATATGCTTTCTGCTGTTTAAAATATTCATCGGGATATCTCAGTTTAGCCCGGATAAACCAGCAGAACTAATCAGCGATACGAATGGCCCCTGCTTACAGCTAAAGCATTCGGGGTGATCATGACTTACTCTTCGGTACTTTTGCCGACTCTAGCTTCTTTATAACGCCCGGAGCGGCCCGTTAGTGAGACATCATCATCTTCTGCAGCATTTTTACGCTTGCTGGAATCGGGCTTGAAAAGCTGGTCGATAAACGACTTGTTCCGGTTAGGTTTGACCATCTCCTGTTTTTTATATTCACCGATGCTTTTCACCGGTGGGCGGTTGATGATATAAAAAATACCCATAATGGTTAAAATGAGGAATATGGCCAGTTTAAGAAAAGTTGAAACAGATTTTTTCATATTTATGCTGTGGTGTTGATATGCTTACCTACAGTATCGCTCAAAGCATCTGATTCTGCATCCAGTAAAGAATCGGAATCACTTTTTCTGCGTAGCAGCCCACGTTGTCGTCTTTCAGGAGACACATTCATCTGCTTGTGTCGACGATCCTGACGGTGGCGACGGTCTAGATGACGTTTTACCGGTTGGGTATCAGCGGCAATATTTTCAGTCGCCATCGCTTTTTTGCCCCTTTTCGGCTGGCGCGTGTCTGCTGCTTGCTTTTGCTGTAATGGTGGAATATTTTGCATATTGCTGTCTCTGTCCAAGTTTATCGACAGAAAACAGCCAGACTTGAGCCAGAAGCCATATCTGTCCCGAATATTTCACAAATATTCGGGCCAGGGCAACCGTAGCAGCCTGCTATATTTTACGCATTGTATACAATATGCTCAGTGGCAGGTTTTTCCAGCTTATGATTTAAAAAGCGGTAGGTGCCACCGGAGTTAAATTTAATTACGCTAAAGCCATATGCGCTAACCTGATCGACGGTGACTTCCTGGCCTGTGCTTTTGATGCGAACCCGGTCGCCAATGTTTAAAGTGGTTTCGTTATTCATTTATGTTTCTCCAAAAATCATATGAGAGTTCAGTTTCAAGGGTCTACGGCTTAAACTTAGACTAAATTATCATGTTATGCAAGTATCTTTATGTTTTATAAGCTAAAACACCTATGACTAACTGCTGGTCTTGCTTAAATGGAGAGAGTATTGTTACCCGATAACGCTAACTTCTGTAAGTGAGAGCGGGCTTTAACTCTCGATTACTCGGGCTTAACTCTGGCTATGACGGATCGTTTGAGATAACAACAGGCTGTGGTTTGTCAGCCTTGACAGTCTGTGTAATAACGGTTGGGTTTTTAGCAGGAACCGGTGGCATGCGCTGGCTCAGCCGGGTAACCTGCCGGTTCATACGGTGTTCATAAATAGCCATGTAAGCCAGCACATTACTGACATATTCACGGGTTTCAGAGAAAGGAATGGTTTCTATCCAGCGAGTCGCTTCCATCTTATTATGTTCCGGCATCCATTTTTCAACCCTATGCGGGCCTGCATTATAGGCTGCAGTGGCAAGCACCTGCTGGCTATCCAGTTTGTCCAGCATGCGTTCCAGGTAGCCCGTACCTAAGCGGATATTGGTATTACTGGTGAGCAGGCTGTGCCGACCCCGGTAGCGTACTTTCAGCTGGCGAGCGACCTGGCGAGCCGTGCTGGGCATGAGTTGCATTAAGCCCATGGCGCCCACAGGGGATCTGGCATCATGCATAAATGCACTTTCACGGCGAATAATGGCATAGGTCCAGGCCGGGTCAATATTGTGCTGGTTTGACCAGGCATAAACCTTGCTGTCCAGATGAAGCGGGAAGCGTAGCTCAATATCATCGCGATAGCGTGTTTTACCCATGGTAATAATGGCACGGTCATGCCAGTTCCAGGCCTGAGCCAGCTTTGAAGCCGCCAGCCTCTGTTCATTATCAATGCGGTTAATAAACCTTTGCCACTCGCGCCGGGCAGGTACTATCATTCCCATCAGGTAAAACTCACGCGCGCGTAATGCTTCCGGCTGCTGGCTGATTCGGCTCATGGTTTCAGCTGAAGGTTCCAGCGGCCTGTCTTCAAATGCATATTGCTGGTTTAAATGATCTGCGGCGAGGAAGCCATAGTAGCTGCGCTTAGTGGCCAGATACTGGTAAATACCCTCGGCATCATTCATATTGCCCAGCTGTTCATTGGCATAGGCCCACCAGTATTGCCAGCGATAATCTGCCTGCTGCTCCAGTGCAAGTGTGGTTATGCCTTCAACAACCATTGCCCAGTCACCCTGGCGAATAGCGGTACGAATTTTCCATTCTTTTACAGTTGTATCTATATGGCTTTCAGGTATGCGGGCCAGCCATAAGCTCGCATCCGGCATATGGCTTCTGGCCAGGCGCAGGCCAAAATGACGGATAATTTCAGCCGTTTGCTGAGTCGAGAAAGGGAATTGATTTAGCTGATGATAGACGACCATAGCCTGCGTCAGGTCTTTATAACTCAGTCGTTTTAAACCATGTAGTAATATCGCGGTTTGTTCTGGATGCTGTAAATTAAGTATTTCCGCGGAAGTTACCAGCTCTGGTTTCTGGTGAACTTTTAGCCATTTTCTGGCAATAACTGCATCTCTGGCGGGCATGGACTTAGTCAGATAGCGAGCCAGCTGGCGGTTGCTAACAGACATGGCCAGCTTAAAACGTTGCCAGACCCGTTGCGGAGTTTTATGGCCTGCGGCCTGCCATTTTTTGAAAACCACATTACAGGTTTTGGGTCGAGAATGGGCAGACATCCACAGATTTTCAATTCTGGGGTAGGCAATGGACTGTTGGCGGGTGTGAATCAATGCATTTAAATAGTGGCATTCTGCGTCCACACCAAATCCCTGACGGTAAATATCTATTAATTTTTGCCAGTTATGGTTATCTGCGGCATGTTTGATAAGTTTGCGGCGAAACTGATCACCGATGACGGTGTCATCATTGGCCAGGAGAAAATCATTAATTTGCTGGTTGTTAAGAGAAGATAAGTTGCGAGTGAGTGATTTGTATTGCAGATAAGGCTGTAATGGGTAAGTTTTGAGCCTGGCGGAGAGTTGCCTGAATATATTGTAGTGGCCCATTTTATAAGCCTGTTGAGCCAGCTGATAAAGTTTACGTTGTTTGCTCAGCTGTGAATCTTGCTGTGCCGTGTTTGCAGATGGTGCGGTTAAACTGGGGTTTGCAAAAACAGTGCCTGTATAAAGCATGCCCGGTAGCACCAGTAAAGGTAACCACAGACTTTTGCGAATTAGAGACAGTAAAGCGGCTGCCTGTTGTCGTTGTTCTGGCATCGAACCTGCTTCATTAATGTAGGGGAATAAATCAGCTGCTATCAACAGTTTAGTTAAAAAACATAAAACATATGTGAACATGCTCACAAAAACCAGGCTAAACCGATGAGTGGTAAGGGCTTTATTTTTGCCTTTTGGGGCGAACGAAATACTTACGCTTATATTCCGCTGCCAGGCTAGTGGCTTTTTTCATATCATCAGGTGATAGTTTTTTATACATGGCATTTTTCGTAATACTGGCATCATCTACTTTAGTGGCGGCAGCCAGGTAAAACCAGGCATAGGCTATAGCCGAATCAGGTTCAACACCCTGGCCAGTGTAATAGGCGACACCCAGATTCATCTGTGCCTTGCCGTGACCTTTTTCAGCGGCTTTATGGAAGTGTTTAACGCCTTTTTTAAAATTCTTTGCTACGCCGTATCCATGCACATAGGCGCGGCCCATATTGAAATGAGCATCCCTGTAATCCTGTTTAGCCGCTTTTTTAAACCAGACAACCGCCTGCTTAATATCTTTTTGAGTGGCCGTGCCATTTTCATACATCAGGCCTAGCTGATTCTGAGCTTCTGCATCGCCCTGTTTAGCCGCCTTCATGTACCAGCTGAAGGCCTTGTGTTTATCCTTTTTTACCACATCACTATTCAGATAAAGTTTTGCCAGATTTATCTGTGCAGGTGCATTGCCTGCAAGGGCGGCTTTTTCAAACCATTTTTTTGCCTGTCGGGGCTTTTTGTTAATGCCATCACCGTTTAAATACATCAGTGCCAGTTTATTCTGGGCAGCCGTGTGATCTTGCTTAGCGGCTTTTTTGTACCAGTATGCTGCCTTGCCAGGGGCTGCAGGAACACCTTCTCCGTTTAAATAAAGATTGGCTAACAAATACTGTGCCTGGCTGTCTTTTTGGCGAGCCGCTTTTAATAGCCAGTTTGCCGAGGTACGGTGGTTGCGCTTAACCCCTTCGCCTTTGAGATACAGCTGGCCAAGTAAGGTTTGTGCTTCTACATGATTCTGCCTGGCGGCTTTTGTAATCCAGTCTGCAGCAGCCGAGGGATCTTTGCGTTGCCCTTTCTGCTGTAGATACATTTGACCAATTTTAAACTGGGACTGGGCATCACCCGCCTCGGCTAATGGAAACCACAGCATTAAAGCGGTTGCGAAATCTTCATTTTTATAGGCAATAATGCCTTTTTCATAATCGGATGGTGGTTTGGCTTCTTTATTCTGTTTAGCAGCCACTGCAAAAGAAGTGAAACTGGTAATGCAAAGCAATAAAAGGATGCGGAATAAAAAGTTTGTCATATGCGGAATATTAAGACTGTATAAAATGGGTGTTTTCAGAGTATAGGCGGCCTATAGAAAAACATCTTAAATTTCAGTGTGCTGTTGAATAAATTCACGAATAAAGTGCATGGGTTTGGCGCCGCTAAAGCGCCCGGCTTCTTCACCCTTGTGGAATAAAATAAGTGTCGGGAAGCCGCGCACCTGATATCTTCCCGCCAGTTTCATGTTTTCGTCTTCGTCAACTTCCACCTTGGCTATACCCAGCCTGTCTTCAAATTCAATCGCAATTTTTTGCAGTATGGGCGCGATAACACGGCAGGGCGAGCACCACTCAGCCCATAAATCGACCAGTATGGGTTTGTGGTGAGAGGCTTCAATAACGCTTTCGTGAAAATTGTCGAGGTCAGTTATAAAAATAGCATCTGTTTTGTGCATGTGTAATTCGGTGTAAGAAACGGGATGACTGATTATAACATGCCATTCTGAACATATAAAAATATGCAAAACCGCTGTTTTTAAACCAGACCCTATGGGGCCTCTATTAATGTCTATACAGCCAGCTTAATCTGGATGGCGGGTCAGGGGCTGAATTTCCATGGGCCAGTGGCTGTCTTCAATATCAAGTTTTCCTTTTAGGTTATACAGGGCGGCCTGCAGTGCTTCTTCAATCACCGGATGGTAAAAAGGCATACGCAGTATCTGCTGTACCGTCATTTCCATTTCAATGCACCAGCATAACAGGTGACCTAAGTTCTCACCTTTAACACAGACCATCGACGCACCGAGCAATTTACCACTTTTCTTTTCGGCATAAATGCGAATAAGGCCCCGGTTTTTACCCATAATTAAGGCGCGGCCTACCGGTGCCATTTTTATTTCACCAATGGCTGTGTTATCTGCATCAAGTTCCGATAACTTTGCACCCACAGTGACAATATTGGGTTCACAAAAAGTAATTGCCAGAGGCGTTTTGAGTTTAAATGCCAGCGGTTTATCCTGCATAATATTGTAACCGGCTACGCGTCCTTCAAAACCGGCTTCGTGCAATATGGGTTTTTCATTAGTGCAGTCTCCGGCAATATAAATTGAGCTATTACCAAGCTGCATCGTGTGAGCATTGAAAGCGGGAACCCCATTGTCTGAAATTTCAAGCCCTGTTGTTTCAAGCTTTAGTTTGTCCGTATTCGGCCTGCGCCCCAGGCTGGCAAATATTTTGTCAACTTCTACGCTGTTATTGCCTGCGCTTACTTTTAGCCTGCCATTATCAAGTAAAGTAATTTCAGCCGCATGGCCTAACCAGAGTGGAAATTCACGGCTGATAATTTCAATCGCAGTTGCATTGATATCGGCATCATCAAGCCCACTTATAATGGTCTGTTGATCAATACCGGTGACATTCACCCCCAGGCGATTAAGTGATTGCCCTATTTCCAGCCCGATAACGCCAAGCCCGATAACCGCGATGGATTCGGGTAATTGCTGAAGTTCAAATACTTCATCGGAGGTAATTATTTTATCGGCAAACTCCTGCCATGCATCTGGTACTATGGGTCTTGAACCGGTGGCAATAATGATCTTCTGTGCTTTAATCTGATCACCCGTTTCGGTCTCTAATGTATTGGCATCAATAAAATGTACATTAGACTCAATCAGCTTTTCTTCGGGTAATAGATCAATAGAGCTGGACAGTGTCTGATCAACAAACGCATCGCGTAAGTCCTGAACATGTTCCATTGCGTCCTCAATATTGACACTTAAATGCTCTTTACCTTCAATGCCTTCTCGCTCAAAGATCGTGCGTCGATGAAAATCTTCAGCAACCTGTATCAATACTTTAGATGGCATGCAGCCCACACGGGCACAGGTGGTTCCCAGTTCACCACCATCAATCAATACAAAACTATCTGTAAAACGTTTAACCTGTCCCATGCAGTAAATGCCTGCGCTGCCGGCACCAATAATGGCGACTTCAACTTCAATCATAAGTGAATTCCTGTAGTTAAGTGGTCTTAGTCATGCCAAAACGGGTAATCGATTTGAGTAATTCAGCTGGCGTTAAGGATGACATTAAATAAATTTAAAAATCGTCAGGATATATCAGGGTATTCATTGTCCTGTTGTTATCCCTGCGCATTTCGCCATTGTAAATTTGAAATTTACCATTCTGTTTATCACTAAAATAGAGCTTAAGCGTTTCAGTAATAACGGGAAAGGCTAATTCATCCCAGGGGATTTCTACTTCAGAATATAAAGCGGTTTGCAGGCTTTCTTCTCCGGGGCTGGCAAAACCATTCAGCAGATTGCCTCGATACATCATATACACCTGAGAAATATGTGGAATACTGAAGCTACAGAACAGGCGGATATCAGCTATTTTTGCATTTGCTTCTTCAAGGGTTTCCCGCTCTGCGGCTTCTACTGTGGTTTCCTGGTTTTCCATAAAACCCGCAGGTAAAGTCCACAGGCCATAACGAGGCTCAATTGCTCTCCTGCAAAGTAAAATCTGGTTTTTATATTCTGCAATGCAGCCAGCTATAATTCGCGGGTTCTGGTAGTGAATATGCTCACACACGGTGCAGACATAACGGTGGCGATTGTCCCCCTGTGGAATTTTATGCTCTACCTGTTCACCACAGTGACTGCAAAAGTTCATTATTTATGCCCTTCGGGGTATTGTCGTAAAGTCAGAGTGTTGCCACGCTGGGTAAATTCCAGATGTTTTAGAAAACTCATGCCCAGTAAAATTTCATTACTTTTATATCCTGGGTTAATGGTTGCGCGAATATTATACAGGCTAATATCTCCCAGTGAGATTTTATCGAGTTTGGTAAGAGCCACTTTTACCGGGCCATTAGCGGTTTGATAGATAGCAGAAGGGCCGGATTTTAAACCAAGCTTACGGGCGATAGTTTCAGGAATGGAAACATCAGTTGCACCTGTATCCAGCATAAACACGACGGGTTGGGAGTTAATCGAGCCATTGGCCACATAATGACCCTGGCGATTTCTGAGAAGTACCAGTTCTTTAATATCATCAGACAGAATGACGGTGCTGGCTGCCTGGTTCGGGTTGTTCTGTTTTTCCAGAATATCTGAAAACAAAACCCCAAGAAATATAAAAATACCAAGCCACATCAGTACCAGCATGATTGCGCCTGTCTTTTTTTGCTGTTTATACTGAGGTTGCTGCATGAGTAATAAAAAACATAGGTTATTGATTCGACAATAGTATCTGAATATTGTTCTAAAATCAGTAAATCGATTTCTATGCAGAACGAGGCTTTCAGCAGGCGTATGGCCATGACAGTTTATGTGTGCAGTTGTTGCCAGTAGCCTGAAAAATGAGCTGGTTCATAATTCTGTCATCAGGTGTATGGTATATTCGGTTAAACAAACCTACAGGAAACAGAAAAGTGTCGACGCAAGAAAATACCCCATCAGAAAATGAACTGGAAGAGCTGGTGTTGCGGGAGAGCATAGTCAGTGCCACTGGCTTAAATGAAAACAGTATTCAGATAGGCATAAAAGGTGATCCATCACTGCGGGAAACATCACTGGATCGTAAGCGCTATGAGAGCCCGGTTGATAAAGTGATTGTACCACTGATGGAAAACCTGGAAGAGCTGATGCTTAATCGCAGCTGTTATCGAGTATTTATTGGCTTTAATAGTGGTGAAATACGTACTAATTCAATTTTTGATCCTTTGCGCCAGGAAATCCACGCATCCGAAAAACTGGCGGACAAGGCATATATGGACAGGCATTTTCCACGCATTACTTATGACGATAAAATTCAGGCAATGCGTGATATTTATGGTGCGATTAAATCCAGCAAAATCTTTGATACGGTACCCGGCTACTGGAAAAGTATTTTTACCAAACGGCACCAGACCTGGGATCCAATGACCCGGCATGAAATTCATACCATTATGTCATCCATAAAAACCATGCGCGACCTGCCCGATTTTTATTTGCGTAACATAACCATCTGTATCGTACAGGATCTGGTACGCATGCAGTTTAACTGTGATGGTACACAAATTATCAGCGCAGAAAATTATCAGAAATTTATTGAAGATAATATGCCATAGGTTGAAGGTCAAAGGTAAAGCTTTTTACGGCAGAGGACGCAGAGGTTTTTTTTGTGATTGCGCGTAGCGCAAACACAAAAAAACAGCTTTTCTCTGCGCACCTCCGCGTCCTCTGCGGTGAATCTTTTGATATATTCAAGATAACCCAATTAGAGTATTGGGCCCTCATTCTCCAGATTATTTTGCGGGTTCATCAAAATCAAACAGTTCATCGTCACTAAACTCAGGCGGTTCTTCCGGCGGATTGCCGTCATAAACCAGATAAATTCGATGCTGCAGGTATAAATCCCGAATAAATGCATATCGGTCAAGAGCAGCTTCATCCACAATTTTTTCAATTTTTAGCACAGAAGCACGGATATCTATTGCCTTAGCTACAGACAAACCCCATGAAAGCCCTCGTTTTCTATGTTGTGGAGGAAAGCCATTTTCAATTTCCTGCCAGACCGGGTCAAAATAAGCGCTATCAACCAGCAGGCCGGTGCCATCACGAATAGAAGATGGCCCCCAGAAGGGAATAATAAAATAAGGGCCTGAAGGGACACCCCAGTAACCCAGAGTCTGGCCAAAATCTTCCTTATGTTTGGGCATATTCAGGTCACTCGCCCAGTCGACAAAGCCGGCTAAACCGAGAGTGCTATTAAGCAGAAATCGGCCACTATCAGAAACAAACTGGCCAGGTTTTAACTGCAGTAGATCATTAAATATAACAACCACATCATCCAGATTGCTAAAAAAATTCTTAACGCCGATTCTAACAGGGACAGGTGTGATGCCGTTATAGCCTTTGGAGACAGGTTTTAGCAGGTATCTGTCAACGCCATCGTTAAATTCATATGCAGCGCGATTATAAGATTCTAACGGATCTCGAGGATTAGTGACTTCGCCTGTAGTGGCGCAGCCGCTGATCAATACTGTAGCAATGAGTGCTGGATAATTTAAAAAAGTTAACTAAAGTTAACTTCATGGTCTGGACGATTATGCAATTGTCAGAAAGTTAACAAGTAGCGTGGCCAGGGTCAATCAAAAGTTTGCGAGTTTAATAGGCTATAATTAGATAATCACAGTTTTCCCTGAATATTAAGGAGTCATGGTGTTTTATTATATTGCGCGAATTGTCAAAATTGCAGCACTGTGGGTAGATATTATTCTGCTGACTTTATTGCTGTATGCGCTCTCATGGTTGCCGAAAGTCTGTTTTGGCGCCTGGTATTTTCGCCTGTACAGGGTGTGGTGCAGAGCTTTTGTTCGC
>QIDK01000162.1 GCA_003228405.1 Gammaproteobacteria bacterium | reverse complement strand
ACCCATCGTCTTACTGATTCGCCATCCTGCCTGGTGTTAGATTCAAATGAAATGGGTATGCAGATGCAGCAGATCATGCGAGCCGCAGGCCAGGATGTGCCCGAAAGCCAGCCGATTCTGGAAATTAACCCGGGACATGATCTGATTAAGCAACTAAAAGATATGGCAGATCAGGAGAAGTTTGCAAGCTGGTCACATATTCTATTTGACCAGGCCATGCTGGCAGAAGGCGGGCAACTGAAAGACCCTGCAGCCTATGTGAAACGGATTAATGATCTACTAATCAGGTAGAGAAGATCAAATCGCGACCATCAGGTCGCGATTTGATCTCCATTCCTCCGGCTTACGGGTACTGAGCTGAGAAGTTCATAATAAAAATAATAATCAGTTCACCCATATCATAATTATTCAGCTAAAATCAGTGATATAACCTATGATAGATACGCATGCATAAAATATCAGTTCAATCGACCCTGTTCAAAAATAGCCTGAGCTGGCTGTTACTTCTGTGCTTATTCATTTCATTTAGTGCTACTGCCGGAAAATTTAATACTCAAAAACGCTACTTGTATATACAGCCAGGGCAAAGCATATTTAGTATTGTAAAAGTACTGTACCCTGATCAACAGACGCAATGGCCTGTTATTATAAAAAAAATAATCAGGATAAATCCCCATGCCTTTATTGGTGCAGATGCCACCAGAATTCAGGCAGGTGAGCGCCTGGAGTTACCTGCAGTCTCTTCTAATATCAAAGCGCCCTCATCTAAACAGACGGTTATTTTTAAAGGTCCTCAATCCGTTGGTCAGGTCATAAAAAAACGGGGTAAAACCTTTGCCATATCGAACAAAAAGGTAAAGCGAGAGCTGGAAATAAGCAGTGAAATTTTTGTTGGTGATAGAATTTTTACAGGTGTTAAGGGTTTTATACGTCTGAATATGATAGATGAAGCAAAAATTGACCTGCGCTGTAATAGTGAAATGCTGATTGAATATTACCAGCTATTACGCGGTGGTAACCGCAGTGTGATATACCTGATAAAAGGCAGCATCAAAAAAATAACCGGAAGCATTGGCAAAATGGCAGATGATATTTATGAACTGCACACGCCATTAGCTACGGTCGGTGTACGGGGTACCGAGTACGCCATTCGCGTATTACAGGCCCATGGCTGTGATGGCAGTGTCGATGTTAATAGTAACGGCCTGTTTGTTAAGGTAAATAAGGGAGCTATCGACATTGAAAATAATGCCGGGAAGGTAGCCTTAAACACAGGGGATGCAGCTCTTCAGGCGGATGAAAATAGCAGGCTAAAAGCAATAGAAGTAAGAGATGGTGTTTTTGATGAAGTGAAAGCTGAAGAAAAGAAAAGCCATTTCTTTGGTTCATTGTTGTGGTTAATATGGCTTGCACCCGTGATATATGGCTTAAGAAAAGCGGCTAAGAATGGAAGCTGAGTCTCAGCAGCGGCTGGACAAATGGTTGTGGGCAGCTCGTTTTTTTAAAACTAGAGCACTGGCGGCAGAAGCAATAAATGGCGGTAAGGTTCATCTGAATGGAGGCAGGGTTAAAGCCTCACGAAATATAAAACCCGGCGACAAGTTAGAAATTAGCCGGGCACAGTTTGAATTTCAGGTGACCATTGAAGCTATAAACAAACACCGGCGACCTGCTACTGAAGCGCAAATGCTTTATGTGGAAAGCCAGACCAGTATTGAAAAAAGAGCCGAACTTGCCCAGTCACTAAAAATTCTAAATGCTAATCAGCCCTACACTGAAAAACGCCCCAGTAAAAAACAGCGCAGACAGATAGTGCGTATGAAGCGAATAGATAACTGAGCGATTTGTTATTACTGAGACACATGAAAAGCATGCCTGTTATTATGAGTCTGGCCAAAAGATGATATAAAGAACGGCTGTTTATATTATGTGCATTGCGAGCTAAAATTTCTTAAGGAATACACCAGAACTTAACATCCTGGGCTTCTAAAAACTCAACGGCAGCTTTTCCCTGTAACATAGCAAATGTGGATAACATGCCTGCTTCAACACAGCTATCTGCAATGACAGAAACAGAACGGGGAGCATCAGCAACAGGGTAGCCGGTTTGTGGGTTAAGTATATGGCTATAGCGAACCCCATCTTTGAGTAGGTATCGGCGTGCATCGCCACTGGTTGCCAGGCCTCCCCGATATAAGGCAATTTTGCCGGCAGATCTTTCACCTGTCTGTACTGGGTCATCAACGCCAATTGTCCACGGGGTGTTGTTTTTTCTTGGGTAAGGGCAGGCTATATCTCCGCCAAAATTTACCAGAAAACTTTTATCGGTATGTTGTTTTAATATTTTAACAGTTGAGTCGACAGCGTATTCTTTGCCAATGCCGCCTAAATCAACCTCCATATCTGCAGCTAAAGTTATGAATGGTTTAAGCCATTTAACTCTGTTCCAGCCAATTTTTGATTTAATGGAATCAATCTGAGTCTGATCTGGAATATTGTCACTGCCATCAAATTTCCATATTTTTCGTAAAATACCTGAAGTTACATCAAATTTTTTATCGCTTAGTCTGTAACATTGGCTGGCAAAATCAAACATCAACGCTGTTTCTTCATCAAGCTCAACCGCTTTGCCGTTTGAGTTGTTTATTTTAAAAATGATATTGTCTTTTCTATAGCGGCTGAATTTTTGTTCAATGCGTCTGGCTTCGTTAAAGGCGAGTTGAGTAATTGATTTAAGCAGCGATTTATCACGTGATTCAAGCAGTATCTCGCAGGGACAGGCCATGGCGGAGAAATGACCAATACTGTAATTTTTCTTTATTTCAGTTGTTATATCCGTCACTAATATTACCGCAACATTTCAGAAAATTAATCGAAGAAGGTGTAAATTTTATTGCTTATAAACAGAAGCAGAAGTTCGTCGGTTTGGTCGTGCTCGAAGACAGAGTGTAAAACAACAGTCTGTCCCCGGGCATTACAGGTTTACAGGTATTCGCTTAAAGCTTAACCGCAGGCTCTAAGGCTACTTTTTACTCAGGGCTGTAACAATAAGGTTTTCAAGTTTTGCTGTGTGGCTAGATTTAAAACCCTTGTGGATATTAATTATATTTCCCTTGCGATCAATTAGATATGAGGTCGGCATAACTTTTAGCTTATATGCATCGGGGGTTTTTCCATCCGGATCATAGGCTATAGTAAATTTAGCCGGATTTTTTTTCAGAAATGAATCTGCAGCAGAGCGCTCGTTATCCAGATTTATGGCAATAATTTTAAAGCCTCTTTTAGCATAACGACTTTGCATACTATTCATAAAACTAAAAGATTTTCGGCAGGGCTTACACCAGGAAGCCCAGAAGTCGACATAAACTACTTTGTTTTTATAAGCCGATAAGCTAATTTTGCCCTTGTCGCTCTGTAATGAAAAGTCAGGTGCTTTTTGTGCGAAAGAGGCGGATGAAAATATAATTAATAGTAATGTAGTAAAACTTAAAAAAAGTCTGTTCTGATTAAACACGTATATTTCTCCCGAATCTGGATTCTATATAAGGAAATGTTAATAAAATAAATGCATAAACCCAGGATATCCATTTTAGTTGAGTTTTCCTTAAGGTTTAATTAAATGACGCTATTTTTGTTAATTACAGATAGCTTCAATAAGAAGTGTGATTATCTTCTCAGTTCTGTTGAAGCTGTTTATAATACCACATCATCGAATAAAATTTATGATTAGAATCAGCATCTTTGATGATGGTTGGCTTTTCATGGGTCTGAATGGAGGCAGGGTTTAAATGTGGGCTGATTCAGTCGATATCGCCTTTTAAAGGCCGCATTAGCCGCAAGTCGATAGCCTGAATAAAATTTGTTAGCCTGAGCTAAGTCGAAGAATACCGGTTAATGCAGGAAAGCCCAAAGATCAGCGTTTTTTTTCTTTCTGTGTTAAAATTTGCCACAAAATAAATTAACACAATATACCGTAAATTTGACTCAACCTACCATAATTCCTCGTCCTGAACACAGCATTTCAAGGGACAATATTGATGATGTTTCCCTGAAGGTTCTGTATCGCCTGCATAAAGCGGGCTATCGTGCCATGTTAGTGGGTGGGGCTGTGCGTGATCTTCTATTAGGGCATGCGCCTAAAGATTTTGATGTGGCGACGGATGCCCACCCGGAAGATGTTAAAAAGTTATTCAGCAATAGCCGGATCATTGGTCGGCGATTCCGCCTGGCACATGTTTTTTTTGGGCGTGAAATTATCGAGGTGGCGACATTCAGGGCGTCACAGGAAGAAATGCATGATGATCGTGAGCATGATGATAGTGGGCGGATTATCCGTGATAATGTCTATGGCCGGTTAGAAGATGATGTCTGGCGGCGTGATTTTACGGTTAATGCGCTTTATTATGATATTGCAGACTTCTCTATTGTTGATTACACCTCGGCGATGGATGATGTTGAAAACAGGGTATTGAGGTTAATTGGTGATCCACAAACCCGCTATCGGGAAGACCCGGTGCGTATGCTACGTGCCATACGTTTTGCTTCTAAGCTGGATTTTCATATACATCCTGATTCTGAGCAGCCCATTTTCGAACTGGGGTATTTGCTTGCGGATATACCACCGGCACGTTTATTTGACGAAGTATTGAAACTGTTCCATTCGGGCAAGGGTGTTAAGGCGCTGCAGCTGCTGTGTAAATATGATCTTTTGCAATATTTATTTAAACAGGCGGATGAAAAGCTTAAGGCAGGTGATGAAATCTTTGAGTCTTTTATTCATCTTGCTCTGCAAAGCACGGATAACCGAATCAATGAAGAAAAGCCGGTTACCCCTGCATTTTTGTTTGCAGCGATGCTCTGGGGAAGAGTGGATGAATTATCTGAACAGTTAAAACTGGAGGGTGAACCCGGTTCTATTGCCATGCAAAATGCCAGCTCTATGGTGTTATCGGAACAGGTGAAAACCATATCCATACCGAAACGATTTAGTATGGTGGTGAGGGATATCTGGCAACTACAGCACCGCTTCCAGTTTCGCCATGGGAGACGCGCTAAATCATTATTAATGCATAAAAAATTTCGCGCAGCCTATGATTTCATGTGCCTTAGAAGCCTGGCGGGGGAAGTAAATGATGATAGCTGTGACTGGTGGACACGCATTCAGACTTTAGCGCCCAATGAGCAGGAAATACTGCTTAAACCGGCAAAATCTAAACCCCGAAAACGCCAGGCCAGCAATAAGGCCAGTAAAAAAGTCGAATGACCATTTGCTATATTGCTCTTGGCAGTAATCTCAATCAGCCGCTACAGCAGTTAAATGCAGCAAAACAGGCGATTAATAACTTAGCAGAAACAAAGCTTCTAGCTTGTTCCTCTATCTATCAAAGCCAGGCGCTCACGCTGGATAATGAGCCACAGAATGACTATTTGAATGCAGTACTGGAAATAGAAACTGAGCTGGCGGCGGAGCCTTTACTGGATGCATTATTAAAAATAGAAACAGAGCAGGGCAGAAGCCGGCAAAAACGCTGGGGTGCTCGCACACTTGATCTTGATATACTATTGTATGGTGATCAGTGTATACAGACAAAGCGTTTAACTGTGCCCCATATTGAATTAGAAAACAGAAAATTTGTACTCTTGCCACTTTTTCAAATCGCACAGAATATAAGCATTCCAGGTGAGAGAACATTGAAAGAATTGTTATCGGCCATCAGCGATCAGAAAATAGTGAAGGTAAGTGAGTTTAATGGATAGGCCAGATTTTATTGTAATTGAAGGCCCCATCGGTGTGGGTAAGACTACCCTGGCTAAAAAGCTGGCACAAAGCTTTGGTAGTGAATTATTGCTGGAGGGAGCGGTTGAAAATCCCTTTATGAGCAGGTTTTATGAAAACCCGAAAGCGGCTGCCTTATCTACCCAGTTGTTTTTTCTATTGCAGCGTGCCAGACAGATGCAGGAGATACGCCAGGCGGATATGTTTAACCCGGTACGGATTGCTGATTTTTTAATGGAAAAAGATCGTCTGTTTGCCGAGCTCACATTAGATGAAGATGAACTGAAATTATATGAGCAGGTGTATGAGCAGTTAACCATTGATGTGCCTGAGCCAGATCTGGTAGTTTATTTGCAGGCACCAGTCGAAGTATTGCTGGGGCGTATTGAAAACCGTGGTATACCTCATGAGCGATTTATTGAAGCGGCCTATTTGCAAAATATATCCAGTTCCTATGTGGATTTCTTTTATCATTATACAGATGCACCTCTGTTAATTGTCAATGCCGCAGAGATAGATTTTGCTAATAATGAAAATGATTACCAGCAGTTATTACAGCGATTAAAATCTATTAATAGTGGGCGGCATTATTATAATCCGCAACCAGAGTTAATATAGATAGCAGGGTGGATCAAGCGTATGAGCTCACAGCCAGAAAAAATCAGTAAAGTTACCATCAACACACTAGGTGAAATGAAAGCCAGAGGTGAAAAAATTGCCTGTCTCACGGCTTATGATGTTAGCTTTGCGCAGTTATTAGATAAAGCCGGTGTGGATGTTGTTCTGGTGGGTGATTCTCTAGGTATGGTTATTCAGGGTCTGGATTCAACCATACCCGTTACCATGGATGAAATGATTTACCACGGGAAAGTAGTGTCCCGTGGCCTGGAACGCGCCCTGCTGATTTTAGATATGCCGTTTATGTCGGATGCATCCACCCAGCAGGCAGTCGAAAATGCGGGGCGTTTTATGAAACAGTGTGGCGCCAATATGGTTAAGCTTGAAGGCAGTGCCGATCAACGCGAGCTGGTTGAGACATTAACAAGGCTGGGCATTCCTGTCTGTGCACACCTGGGGCTACAGCCACAACGAGTGCATAAACTGGGCGGTTATAAAGTACAGGGCAGGGATGCAGCCAGTGCTGATAAAATGCTGAATGATGCCAGGGTATTAGAGCAGGCGGGTGCAGATTTATTATTATTGGAATGTGTGCCAGCATCACTGGCTAAAAAGATAACAGAGCAGGCAAATATTCCGGTGATCGGAATTGGGGCAGGTCGTCAAACGGACGGTCAGGTTCTGGTGTTATATGATATTTTAGGTATTTCAGCGGGTCATGTGCCAAAGTTTTCTAAAAACTATATGCAGCAGGTCAGCTCAATACAGCAGGCAGTGAAACAGTATGTTGATGAAGTAAAGGCTGTTAAGTTTCCGGCTGATGAGCATACGTTTAATTAGTTTTAATTAATGTATTTTATTATTCGTCTGTCCCTGTTCACAGGAAATATTCTGGTTTATTTTTTAATATGTTCAATATGAAAATCTCACAAACCATTAACACTTTAAGAGATGTCATCACGCAATGGAAAAAAGAAGGTCAATGCATTGGCCTTGTGCCCACCATGGGCAATCTCCATGCAGGACATATTGAACTGGTCAATCAGGCCAAAGCCCAATGTGACAAAGTGGTTGTCAGTATTTTTGTTAATCCGCTACAGTTTAATGAGGCCAGAGATTTCAATGCCTACCCCAAAACACGGGATGCAGATCAGCAGAAACTGATTGCAGCTAAAGCCGATTTACTGTTTTTACCTGACAGTGAAATAATGTATCCACAGGGGCAGCAGTTGTCCACAATAATATCTGTGCCGAAAATCAGCGAAGAACTTGAGGGTGAGCATCGCCCCGGGCATTTTGATGGCGTGGCGACCGTGGTGAATAAACTGTTTAATCTGGTGCAGCCACAGCGAGCTTTTTTTGGTGAGAAAGATTTTCAGCAGTTATTGTTAATCAGAAAAATGGTGCAGGATTTGAATATGCCGATAGACATCGAGTCGGTGGCAACCTGCCGTGAGGCCGATGGGTTGGCGATGAGCTCAAGAAACTCTCGTTTAACCGTTGAGCAGAGGCGCATTGCGCCTGAACTGTATAGCGTATTACAGAAGTTAGCCCGGCAACTTGAGTATAATGAAAAATCGATTCAGCAGCTGGAGTCAGAGGCGATGCAGACACTTAAACAGCAAGGTTTTGAGCCAGAATATGTATCGGTAAGGGCCAGTTCTGACCTGCAGGCTGTAACGCAGCAAACGTTAGATAAGGTGGTGCTGGCTGCAGCTCGGTTAGGTGATGTGCGATTAATTGATAATTTATCGAGCCACAAATTATAATTTTTTGTAAGTTCTTACAAATTCAGCTATATATTTATAATTCCAGGGTAATATAAGTATTATCTAAACTTGATAGAATGGGTCGTTTCAATCATAATTGCGTTTTTTATCTGCTCAATTTTTGCACAGGAATTTTTATGCATCTGACCATGCTCAAAGCCAAATTACATCAGGCTCGTGTGACTCTATCCGAACTGGAATATGAGGGCTCCTGTGCGATTGATGGAAACTTGCTGGATGCAGCGGGAATTCATGAATATGAGCAAATCCAGATCTATAACCTGGCGAATGGTAATCGTTTTACGACTTATGCGATTCGTGGTGAAAGTGGTAGTGGTATGATTTCGGTTAATGGGGCAGCTGCACACAAGGCCAGCCCGGGTGATCGTATTATTATTTGTAGCTATGCACAGCTAGATCAGAAAGAAGCGGCTAATTTTAAGCCTAAGCTGGTTTATTTGAATGAATTGAACCAGATTACGCGTACCAGTGATCAGATACCGGTTCAGGTGGCTTGAAAAGATAGTCGGAAGTTATAAGTCAGAAGTCGTAAGTCGTAAGTCAGAAGAAAAGGCAACAAAAAAGCAACAAAAAAGGCAACAAAAAAGCGGTCTCCCCGAAGGGGAGACCGCTTTTGACTTAAGACTTCCGACTATCTTTTATCCCGTATTCCGCATCCCCGCCGCCACCGCACTTATCGTCCGTAGCAACGGATTAATCCATGTATCCTGCTCATTTTCAGTCGCCTGCTCATTACGATAACGCTTCAGCATCAGAATCTGAATATGACTCAGTGGGTCGAGATAAGGGTCACGACGCTGCAGAGACAGGGCCAGAGTTGGGCTGTCTGCCAGTAATTGCGGATTACCGGTGATCGTCAGAATATTCTCTACGGTGCGCTTATACTCATCGAAAATTTTCTTTGATACCCGTTGCTCCGTGTCTTTGTCTTCACACAGTTCAGAGTATTCTCTGGCGGTGGACATGTCGGCTTTTAATAATGCCATCTGGGTATTATTGAGCATGGCCTTAAAATAGGGCCAGTTGGCATTCATTTCCTGTAATAGTTGCAGATTTTCTTCTTTGCCATCGATAAATTGAGTCAGGGCTGAACCTATGCCATACCAGGCGGGCAGGGTGGTGCGAGACTGCGCCCAGCCAAATACCCAGGGAATGGCACGAATAGAGGTCTTGGAGCGGTTGGCCTTACGATGAGATGGGCGCGAGCCGATATTCATCAGGCCTATTTCGGTGACCGGGGTGGTTTCATAGAAGTAATCGAGAAAACCTTCGGTGCGATCAGTTAAATCACGATAACTGTCTTCGCCCACTTTGGTTAACTGTTGCATGGTTTGCAGGTAATTGCTCTGTGCCGGTTCCGCTTTTTCAGTAACAATCGAGCGGCTGGCTTTCATTAAACCAGAAACGCCCATGGTCAGTTCATAAATGGCGGTTTCCTGATTACTGTATTTATAAGATAGCACTTCACCCTGTTCGGTGAATTTAATCTGCCCGTGTACAGTGCCTTCCGGCTGAGACAGAATCGCGTCGTGGGTTGGGCCGCCACCGCGACCAATGGTGCCACCACGGCCATGAAACAAACGGCAGTCAATATCGAAGGCATCGGTAAGGCGTATCACTTTTTGCTGGGCATCGTATAAATTCCAGGATGAGGCCATTATGCCGCCATCTTTACAGGAATCGCTATAACCCAGCATGGCCTCCTGCAGGTTACCCGACGCTTTTAGTAGTTTGCTGTATACCGGGTTTTCAAACAGGGTTTTTAATACAGATTCGATATGTTCTAAATCTTCAATGGTTTCAAATAAGGGTGAAATATGGATATTGCAGAAAGTTTCACCATTATCGTCCTCTCCGCTTAAACCCGTTAATGTAGCCAGCCACATAACTTCCAGTACATGACTGGCGGCATGGGTCATGGAAATAACATAGTTACCAAAGGCGCGGGGAGAGATTTCACTGCGCATATTGGCGATTAACTCAAATACATCCAGGGTTTCGCGGTTCAGTTCATCCAGCTGTTTTTTATCCAGCGTAAACACAGGCGGGTTTTCAATGTATTTTGACAGTAATTTCTGCCGAGCAGTTTCATCTAGCTCATTGTAATCCGGAGCTTTGGCTATCTGTTTGATAATATCCGCCACTGCATCCGAGTGGCGAGTTGATTCCTGACGAATATCCAGCTTGAGCAGGAAAAAGCCAAAAGTTTCTGCCACACGAATTAAATCTTTTAAATCACCATTAGCGATATTTTCATCGTTATGGCTGATGAGTGAATTGCGGATTAACATCAGGTCATTAATAAATTCTTTTTCAGATGGGTAGGCCTGGGCAAAGTCTGTTTTACTCTCTGCAAGGTTCTGACCGGCTAATCGTGCATTCACCTGAGCCAGATTTTGCTGCAGGCGGTAATGCATAAATGACAGTTTGCGACGGTAGGGGGCATTACTAAATGCATTGGGCGATGCCGCATACACTTCAAAGCGAATGTTTTCATCTGCCTCGAGGCTGTCCATAAAAGATCGGGTGGGCGTGCAAAGATCAACCGAGTGGGTTAGCTGTTTGTTGACTTCCACCACCCGGTAAATATATTCCTGCAAAATCACCTGGGTTTGCATACGCAAAGCCATCGCAGTGGTGTCTGGCTTAACGAAGGGGTTGCCATCCCGGTCGCCACCAATCCATGAGCCGAAGCGTAAAAAGCTGGGCACGGTGATGCTGTTATTGGGGTAATGTTTATTTATTTTGCGCTCTAAATTGCGATATAGCTGGGGTACCGCATTAAACAGGCTGGTGCGGAAGTAATACATGCCATTTTTAATTTCATCACGCACCTGGGGTTTGTGCTCTCGCACTTCATTGGTACGCCACAGCTGCTGAATTTCGGTTTCAAGCTCATCACTGAGCTCTTTGCGCTGAATCTTGCCAATGCGGGAGTCATTTAATTTATCGTTTAGCAGGAAAATACGGCGCAGGGCATTCATAACGCTGCGCCGTTTAGATTCGGTGGGGTGAGCGGTGAATACTGGAATATAGGCCAGCTGGTCTAATAAATCCTGTACATGGGAAGCATCCATACCATCCAGTCGAAACTGTTCTAGCGTGTCATCAAATGAGCCCAGCCACAGAGATTTACCATTAAATATCTGTTCCCGGCGTTGCAGGTGCTGGTAATCTTCTTCGGCGATATTAATCAGGCTAAAGTAAATGCTAAAAGCACGCACCACCTGGGTCAGGGTGTCTGCATCCAGTGACTCAATAAACTTCATCAGCTGGGCGCGTTTTTTTGGGTTGTCAATTTTACGTAAGCTAATGTAACCTTTACGCAGCTTCTCTACCGCATCATACACATGGACTCCCGCCAGTTTTTTAATGACATTACCCAGCAGGTTGCCAAATAATTTTACTCTGGCCCTGAGCTTTTTGTCGTTAGGATGGGAGAAAATTTTAGCAGTGCTAACCATATGTTTTTCATACCGGAAGTTTATACAAGGCGCGATATTATACATGAAAATCCTGGAGTTGAGCTAAACTTGATGAAGCCATTGAAAAAACTGATTAATAATCATATTCTTGGTGAGTACCTCCTTTAAAAAAGGGGGCGTCAATAAAAATAAGGGCAAAAATGAGCAATTTAACCAATTCAGTTGAATGGAAAGCACTGGAAAAACACTTCAAAACAATCTCCCTGGTGCATATGCGGGATCTATTTAATAAAGATCCAGATCGATTTAAGCAATTTTCAGTCGGCCTGAATGATATTTTGCTGGATTACTCCAAAAACCGTATTACCGATGAAACCCTTAATTTATTAATGGATCTGGCGAAATATGCCAAAGTTGAAGCCTATCGCGACTCCATGTTCGCGGGAGATGAGGTTAACTGTACCGAATTTCGCCCCGCCCTGCATATTGCCCTGCGTAATCGCTCAAATACACCGGTGATGGTGCAGGGTGAAGATGTGATGCCAAAGGTCAATGCGGTGCTGGACAAAATGCGCAGCTTCACCGAGCAGGTGCGCAGTGGCCAGCTGCGGGGTTATAACGGGCGTAGAATCAGAAGCATTGTTAATATTGGTATTGGCGGCTCAGATTTAGGCCCGCATGTGGTGTGTGAAGCGATGAAACCCTTTGCCCAGCGTGATTTAAAGGCGTATTTTGTATCTAATGCCGATGCCACTCACCTGGTAGAAACCCTGAAACTGGTGGAGCCGGAAACCACCCTGTTTATTATTTCTTCAAAATCCTTTACCACCCAGGAAACCATGCTCAATGCCCACAGTGCGCGAAAATGGTTTGTTGATCTGGTGGGGGATGAAAAAGCGGTCGCTAAACATTTTATTGCGGTTAGCACCAACCTTAAAGCCACCAGCGAATTTGGTATTAATCCCGACAATGTATTCGAATTCTGGGACTGGGTCGGCGGGCGCTATTCTCTGTGGTCGGCCATTGGTTTGCCGATTGCACTGTATATTGGCATGGATCATTTCGAAGATTTATTGCAGGGAGCCCATGAAATGGATCGGCATTTCGCTGAGACCCCGCTGGAGCAGAACATGCCGGTGA
>QIDK01000163.1 GCA_003228405.1 Gammaproteobacteria bacterium | reverse complement strand
TATTAGCTAAATCCTTGTTTTGTTGGGCTCTTAAAGTGGGTGTCCGTTTTAGCTCCATTACCCTGCTAAGGCACATATCCATCGGGGACAGACCGGTGCTTTCCCGCTCTGTCCCCTGTTTTGATACCATCAAAAGCTGTGCGGAGTAGTTCATGGCCCTGTCCATCAAATCGGAATCAAGTTGTTTAAGTATAATAAAGCGGACACCCATAGTAAGAAATTGCTCAGGTATTAGCTAAACCCTTGTTTTTGTTGGACTCTTAAAGTGGGTGTCCATTTTAGATCTATTTTAGATCTTTTTAGATTCAAGTGATTAAGTGATAATGCAATGTCCAATATTGATAATAATAGACATAAGATGTATATTTATCTCACGGAGGTATCAATCCATGAATGTTAGCTTAAGTTCAACTTTTGAAGCCTACATCCAGAAACAACTGGATAATGGGACATATAACAACGCCAGTGAAATTATCCGTGAAGCATTACGACTCAAAATGCAGCAGGATGAAATATATCAGGCCAGACTAGAATCTTTGCGTGCAGCAATTATTCAGGGTGAAGAAAGTGGTGATGCTGAACCCTTTAATATGCAGGACATTATTCAGGAAGCTAAAAAAGATGCCGGGTTGAATGCATAAAATTTCAATACGGCCCCATGCTAAAAATGATATTAAAAAAATCTGGCGTTATACCTTTGATGGCAATAAAGCGGACACCCATAGTAAGAAATTGTTCAGGTATTAGCTAAAGTCTTGTTTTTGTTGTGCTCCTAAAGTGGGTGTCCGTTTTAGATCTTTGACGCAAAGTTTTAATATTAAAATCAGGGGATAGAAAGAGCTGTATGGTTGATGATTTGTAGTGAATATAATGGGTTATTTTATCCTAAATGTAATGCATGGAGTGCGCTTAACTTAGTGCCATTCCTGGCTGGCCCCTTGATTTTTAGTTCTACCTTTCTGTTACAACAGTTTTTTATACAACAACTCTGCTTCTTGCCGCAGACTGGGTTCAAGTTCATTAAGCCGTTCTGGTAGATCCATCTGGAAGTGTTTTATTGTTAATACAATCACTATAGTTTTTACGCGAGTGCAAATGAGATAATGATTGCGAACAGGGTAAAACTTAAAAAACCTCGAAGTATCATTTTTTGATACGAGCAATTTAGGCTGCTCCTTTATTAGATGTAATGCAGCCTCTATATCGTCTAGATATTGTCCGGCTGTTTTTTGTCCAAATTTCTGAATGGAGTATTCTTCGATTTCATTAAGATCAAGCATCGCTCGATGAGTAAACTCAATCTTAATCATTGTTTATGGTGTTTTTTTTCTGGAATGCGTTCATATCTTTTCTTAAGTCGCCCGAAAATTCATAGACATTGCCTGAAATTGCATCGCGATAACCACTAATAATTGCTTGTCGCAATTCAGCTGCCTCAAGTTTCTCTTTTTTCTGGCGAATTAAACTTCTTAAGAACTCACTTGGTGTCGCATATAGAGAGCCGTCCCCGGTATTGCGATCAACAAACTCTCTGAGTTCATCTGTCAAAGACAGGTTAATGCTGCTGGACATTTTTATTCTCCTCATCAAAGTTTAATGTATTAAGTGTAGATTTAATGGCGTTATATGTCAATATTCGACATGAATGCTTTAGGGATAAAGGGAATAAAGCGGACACCCATAGAAAGAAATAGCCCAGGTATTAGCTAAATCCTTGTTTTTGTTGCGCTCTTTAAAGTGGGTGTCCGTTTTAGCTCCATTTGTGCAATGCGAAGCGAGCCGTATAATACATCGGCTCGCTCCGCATCGCCTTCTATATCGCCAGCTAAAGCTACCTCCTACAAACTATATTTTTTATTTGCGTTTATTTGCGGTAAAAATGCTTTTTGCTTTTAGAGATATTTGTGGGGATAGCACCGGTCTATTCTGTTATTTTCAAACGGTGCAATGTAATCAGTTTTACACAATTCACTTTTTCCCGAGGGAGGTGGGCCTTAACAGTGCAGCTAACCAACGAACAGATGAAACTGCCTAATTCTACTTCTGGCTAGTTTGAGGGCTTTATCGTTCGTAACTGGAATACGAGCTATAGCTATATCTGAGTTAGCCTCAGTTTTAAAAAGCCACAAACAATTCCTGATTGTTTTCTGTTAAAATGCCGCTTTTGTATGGACTGAAGACAGTTGAACCCCGCAATGCCTCAAAGAACCCGAGTAAAAATCTGCGGTATTACCCGATTAGAAGATGCTATTGAAGCTGCTCGGCTGGGTGTTGATGCGCTGGGTTTTGTATTTTATGCAAAAAGTCCGCGTCATATTGAGATTGAACAGGCCCAGGAAATTATCAGGGCATTACCTGGCTTTGTGACAGCCGTTGCCCTGTTTTTAAACCCGGATGAAAGTTGGGTGAAGCAGGTGCTGGCTGAGGTAAATATTGATTTGCTGCAGTTTCATGGCACGGAGTCGGCTGAGTTTTGTGAGTCGTTTGGCCGGCCCTATATAAAAGCGCTGGGAATTAAAGGCGAAGCAGATATAGCGGCTTTATTCGGGCCATATGCCTCAGCCCGCAGTATTTTGCTGGATAGCCATGCATTGGGAGAATCGGGAGGCACCGGTGAACGTTTTGACTGGTCAGCTATTCCCGAAACCCTGCGCAGCAGAATTATTCTGGCGGGTGGTTTAACCCCGGATAATGTGGCCGAAGCTATACAGCAAGTACGACCCTATGCGGTCGATTTAAGCTCTGGTGTAGAATCTGCACCGGGGTTAAAAGATAAAATATTAATGACCCGCTTAATGAGCGAAGTTAAGCGGGTTGATTGTGCATAAATTTAGAAGAGCAGTTAATGAGCGAAGATAAGAAAGATTATTATTCCATGCCGGATGAGCGTGGCCACTTTGGTATATACGGTGGCAAATTTGTTGCCGAAACCTTAATGGGGCCGATTGAAGAATTGCGTCTGGCCTATGAAAAAGTAAAAACCGATAAAGACTTTCAGGCTGCCTTTGATAAAGACCTGGCAGATTACGTGGGTCGACCCAGCCCTTTATACCATGCAGAGCGCTGGTCAAATGAGCTGGGTGGTGCGCAGATTTATTTAAAGCGTGAAGATTTAAACCACACCGGCGCACACAAAATAAATAACACCATCGGCCAGGGGCTGCTGGCGAAATACATGGGCAAAACCCGGATTATTGCCGAAACCGGTGCGGGTCAGCATGGCGTGGCATCGGCGACTGTGGCGGCGCGCTTTGGTATGGAATGCATCGTTTATATGGGTGAAGAAGACGTTAAGCGTCAGGCTCCCAATGTTTACCGTATGAAACTGCTGGGTGCCAAAGTTGTTCCGGTCACCTCCGGCTCTAAAACCCTGAAAGATGCTCTGAATGAAGCCATGCGCGACTGGGTGACCAATATTGATAATACCTTTTACATTATTGGTACTGTTGCCGGGCCACACCCTTATCCTACGATGGTGCGTGATTTTCAGACTATTATTGGTCGTGAGGCCAAACGCCAGATACTGGAGCAGGCAGGGCGCTTACCCGATGCACTGGTCGCCTGTGTGGGTGGCGGGTCTAATGCAATTGGCTTATTTCATCCGTTTTTAGGCGATGAAGATGTAAAAATTTACGGTGTCGAAGGTGGCGGTGATGGCGTAGATACACCGAACCATGCGGCACCTTTATGCGCCGGCAAACCCGGCGTGTTACATGGAAATCGCACCTATTTAATGGAAGACGATAATGGGCAGATCATAGAAACCCACTGTATTTCAGCCGGTCTGGACTACCCCGGCGTAGGCCCCGAACATGCCTGGTTAAAAGACTGTGGTCGTGCAGATTATGTCAGCATAACGGATAAAGAAGCATTGGCTGCTTTCCATAAACTGACACTTACAGAAGGCATCATTCCAGCCTTAGAGTCCAGTCATGCGCTTGCCTATGGTGAGAAACTGGCAAAAACCATGCATAAAGATCAAATTATTATTATCAATCTGTCGGGCCGTGGTGATAAAGATATCAACACCATTGCAGATATTGAGGGTATAGAACTGTGAGTCGTTTACAAGCAAGATTCGAAGCCCTGAAAGCCGAAAATAAAACCGCACTGGTCACCTTTATCACCGCCGGTGACCCGCAGCCATCGGTGTCGGTTAATTTACTGCATGATATGGTAGCTGCCGGTGCCAGTATACTTGAATTAGGTATTCCATTTTCAGACCCCATGGCAGAAGGCCCGGTGATACAGGCCGCCTGCGAGCGGGCGCTTGAACATAATGTTAGCCTTAATGATGTGCTGGGCATGGTCAAAGAGTTTCGCAGCAAAGATGCGGATACACCCATTGTATTAATGGGCTATACCAACCCGGTTGAAGTCATGGGCTATAAACACTTTGCAGAAGCGGCGGCAGAAGCTGGGGTGGATGGTTTAATTCTGGTTGATTTACCACCAGAAGAGGGTGAAGATTTACTTACTGAGCTAAAAGCAAAACAGATCGACATGATATTTCTGTTAGCCCCCACCAGCACCGATGAACGCATGAAAATTATCTGTGATCAGGCCAGTGGTTTTGTATATTATGTATCCTTGAAGGGAGTCACAGGCGCCGCAAATTTAGATGTGGATTCGGTGGTAGAAAAAGTGGCCCAGATCCGAACCCATACATCGATTCCAGTGGGTGTGGGTTTTGGAATTAGTGATGCACAATCTGCTGCACAGGTCGCCGCCGTTGCTGATGCGGTTGTGGTGGGCAGTGCTATTGTTAGTCGCATTGCAGACAATGCGAATGACCCGAAAAAGATTTCACAGCAGGTTTGTGAACTGCTGACATCCATGCGCAAAGCCATGGACCAATAAAATATTTTGACACAGAGGCGCAGAGTTTTTTAAATAGATAACTCTGTGTTTTCTCTGTGCCTCAGTGACGAAAAAAGGTTTTAAAAATGAACTGGTTTGAAAAATTAATGCCTACACGCATTCGCACAGAAGCGAATGATGCGGAGAAAAAAGGCTCAGTGCCGGAAGGGCTATGGACTAAATGCAATGCCTGTAATGCGGTTTTGTATCGTGCCGAATTAGAGCGCAATCATGATGTTTGCCCGAAATGCCATCATCATATGCGCATGAATGCACGACGTCGGCTGGAAAATTTTCTGGATGAAGAACCACGCGAAGAAATTGCACCCAATATTAAACCAGTTGATATTTTAAAATTTAAAGATACTAAAAAATACAAAGATCGTATTGTCGGTGCGCAGAAAAGTACTGAAGAAAATGATGTGCTGATAGTGATTAAAGGTCAGTTAAAAAATATCCCATTAGTTGCAGTCGCCTTTGAGTTTAAATTTATGGGTGGCTCCATGGGTTCGGTAGTGGGCGAGAAATTTGTAAGGGCAGCCAATATCTGTCTGAAAAATGAAATACCCCTGGTGTGTTTTTCTGCCTCCGGTGGCGCACGCATGCAGGAGTCATTATTCTCGCTAATGCAAATGTCAAAAACCGCAGCGGTGTTACAGAAAATGTCTCAACGAGGTATTCCATATATATCAGTTATGACCGACCCTACCATGGGTGGTGTGTCTGCAAGTTTAGCGATGCTGGGTGATATTAATGTGGGTGAGCCAAAAGCATTAATTGGTTTTGCCGGCCCTCGTGTAATAGAGCAGACCGTGCGCGAAACTTTGCCTGAAGGTTTTCAGCGCAGTGAGTTTTTATTAGAGCATGGCGCCATTGATATGATTATTGATCGCCGTGATATGCGCGATAAAATCGCCAGTATTTTGAGCATGTTGCAAAATAAACCAGCGGTTTGAAAAAATGACTACTGAGGCTGAGGTGTCCTCACAAATATTTTCTATAAGCAAAAAGCATGTTGTCCGCAAATGAACGCTAATGAACGCAAATATTTTGGTTGTACGCAAGTTCTGTATAGGGCAGGTCAGCCCAGATATTTTTATGACCAATATATTTCTCAGGGCGCACTATGCTTTATTAAATTAATGTTTTTGCTTTTATTTGCGTTCATTAGCGTTCATTTGCGGATAAATATGCTTTTGACTTTTAATGGATTTCGTGGGAATAGCTCAGAGTCTGACTCCATTGAAAGTCATGCGATTTAATCTTCTCGCTGACTGGCTGCAATGGCAGCAAAGTCTTAACCCGAAAGAAATCGATTTAGGCCTGGGCCGGGTTTCTTCTGTTCTAAAAAAGCTCAACTTTTCCGCTGATTTTTTTTGCCCGGTCATCAGTATTGCCGGTACCAATGGCAAGGGTTCTACCGTCGCCTTTATTGAATCCATTCTGCATCAGTCAGATATTTCAGTCGGCTGTTACACCTCTCCGCATTTATTCAACTATAACGAACGCATTCGAATTAATCAGCAGCCTGTGTCAGATGAGGTTTTGTGCGAAGCATTTGAGGTGGTTGATCAGGCACGGGGTGACATAGCACTAACCTACTTTGAATTTGGCACGCTGGCATCGCTGGTGGTGTTTAAAAAATTTAATATTGATATAGCCGTGCTGGAAGTGGGCCTGGGTGGCCGACTGGATGCGGTTAACGTAATTAATGCAGATGTATCGGTTATCACCAGCATAGATATTGATCATGTAGACTGGCTGGGTGATGATATTGAGGTGATCGCCCGTGAAAAAGCCGGGATTATGCGGCCACATAAACCTTGCATCGTCAGCATTTTTTGCCCACCCGCGTCATTACTGGATTATGCCCGGCAAAATAAAGTTCCCTTAATTAGCCTGGGAAAGGATTACCTGTTTCAGGGCCTGTCGAATAATAGCTGGCAATTAAATACAGCAGACCTGCATCTGGATAATTTACCCGCCCCCGTATTAAAGGGCGGTTTTCAGCTGCAGAATGCGGCGGCGGCGATTATGGCGATAAAGTTACTCGGACTCAGGCTGGATATGGGAAATGAAAATATCGGCAAAGGCTTGTTGCATGCCAGACTGGCGGGCCGATATGAGCAAATCTGCGACCAGCCACCGATCATTGTTGATGTGGCGCATAATGAGCAGTCGGCGCGTATGCTGCAGGATCTGCTAAATGAAAATCCGGTGAAAGGCAAAACCATTGCGGTGGTTGCCATGCTGGCTGATAAGGCGGTATCTGAGGTGCTGGCAGCCGTTAGCCCGAAAATAGATCACTGGGTGAGTGGGGGGCTTGCAGTTAACAGGGGACTGAGTTCAAAAAACATGGCACAGGCGGTGCGTGACGTGCAGTCAGGTGTTAAACTCTCGCCTTGTGAAACCGTAACGGATGCCTGTATAAAAGCTAGAACTTTAGCCGCAGCAAATGATCGGATTATTATCTTTGGTTCATTTTATACGGTCGCTGAGGCGAGTGAGTTTTTTAAGGCATTAAATACACACTAACAGGTCTATTTAAAAGAATACCCGTAACAGGCATGTTATCTTCAATGCAAATGAAGAGTCTGGTTGAGTGAATACCAGAACAGCGCCCTGGCAGGCCCTTTGCAAGTACTCTGCCGGGCATAAAATACAGGTAAGCTTTGCAAAAGACTCGTTAATAACTAAATTCTGGAACAGGTTTGGATAGAAAACTTCGAAAACGTATTATCGGCGCAGTTATTTTAGGCGCTTTTATGGTGATTTTAGTGCCAGAATGGCTGGATGGCGCGGGTCATAAATCACGCTATAGCAATGAAGTAAGAATTCCTGAAAAACCCGAATTTAAACCCATCTCAGATTATATGGAATCGCGGGATTCCTCCACCACCATCAATAAGCGCATAAAACCGGAAGAGTCATCGATTCATGCATGGGCGTTGCAGCTGGGTAGTTTCTCACATGAAAAAAATGCAGAGGTGTTACGTGACAAACTCAGAGCCAAAGGCTATGCAAGCTATGTCGATGTGCTGAAAAAACCAGACAGCACAACCTATCGTGTGAGAATAGGCCCGGAACTCGATAAAATGCAGCTTAAAAAACTCAAAACCGAATTATTTAAAACAGAGAAAATAAATGGCATGGTGGTGCAACATCCATGATGAAGCTTATAGCAGAATTTGGTATGATGTCGTCTTTCTACAACGGGGTCGATAGTGCAATCTATTGATTTTGCCGGGATAGCATCTTTTTTACGGAGCTCACAGTGACGCTTATCGATTTTGGAATTGCGACTATCGTCGTTGTCTTGCTGGTGCTTGGCTTAATATGGGGCTTTACGAAAATAGCCATTGCCCTTGGTACCTGGCTCGCCGCGAGTATTATTTCCTTTAGTTTTGCACCTAATCTGGCTTCATCATTACTCACAGGCATCGAATCTGCACCCATGAGGCTGGCTACCGCTATGGGAATATTATTTGTGCTAACTATAATGGTGGGTGCGGTGGTCAGTTTTCTGGTAAGGCAGTTTGTGAATAAAACCGGTTTAAGCGGGCTGGATCGTGTACTAGGCTTAATTATTGGTGCATCGCTTGGTCTGGTAGTTGTCATCGCGCTGGTGTTTGTGGCAGGCTTAACCAATGCGCCGAGCTATGACTGGTGGCAGTCATCGCTATTTATTGAACGCTTTGAAACACTGGCAATATGGTTGCAGGGATATTTGCCCGATGATGTTGCTAAATATTTCACGTATTAAATTTTTATATCGATTCCATTTTTTAGCAATTTATCTACTGAGGTTTCTATGTGCGGTATAGTCGGTATTGTTGGCCGAAGTTCTGTTAATCAATTGTTGTATGATGCATTAATCATACTACAGCATCGTGGTCAGGATGCAGCGGGAATAGTGACCTCCGAAGGTAATAAGTTTCATCTGCGAAAAAACAATGGCCTGGTGAGTGATGTATTCAATGTGGATAGTATGACGCAACTGGCGGGTAATATGGGCATAGGCCATGTACGCTACCCCACGGCCGGTTGCTCGTCCGCTGCTGAAGCCCAGCCATTTTATGTTAATTCCCCCTATGGCATCGCTATGGCACATAATGGCAACCTGACCAATGCAGAAGAATTAAAAGCGCAGCTTTATAAAGATGATATGCGTCATATCAATACTGAATCTGATTCGGAAATTCTACTCAATATTTTTGCCCATGAATTACAGGTGCAGAAAAAACTTAAGGTAAGCTCCACCGAAATATTTAAGGCTGTTTGCGAAGTGCATAAACGCTGTCGTGGTGGTTATGCGGTTGTGGCAACTATTGTCGGCAAAGGCGTGCTTGCATTTAGAGATCCCCATGGTATTCGTCCGATCTGCTACGGTAAGCGCGAAACAGAAGCCGGTGTGGAATATATCGTGGCATCCGAAAGTGTTGCATTGCATGCATTAGGTTTTGAGTTAGTGCGTGATCTTAAACCCGGTGAAGCTATTTACATTGATATAGATGGCAATATGACACATCAGCAGTGTGCAGAAAATCCTCAGAATACACCCTGTATCTTTGAATATGTATATTTCGCACGACCCGATTCAATTATCGACGACATCTCAGTTTATAAAGCCCGCTTACGCATGGGGAATACGCTGGTACAGAAAATATTACGCGAGCGACCCAATCACGATATTGATGTGGTAATACCCATTCCCGATACCAGCCGTACTTCAGCACTGGAAGTTGCCTATCATTTAGGCGTTAAATATCGCGAAGGCTTTATAAAAAATCGTTACATTGGTCGCACCTTTATTATGCCAGGGCAAACCCAGCGTAAAAAATCTGTACGTCAAAAATTAAATGCAATAGACCTTGAATTTAAAGATAAAAATGTGCTGCTGGTCGATGATTCTATCGTGCGTGGAACCACCTCAAAACAGATAATTCAGATGGCCAGAGAAGCGGGTGCTAAAAATGTTTATATGGCATCGGCTGCGCCACCGGTGCGCCACCCTAATGTATATGGCATCGATATGCCATCACCTAAAGAATTTGTCGCAGACGGCCGTGATGTTAAAGAAATCACTAAAGAAATTGGCGCCGACTGGCTTATTTATCAGGATCTTGACGATTTGATTCAGGCCGTAAAACATGGCAATGAAAAAATAAAAAGCTTCGACAGTTCCTGTTTTAATGGCGAGTATGTTACCGGCGATGTAGATAAAACATATTTGCAACATCTGGATAAATTACGCTCAGATACGGCTAAAACAAAACGCGAACATACAGATAATCTGGCTGGAATTGATTTATATAGCAATCAATAACCCCGACTAATTATATATGGCTTATAAAATTTTTCAGCAATCCTCAGGTAGTGTGTTTTTTGTTTTTATATACCTGTCAGGCTTATTATTTGTTGCACCTGCAATGGCGGCTGATGATGAAGCACAGCTCATTAACAATGATATAAAGTTATTTGAAAAAGCAGTTCAATTATCATTGCAACAAAAGTGGCCGCAGGCAGAATTAATATATCGTGATTTAATATCACGCGACAGGCCGTGGCCAGAGCCAGGCAATAATCTGGCAGTACTGCTTCTAAAAACAGATCGTCTGGATGAAGCAAAACAGATGCTGGAAAAGGCCGTAAGCAGTTCACCCGGCTATCGCATAGCCCAGAAAAATCGATCACAGCTGTATAATTATCTGGCAACTCAGGCATATGATAAGGCACTGGGTGCAGAGAAGCGAGTGGCCATACCAGAGCTGGAATTAATTCGTACTATTTATCAGCCAGTAAAAATTATTGAAAAAAAAGTTGAAGTCATTGTTGCAAAGCCGGTGCGGGTAGCAGCAGCCACAGAAAAAACGCCACCATCAGAGAGCGAGCAGAATTCTCAGAAAGATGTCAGCAACCAAATTAAACAGCAATTGTTAGCCTGGTCGAATGCCTGGTCGAAGGGCGACTTTAAGCGTTATATAACATCCTATTCTGCCGAGTTTATACCATCAGATAATCAGAAGACCTATGCGCAATGGAAAAACATTCGCAAAGCACGGCTGAAATTTATTAAAGGGGTAAACGTGAATATTGAGCAGCTCAGAGTGTTTATCGAGCCAGAGGGAGAGTTTGCTCTGGTTGAGTTTTTACAGACTTATCAGTCTGCAACCTATAACGATCAGGTTTTAAAACAGCTGTATATGAAAAACCAGCAGGATAACTGGACGATATTGTCTGAAAGAACCATCAAAACCTACTAGACTTAGTTGTAAGTTGTAAGTTGTAAGTTGTTAGTCGTTAGTCGTTAGTCGTTAGTCGTTAGTCGTTAGTCGTAAGTCGTAAGTCGTAAGTCGTAAGTCGTAAGTCGTAAGCAACTAAATTATGAAATTTTTATACAGCATACTTGTCGTGTTTTATTCTGTAGCCTTATCGGCGGCCAGTCCTCATCCCGAAGACCGTCTGCTGGATGCTATTTATGATATTCAGGCTTCAAACCTGAGCACTGCCGAGTCAAAATTACAGTCTCTGGTAACAGAAATACCCGATTTCAAACTGGCGCAACTGGTGTATGCAGACGTTTTGTCTTCGAAAGTGAATTCTATTTCGCTGCCCGGCACTGGCATTGAAGATGGCCTGCAGAAAAGCCTGTTATTAAAAGAAATAAAAAATCGTTATCTGGCCGTTAATGACCAGCACATAAGTAATCACATACCATCTGTATTAGCCAGAATTGATGATTACTATCAGCACGCGGTGGTGATTGATTTAAGTAAATCACGATTATATTTATTTGATAACACACAACAGATACCCACCC
This sequence comes from Gammaproteobacteria bacterium, assembly GCA_003228405.1. Classification (GTDB taxonomy): domain Bacteria; phylum Pseudomonadota; class Gammaproteobacteria; order SZUA-229; family SZUA-229; genus SZUA-229. The sequence goes on along the minus strand of QIDK01000163.1, from coordinate 1,071 downwards.
TGATAAAAGATTTTTTTATCTCAATGGGGCGTAGTGGTGCGGGAAAAATTACGGAAGGTGATTTAAAAACACCCCTGGGTGTGTATTTTGTACAGTCATATATTGCAGCTGATCAATTGGCGGATAAGTATGGTGCAGGAGCCTATCCCATAAACTATCCCAATGCATGGGATAGGCTAAATGGAAAAACAGGCCATGGCATCTGGTTACACGGTACCAGAAGCGGCACCTACAATCGTCCGCCTTTAGCATCGGAAGGTTGTGTGGTTTTACCCAATCAAGATTTATTAGATCTGGGAGAACACATAGACCTGAAAAACACACCTGTGCTCATTGGTGAGAATATAGAATGGCTGGCAATTGATTTATGGCAGCAATACCAGAGCAAAATTAATCAGCTGCATACACAATGGAAAACAGACTGGGAAAGCCTGAATGTCGATAATTATTTAAGTCATTACTCAGCCCGGTTCACCAATGGTAAGAAAAATTTCAGCAGCTGGTCAGATCATAAAAGAAGAGTTGCCCGGCATAAGAGCTTTGTGAATGTAAAACTGACAAATGTCAGTTTATTACTTCATCCAAATGAAGATGTACTGGTCGCCACATTTTTACAGACCTATACCAGTGATAATTTCAGCAGCCAGAGCTGGAAACGCCAGTACTGGAATAAAGAAAGTGATGGCCAGTGGCGCATTGTATTTGAAGGAAAAATTTCAGCACCGATAGCACCACAGCTTGCGGTTAATGGTGTGAATGTGGAAAAAATGCAATAAAAATTTTACCGCAGAGGCTTTACTTAACTCGTTCCCACGCTCCAGCGAGGGAATGCATAGAGCAGGATCAGTTTATAACAAGGTATGGGGTTCCCACGCAAGAGCGTGGGAACCAGGCCAAATAACCTGAAACTATAAAACTTAAAGGCATATCTATTTGCGTCCATTTGCGTTTTCTTTTTCTTTCTTATTCAACTGTGCAGATTTTTCAGGAATATTATTCCGCAGCCAGCCCACAAGATCCATCCATATATGACTTATTTTCTGCTGGCTGGGCATAATTCCCGCATAGGGT
>QIDK01000054.1 GCA_003228405.1 Gammaproteobacteria bacterium | reverse complement strand
CTTTTTGTTTTATATGGCGGACCGGACGGGATTTGAACCCGCGACCTCCGGCGTGACAGGCCGGCATTCTAACCAGCTGAACTACCGGTCCAGTGGTGGGTGGTGAGGGAGTCGAACCCCCGACATTCGCCTTGTAAGGGCGACGCTCTACCAGCTGAGCTAACCACCCGCCGTTTACCCGGAAATAGAAGTGTATATTGAAAAAGAAGTAAGCCAGTGATGTGAGAATAAGTGTATTAAAAAAATTAAGGCGTCACCTGTATGGGTGATGAGGATTTTTTTAACTTGCTTAGTACATTACCAGCCTGCAGAATTTTTGATATTTATTTCTATTTCGGGATTTGAAGCGGCGCTAGTTTACTGCATCTTTTAATGCTTTGCCAGGCTTAAATGCGGGTACGTTTGCGGCCTTAATTTGTATCTCTGCGCCTGTTTGTGGGTTACGACCTGTGCGAGCTGCACGTTGACGTACTAAAAATGTTCCAAAACCAACAATCGTTACCTGATCATTGTCTTTTAAAGCCCCTGAAACAGATGAAATCACTGCATCCAGCGCGCGGCCTGAGTCTGCTTTTGACAAGCCTGAGTTTTCAGCAATAGAGTCAATCAATTCTGATTTATTCATTATTAATCCTAAATGTAGTTGTGATTATAAAAATTAAAGAAACTGTTATTTCGGTAAAAAATTTATTTTTTATTGTAAAAGCCCGTGTCTACTAATCTTGTGACATTATAAATGAATCATGATTTTTAGGGAGAAATTTCACATATTACCTGCGACAAATTTATACCAGCCCTGAAAGCTCCGTGTCAATGGCTTTAGTTAAATTTATGTGAAAATTATAAGATTAATTTTGTGTCAAGTAGTAAATTGTGGTTTTTGTCTGAATTATTTAAAAAAAAATCATATATAACTTTATAAGAAGATAAAAATATTTATTAATTCAAATTAACGAAAAATGGCCATCATTAATATTAATGATGGCCATTTATGCATTCACTATTAGTGGTGACGCAGGTTATCATCCTTTTTAGATTTTTTGCTTTTACTTTGGCTCACTGCCTCTCCTTCTGGTATTTTATCCAGGGGAGTTGGCGCATCCTGCAAAGCAATTGCTAATACATCATCAATCCAGCGAACCGGCTTTATTTCCAGCTTTTCGAGTACTGTTTCTGAAATATCTGCCAGATCTTTTTCATTTTCATAGGGAATAATGATAGTTTCTATTCCGCCACGATGAGCTGCAAGCAATTTTTCCTTGAGCCCTCCAATCGGTAAGACCTCACCCCGCAGAGTGATCTCTCCGGTCATAGCCACGCTCGATTTAACCGGTATGCCGGTCATGGTGGAGACTATAGCAGTACACATGCCAATACCCGCACTGGGGCCGTCTTTGGGTGTGGCACCCTCAGGAACATGTATATGAATGTCTTTATTCTCATGAAAATCATCGTTCAGCCCCAGAGAAGCGGCTCGATTTCTAACCACCGTCATTGCCGCCTGAATGGATTCCTGCATTACATCTCCCAGTTGCCCGGTAAATGTCTGTTTGCCCTTACCTGGCATCACAGCCGCCTCAATACTCAGTAATTCACCACCAACTTCTGTCCAGGCAAGGCCGGTTACCTGGCCCACCTGGTCATTATCTTCAGCTTTACCATAGCGGAAGCGTACAACCCCCAGATATTTGTTTAAATTTTCCGGGGTTACAATAACTTTTTCATTGCTTGGGTTCATTAATACATCTTTCACAACCTTACGGCAGATCTTCGACATTTCACGCTCAAGACCTCGCACTCCAGCTTCACGGGTATAATAACGAACCGTATCCATAATAGCCTCCAGAGTCACTTCAAGCTCATTGTCATTCAGGCCATTGTTTTCCATTTGCTTGGGTAGCAAATAGTTTTTCACAATATTCATTTTTTCATCTTCGGTGTAACCCGGGATGCGAATCACTTCCATACGATCTAATAATGGGCCGGGGATATTCATGCTATTTGAGGTAGCAATAAACATCACATCCGACAGATCAAAGTCGACTTCGAGATAATGGTCCCCAAAGGTGTGATTCTGCTCAGGGTCTAGCACTTCCAGCAATGCAGATGCCGGGTCTCCCCGAAAGTCCTGCGCCATTTTGTCGATTTCATCTAACAGAAACAATGGATTGCGAGTGCCCACCTTACTCAAATTCTGAATAACTTTGCCGGGCAAAGAGCCTATATAGGTTCTGCGATGGCCTCGTATTTCAGCTTCATCACGCACACCACCCAGTGCCATACGTGTAAATTTTCTATTGGTCGCCCGTGCAATAGATTGTCCAAGCGAGGTTTTGCCCACACCCGGTGGCCCAACCAGGCAAAGAATCGGCCCTTTCAGTTTTTTTACACGTTGCTGTACCGCGAGGTATTCTAGAATGCGTTCTTTAACTTTTTCCAGACCATAATGATCTTCATCTAATATAATTTGAGCTTTATTTATATCTTTGAAAATTTTACTGCGTTTTTTCCAGGGGCAGCCTACCAGCGCATCAATATAGTTACGCACCACGGTGGCCTCAGCTGACATGGGTGACATCATTTTCAGCTTGTTCAGCTCTGAGTCTGCTTTTTTCTTCGCCTCAGCACTCAGGCCTGCCTTATTAATTTTATTTTCCAGATCTTCTATTTCATTGGGCGTTTCATCCATATCACCCAGCTCTTTCTGGATGGCTTTCATCTGTTCATTCAGGTAATACTCACGCTGGCTCTTTTCCATTTGCTGTTTAACGCGGCCACGAATCCGCTTTTCAATCTGCAATAAATCGATTTCAGCTTCGATCATGCTAAGCAGGTATTCCATGCGTTTTTTTACATCTGCAATGCCTAAAATCTTCTGCTTTTCTTCTACCTTCAGCGACATGTGGGCGGCAATGGTATCGGATAAACGAGCCGGATCATCAATGCCACTCAGAGAAGTTAAAATCTCGGGAGGTACTTTTTTATTGAGTTTCACATATTGGTCAAACACACCCATAATTGAGCGTGACAGCACTTCCAGCTCACGATCATTACTTTTGCCTGTGTCTTCAAGCAAGGTGTAATCTGCGGTAAAGAAAACTTCATCGTCATACACCGCATTAACTTCGGCACGGGTAGCGCCTTCCACCAGCACCTTAATGGTGCCATCGGGTAGTTTCAGTAACTGGAGAATAGTAGAAAGCGTACCTATTTCGTGGATATCCTTCATAGAAGGGTCATCAATTTCTGCGCTTTTCTGTGCAACCAGTAGAATTTGCTTGTCTTTCGACATAGCGGCATCTAAAGCCTGAATTGATTTTTCACGCCCAACAAACAGAGGGATAACCATATGCGGGTAAACCACAACATCCCGTAAGGGGAGCACAGGGATTTTACCTGCGTATGTGTCCGTTGTGGATTCAATTTTATTCTCGATGTCTGACACTGTCATTACCTCGGTAAAGGGGATCTGAAGTCCCCTGGTATTTGATCTTAAGAATCACATTGGGGCAGTATGTAAAGCTTCAAGGTTGAACTATAAAAATCTTTAATGATTGGCTGGAAGCCAACAGGTCATTTGATGGCAGCGGGGTTAGTATGTAGCCCCTGGGGTTGATTTCTACGCAGCTTTTTATTTTTAGCTGCAAGTCAGGGTTGAATGCCCTTAGCTGCACATTATCTGTGCAGCTAAGGGGCAGTTACTATTCACCGCTGGATGCGGCTTTCTTGTTGTCTGTATTTTCGAATACCATATAAGGTTTGGCATCACCATTAATGACCCCCTCATCCAGCACAACTTTAGTTACATTATCCAGAGATGGCAGCTCATACATGGTTTCCAGCAGAATATTTTCCAGAATCGTGCGCAGGCCACGGGCACCGGTTTTGCGCTCCATGGCTTTCTTGGCCACTGCAACTAATGCATCATCACGGAATTCCAGTTCACAGTCTTCCATTTCAAACATCTTGTAATATTGCTTGGTGAGTGCATTCTTTGGTTTGGTGAGAATGGTCACCAGCGCATCTTCATCCAGCTCTTCTAACGTTGCGACCACCGGTAGGCGGCCAACAAACTCAGGGATCAGGCCATAACGAATTAAATCATCTGCTTCCAGATCTTTAAGAATTTCACCGGTTGATTTGATGTTTTCCTTGCCACGAACCTCTGCACTAAAACCAATACCACTCTTTTCAGAACGATCTCGAATCACCTGGTCAAGGCCTGCAAATGCACCGCCACAGACAAATAGAATATTCGATGTATCGACCTGCAGAAATTCCTGTTGTGGATGCTTGCGGCCACCCTGGGGTGGCACAGATGCCACGGTGCCTTCAATCAGCTTCAGCAGTGCCTGCTGCACGCCTTCACCGGAGACATCACGGGTAATGGAAGGATTATCTGATTTACGCGAAATTTTATCGATTTCATCGATATAGACAATACCCGTCTGTGCCTTTTCTACATCGTAATCACACTTTTGCAGCAGCTTCTGAATAATGTTTTCCACATCTTCACCCACATAACCGGCTTCGGTCAGCGTGGTTGCATCCGCAATGGTAAACGGCACATTCAGTAACCGTGCAAGTGTTTGTGCCAACAGGGTTTTACCGGAACCGGTGGGCCCAATCAGCATAATATTACTTTTAGACAGCTCTACATCGTCTTTCTTATGCTTAACTTCCAGACGCTTATAGTGGTTATACACGGCCACGGCCAGTACTTTTTTAGCCTGATTCTGGCCAATCACATAATCATCCAGAATTTCCTTAATTTCCTGAGGTCTGGGAAGCTTGGTTACCGATGAGGCAGCCTGTTCCTGCAGCTCTTCGCTGATAATGTCATTACACAGCTCAACACATTCATCACAGATAAAGACAGAAGGGCCTGCTATCAGCTTTTTGACTTCGTGCTGGCTTTTGCCGCAAAACGAGCAGTACAGTAGTTTGCCCGAATCTTCTTCATTATTTTTGTCGTCACTCATGACGGTTCCTCATGCTAGCTCTAAGCTGATGTTCTTAAATAATAGTAACTATACCATGCCAATTCTACTAAAAAGTAGCAACAGTATAAATTATTAGTTTTTTTAGTATAACGCTTTGTTTTATCCGGTTTTGCCTGTTCCCTGGCCCTTTTTACCCGCTAACTCTAAGACTATCTAGAAGATAGCCCAGTTTTCAATAAAAAACCGCCAAAAGGCGGCTTTTTATTAGATGGGATTTATTTTCTATTTTTCAAGGTCTTAGCAGGCATTTAATGAGCCGCGCCAGTTTAGGGCTCTACTTTTCTTCAGCGGGAGACATTCTTTCATCTAATACCTGATCAATCATACCATATTCTGCCGCCTGATTAGCGTCCATAAAATTATCCCGCTCTGTATCATCCGCAATAGTCTCAATTGGCTGACCTGTATGCTTAGACAAAATTGCATTCAGACGATCCCGCATCAGTAATATTTCCCGTGCATGAATATCTATATCCGTTGCCTGGCCCTGAAAACCACCAAGAGGCTGATGAATCATGACTCTTGAATGAGGCAGGCAATAACGTTTATCTTCTGCTCCACCCGCTAACAGTAACGCGCCCATGCTCGCAGCCTGGCCTATACATAAAGTGGATACATCCGGTTTGATAAACTGCATGGTGTCATAAATCGCCATGCCTGCGGTTACCACACCACCAGGTGAGTTGATGTAAATCGAAATATCTTTATCCGGGTTCTCAGATTCCAGAAACAGTAACTGAGCCACAATCAGGTTCGCCATATGGTCTTCAATTTGGCCAACTATAAAAATAACCCGCTCTTTCAGCAAACGCGAATAAATATCATAAGAGCGCTCACCCCGTGCAGTTTGCTCCACTACCATTGGCACCAGGTTATCCTGCAAACCCAGCGCACCTCTGCTATTTTCTGATGTAACTATCATTCATTGTTCTCCGGCAAGATTAAGATTTTAACTGATTGTATGTTCTGTCTGAATAAATACAAGTGCTCAAATTAAAAAAGCAGGCTATTGCCTGCTTTTTTTAAATACAACTGTTGCGTAATTAGACAGTTAAGGCATTGTCTTTGGCTTCATTAAATCCTCAAAGTTAGCAGGTGCATCGGTTACCTGCGCCTGAGCCACAATCCAGTCAACCACCATTTCTTCCATTACCAGGCCTTCAATGCCCTGCTTTAACTGTGGGTTATTATTGTAGTGGTTTACAACATCTGTGGGATCTTCATAGGTTTGTGCAATATCATCAATTTTTGCAGCGACTTTATCCGCATCCGGCTTTAGATCAGCTTTCTTAACCACTTCACCAATCACCAGCCCTAAACCAACGCGGCGTTTCGCCTCGCCTTCAAACAGATCTTTCGGTAATGACATGCCAGCCTGTAAATTTCCTGCTTCTGTCATCTGCTTTTGCAGATTTTCACATTCATGGTCAATCAGTGCCCTGGGAATTAAAATATCATTTGCATCCAGCAGTTTATCCATCACTTCTTTCTTTAACACTTCCTGCAGCTTATTACGCAGTTCGCGTTCCATATTACTGCGAATATCAGACTTCAGCTGCTCAATAGAACCATCTTCAACACCAAATGATTTAACAAATTCTTCGTCAACTTCCGGTGCTTCAGGCTCTGCAACGGTAATAACTTTAGTTTCAAAGCTTGCTTTTTTACCCTGTAGGTCTTCTGCATGATAGTCATCCGGAAAGGTCACATCAAAGCTAAACTCTTCATCGGCAGACTTGCCAATCAACTGCTCTTCAAAACCCGGAATCATGCTGTTTGAACCGATAACAACTGGCACTGAGTCAGCCTTACCACCCTCAAAGCCTTCACCGTCAATTGAACCAGAAAAATTAACCGTCAACTGATCACCGTCCTGTGAAGCGCGCTCAACTGTTTTGTAAGTTGTGCGCTGTTTCAGCAGGGTGTCGATCATAGCGTCAATATCCGCATCGGTAACGTCCGCTGTGGTACGCTCAACCTGCAGAGATGAACAGTCTTTTAATTCGATTTCAGGATAAATTTCAAAGGTTGCCGTATATTCCAGCGGCTCTCCTGGCTCCATTGATTTAGGCTCAATGGTGGGTGTGCCTGCGGGATTCAAAGATTCCTGAACCACCGCATCACGCAGGGTGTTCTGCATGACTTCAGCCACAACTTCCTGCATAACAGAAGCACCATATTGCTGCTTAACCACTTTCAAAGGCACTTTGCCAGGACGAAAGCCGTCAATTTTAATACGTGGGCGCATTGAGTTCAAACGGCTGTCCACTTCCTTATCAATAGTCTCAGCGGGAACCTGTATTGTTAATTTACGTTCCAGACCTTCGCCTGATTCAACAGAAACTTGCATAGTAACCTCGTCATCACCTAAACAGAAACCGTCAGGTATGGATATAAAAAAATGGTGCGAGCGGAGAGACTCGAACTCTCACGTCTTGCGACACCAGAACCTAAATCTGGCGCGTATACCAATTTCGCCACGCTCGCATAAGGCGCGGTATTATATAGTAAAAAAAACCTGAAGTGCAGGTTTTTAATGGATTATTTTTAATACAGACGGCGCCAGAGCCGGGGTTAATCATGCCCCTGTCGCGACCTGAAAACGCGGCTGACAGGCTATAGAAATTCAACTCCTGTGGCACAATACTGCGTTAAATTGACCTCAAAATGCTCATTTATGCCTGTAAACTGCATTTTTTCGCCCAATTTCACTCTGGAAGGGTGTGCATGGCCCTTCTGAGAAAGCTAGCCCGTTTTCAGGCTACAACATTAAACGTAGCCCGGATGGAATGAAATGGAATCCGGGGAACGAGAAAAACCCGAAACATCGTCCAGCAAACCCCGGATTCCGTTACACTTCATCCGGGCTACACGGGTACACTTCCTAAAGACCACAGCCTTCTAACCTGTACCACATCCTAAGGACGTGGTTTTTATTTTTAATAAACCGCTAAAAAGTATTCATCCATTAACTGCAACGGTGACCTACAGGTCACGATTATAGCTTCAAGCGACATGAAATAAGCTATAATTAATAATATAAGCATAAGAAAAAGGAATACAAATGACTGACTATAACCACATTTTAGTAGCCGTTGATTTCTCACATTCGTCTGAACAGGTATTAAACAAGGCGCGTGACATTGCCAGCCGCAATAATGCAAAGCTCAGCCTGCTACATATTGTCGAATACCTGCCACCTATAGATACAGCCTACGAGCCCTTTGTCGGCAGTAACTGGGGCATAGATGACACCGAAATGCTAAATCAGGCTAAACAGTCGCTGGAGCGATTCAGCAATAAACAGGGTTTAACTGACGTTCAGTTGCACACCCTGCTGGGCACACCAAAATATGAAATCCCCCAGTTTGTAAAAGACCATCAATGCGACCTGGTGGTAATGGGGTCACATGGCCGCCACGGTATTAATATATTATTAGGCTCTACTGCAAATGCGGTGTTACATGATATGCCCTGTGATATTTTAGCGGTTAAAGTAGAAAAATAATTTAACGATTCCGGGTAAGCCGAATAGTTATAAATAATTTCTATTTCGAATGTGCTAATGTTGCCCTATGTCAACTACCCGGCCCTGTCATAAATTAAACATCCCGACAGATTTGCATTTCACCGATGCTCTGGCCGAACACATTTTATCAGCACATAAAGATCAACTACCCGACTTAAGTAATATCTGCCTGTTTTTACCTAATGCCCAGGCGGTTCAGCAGATGCGCTTTAGCCTGAGTAAAGTGTCACAACAGCCTCTGCTCGGTGGTTTTACTGGCAGCCTTTCACAATGGCTGAGTGAACATATAACACCCGCAGACTTATCTAAAAAGCAGATTAATCAATCGACCCGGCAGCTGTTATTACTTGAAGCCCTGAAACTACACCCCGATTTATTCCCCATTACAAACCACTGGCAGGTATGCGACAGCCTGCTTGAATTATTTGATGAATTAAGCCTGAGCCAGCATCAGTGGCTAAATGAAACAACCCCGGTGTGGGTCGAACACTTACAGAAGGCATATCAGGTAAACCAGAACATTGAGCATTTAAATCAGGAAGCCAGAATTGTACAAACCCTGTGGCAAGCCTGGCAACAACAGCTGGATGCCATGCAGTTAGATGATGAAATAAGCACCCTGAAACATCGTTTACTCACACCTGTGAGTAATGAATTTAAACATACTCATTTTTATATTACTGGTTACGAACAGTTTTCACCTCTTGAAAAAACATGGTGCGAACAACTCTCAACGGTTGCAAAAATCACCCGGATAAGCCAGGGAAATATGTCTGCGGAAGATATTGCGGAAGCAGAACCTGCTTCTATAGAAAACCACAATATAAAACTACTGCATGATATTTATGATCAGACAAAACCTTTTTATGAACGCACTGAACAATATAAAAATAACAGACAAAATTATTTTATAGAAAACATTAAACTTTATGATGCGCAAAGCAGTGAACAGGAAACTCAGGCGATAGACCTTAAAGTTCGTATGAGCTTATTAGCGGGCAATAACAATATTGCCGTGGTCACTGAAAACCGTAAATTAGCCCGACGCCTGCGCGCATTACTGGAGCGCAGCCATGTCAATATACAGGACACCGCTGGCTGGGCCCTTGCCACCACCAGTGCCGCCACCATTTTAGAGCGCTGGCTGGAGTGTATTGAACAGGATTTTGCATACCAGCCATTACTGGATTTATTAAAATCGCCTTTTTTCTGTAAACAGGAAAACTTTAATGATCACTTAAATCTGGTATATCGATTTGAGCAGGATATTATTCTGCATGAAAATATAGCCAATGATTTACAGCGCTTCAAAACCGCCATAAAAAATCGCGCAGATCGACTTAACCTGAAAATAACGTCTACTTCAAACCAACTAATTTTACTGTTAAATAAACTGGATAGCGCCTCAGTTAAACTGCTTGAGCTATACACGAAAAATAAAAGCTGCACCCCCGATATATGGATAAATCATTTTATAGACAGCATCAGACAACTGGATATTTACCCTCAACTTGCAAATGATATTGCCGGCCAGAGAGTACAGGAAGAGCTGCAAAAATTATCTCGCGCACATCATGCAGCCAAACCGGAAATGAGCTGGCAGGATTTTCGCACCTGGCTAGGCAGCACCCTGGAGCGCGAACAATTTAAACCCCAGGGAAAAATATCAGCTGTTAAAATTATGAATATGCAACAGGCACAATATTGTCAGTTCGATACGCTGATTATAGCCGGTGCCAATATGAAGTCTTTCCCCGGCAACCCCAGTCAGCATCCCTTTTTTAATCAATCGGTAAGACAGACATTAAACCTTAAAAACTGGCATGATAAAAAAGCCTATAGCTTTTATCAGTTTCAGCAATTATTGTTATCCGCAAATGATATTTTAATTACCTGGCAGGCCGAACAAAATGGTGAATGGCTACAGGCATCACCCTGGGTTAGCTCTTTAAATGACTTTAGCCAGCATGGGCTGAATCTGTCATTAAAAGATATTAAGTTAGAATATCTGCTTAATCAGCTTAAACCAGTAACAGATCGATCTGATGATTTAACGGATAAAATAAAAACGGTCTGTCAGGCATCGCCAATAATAAAAGACAAACTAATACCCGAAGAATTTTCAGCCTCCCGACATCAGCGACTGATTGACTGCCCCTATAAATTCTTTGCCGCAGATATTCTTAAGCTAAAGCCTTTAGAACAAATTAGCCTGCAGTTACTAAAAAGTGAATATGGTGAAAAAGTCCACCTAATACTGCATGCCTTTCATCGACAATGCCCCGATCTGCCACCACCCTTCAGAGCTGTTTTGACTAAAGACAATAAAACACAGGCATTAGCACATATTGAAAATCTATCTAAACAGGTATTTGAAACACAGCTGGAAGATTCTATTCAACATCGGGGCTGGCTTGAGCGCTGGATGAATACTGCAGAGTCATATATTGACTGGCAGATCCAGCGGCAGACCGAATGGCAGATTTCACAACTTGAGCAACAGCTCGAATATTCACTTAATAATGAAACAAAACTGGTGGGTCGCCTCGATAGAATTGATAAACAGAACGGCACTTATTCAATTATCGACTATAAAACCGGTGCAACTGCAAGGCAGATAGATATAGATCAGGCTGAAAATATACAGCTCACCGGCTATGCCGCACTATTGGAAGATGTGTGTAATGTTATTTATCTGAAGCTCGATAAAGGCGAAACAAAACGCAGCGGAATATTAGAAGGAGAAGAATTGAACCAGTTAAAAAAGGATGTGCTAAACAGGCTTGAAACCATTATAGCTGAAATAAAATCCTCAGCCCCCTTACCTTCGTGGGGTGATTCACAGGCCTGTGGATATTGCGATATGAGCGGCCTGTGCCGTAAACAGATGTGGGAATAAACTACCAGCAGTTGTGTATAAGCAGCTTACCGGCATGGTTTATAGGCCGGCTTTTGTGGGCTATACTCACACAGCAGGTCAATTAAAATACAGGCTAATTTGATATATGGATACACCGGTCGAGATTATTACGGTGATGTTTGCTGATGTTGCCGGTAGCACAACGCTATATGAACAACTCGGTGATCAGCAGGCCAACCGGCTGATTAATACGGTCATTCAGCAGATGTCTGAAATCACCGAAAAAAACGCAGGCCGTGTCATAAAAACCATTGGTGATGAGGTCATGTGCTGCTTTGAGCGGGCAGACCAGGCTTTCACCACCGCCAACCTTATTCAGGAAACCCTGCAACATCGCCCCCCCGAAAATGGCATTAAAATACATGTACGCATCGGTCTGCATACCGGGCAGGCACTAATAAAGGAAGACGGTGATGTCTTCGGTGATGCGGTAAATGTTGCCGCCAGAGTCGCGGCCATTGCCAAGGGCGACCAGATTATTACCACCAGCGATACCATAGAGGCACTTAGCCCCCTGTTTCAGTCTAGCTGTCGACAATTCGACCGCATTTCACTGAAAGGTAAATCGGAGGAAACCATTATTTATGAAGTGCTGTGGGAGTCTGATGGTGTCACTCGTATGTCGACCATAATCCACTCTGTTAACACCGTTCCTGCTAGCAAAAAGCTACACCTTAAATATCAGGGCCAGGAACTCACAGTCACTACTGATTCATCTTCAATTTTACTCGGCCGCGGCTCACAATGTGACTTTATTATTAACCATGCAAAAGCCTCACGCCTGCATGCCAAAATTGAATTCAGGCGGGGTAAATTTGTGATTATAGATCAGAGCACCAATGGAACCTTTGTTAAAAGTAATAATAGCAAAGAAGTTTATCTAAGAAGAGAAGAACTGCCCCTGCTAGGTAATGGTGTAATTAGCCTGGGCATGAATATTAAACAGAAAGATCCACATCAGATTTGTTTTTCGGTTTGACTCAACAACTATGCACTGAAAGCCCATAGCCTGGTTTATAATAACTAAAAGTCGCTTTAAGTAATAAAACAACATGCTGCCGTCATTCCGCCAGGTTTTTGAGCCGCGATCCAGCGACTTTTATTCACTACCCTCAAAAATTACCATGCAGAACAACCGGGTTACTGCCCGTTATTGACCCCGTATCGGGGTTAATGTCATTCACTAACATCGTACCTGCATCTGTACCATCACTCTTCCAGAGTTCGACACCATTTACACTGTCATTTGCACTGAAATAGAGTTCACTATTTACTGCTACCATAGAGCCTGGGTTGCTTGAGCCAGCACCTGAATTTATGTCACTCACCTGAATAGTTCCGTTAGTGCTACCATCGCTCTTCCACAGCTCTGTGCCATCCGCTCCATTACTTGCAGAAAAATAGAGCGTACTTCCCACGACTGTTAAATTATATAAATTATATGGGTTAGAATAATTCGTACCTGTATTAATATCTTTCACTAGCACAGTGTTGGCAATAGTGCCATCAGTCTTCCACAGTTCACCACCATATGTACTATCCGTTGATCTAAAGTAAAGTGAGCCAGCAAAGGCTGTGAGCTCACCCATGCCGTAAGAAAAACTACTTACCAGCACCCCGGTACCTGCAGCGGTACCATCACTTTGCCACAGCTCAGAAACATATGAAAAATCATCTTCTGAAATAAAATAAAGCATATTGCCAGCGACGGTAAAATCATAATAATAGTAATAGCCAAAGCCACCCGAATTGATGTTGTCCACTAGAACAGTTCCTGTGTCGGTGCCATCACTCTTCCAGAGTTCTGCGCCAGAACCGGTGTCATTTGCCATAAAATAAATTTCACTGCCCATCACCGTAAGTTTATACGGGGAACTTGAGCTCGAGCCAAAACGAATATCCTTCACCATTACTGTGCCAGCAGCGGTTCCATCACTCTGCCAAAGTTCTGCACCTGTCACACCGTCATTAGCATTAAAATAAAGTGTATTGCCTAAAACGGTGAGATAACCCGGAGAAGCTGAATCTGTACCCACATTAATATCTTTAACTAATACGGTACCCGCTGCAGTACCATCACTCTTCCACAGTTCACTACCACTGGTATTGTCAGTGGCTGTGAAGTAGAGGGTACTACCCATAACGGTTAGACCACTAATACCACCAATAAAGTCTTTCACCAGCACTGTGCTGGCGGTTGTGCCCCTGGTCCGCCATAAAGAAGTGCTTCCACTGACGCCATCAGTGGCAATGAAATAACGGGTTCCACCAATTGCCACCATCTGTGTCGGATTTGAGTCGCCCCCAACCTGGCCTATATCTCTAAGCATATAGGTACCATTCATCGTAGTATCACTACGCCATAGCTCTCTACCATCGGTGCCATTATAAGCCGAAAAATAGACTTCACCACTGACAGCACTGAAATACTGTGGGCTGCCACTGCCCTGCCCTGCATTGATATCATTTACCAGCACGGCTCCATTAATGGTATCTGCCTTCCACAGCTCTATACCATTGGTTCCGTCATTGGCAGAAAAAAACAGCGTGCTACTATCTATAGCTGTCAGATAACTCGGGCTACTTGAGCCCGTACCTGTACGAATATCCCCGACTAACACGGC
>QIDK01000049.1 GCA_003228405.1 Gammaproteobacteria bacterium | reverse complement strand
TGTTAAGCAAGCTTAAAGGCGTGCCTAAAAGCCGGGTTTATAAGCTGCTGCGCAGCGGGCAGGTGCGTGTAAACAAGGGTCGCAAAAAGGCTGATTACCGCTTAAAGCTCGGAGATGTGGTGCGTATCCCGCCGGTGCGCATGGCAGAACCTGATGACAGTAAAGCACCTCAGCATCTGCTGGATAAGGTTCGCCAGTCCATTATATTTGAAGATACCCATATATTAGTGTTGAATAAACCAGCAGGGTTAGCGGTGCATAGCGGCAGTAAACTTAAATTTGGCGTCATTGAAATACTCCGTCAAGCTCGTCCAGATGATGAAATGCTGGAGCTGGTACACCGATTAGACCGTGAAACCTCGGGTTGCCTGCTGATTGCAAAATCACGAGATGCCCTGAATCAGCTGCACCAGCATTTTCGGAATGAGAGTGGCGGCATGCAGAAAATTTACCTGGCTATCGTTATGGGGCGATGGCAGGGGGCTGAAAAAACCATTGACCTGCCTCTGCTAAAAAACACCCTGCGAGGTGGTGAGCGAATTGTAGAGGTCAACCCGGAGGGCAAAGCCGCACGCAGCTTATTCACACCAATAGAATATCAGGACAGATTAAGCTTAATGGAAGTGAAGTTATTCACCGGCCGCACTCACCAGATTCGTGTACATGCTCAGGCCTGCGGGCATCCGATTGCGGGTGACCCTAAATATGGAGACAATGTATTTAATCGTGAATTAAAAAAACACGGCTTCAAACGCATGTATCTACATGCTTACAGGCTTAGCTTTTCACTGGGCAAACAAAACTATAATATCTGCGCACCTCTGGAAAACGAGTGGCATGATTTAAAAGATAGTCTTAAGTCGTAAGTCGTAAGTCTTAAGTCTTAAGTCCAAAGCGGTGCTCCTGCGGAGCTATGGCTATGGCTATGGCTGTGGCTTTGGCTTTGGCTTTGGCTTTGGCTTTTGACTTACGACTTACGACTTACGACTTACGACTTACGACTTACGACTTACGACTTTTGACTTACGACTTACGACTTTTGACTTTTGACTTACGACTTACGACTTTTAACTTACAACTAAAAAATCTACGGCACGAATATTTTTATGAACACATCACTCCCCTACAAATTATTAATCTTCGACTGGGATGGCACCCTTATGGATTCTGTGGCCCGCATTGTCGATTGTTTGCGCAAAGCCAGTGAACAGGTATTAGGCGAAGAAAACCGCACTGAGCATGAACTTAAAGATGTGATCGGCCTGGGTTTACGTGAGGCATTAGTTCAGTTACACCCACAGGCAAGCGAGGAGCAGGTTAAAGCAATGTCTGTGGCTTATCGCTATCAATATATGGAGGTTAACCCGACTTCATCGGTTTTATTCGATGGTGCAGAAGCAACCCTGGCCGCACTGGAAGAAAAAGGTTACTGGCTTGCTGTCGCCACAGGTAAAGGCCGCCAGGGGCTCGATCAGGTGCTCGAATTAACCGGCCTTGGGCCCCGCTTTCATATTACTCGCTGCGCGTCTGAAACCTTTTCTAAACCCCACCCTCTAATGCTTGAAGAAATTCTTGAGCAACTGGGTTTATCTGCAGCAGATGCGCTGATGATCGGTGATACAGAATATGATATGGAAATGGCTAAAAATGCCAGTATGGATCGTCTGGGTGTGAGTTATGGTGTTCATCCAGCTGAGCGCTTAATGAAACATAAGCCTGTCGGCTGTATTAACAATATCCTGCATCTGAGTCAGTTTTTACAAAAACTATAACAATTGCTTCAATTAATTGATGGTACCCATAAAGTACGTAGCCCGGAGGGAGCAAAGCGGAGTCCGGGAATGCATGTTTTTTATGCATTCTAAAACTTTCAAATTCCCATAAACAATAAAATACAGGGCAACATTACCTGAATAATTATTGTGGGAATCGGCGAGTTTCAGGATTCCACTTCGCTCCATTCCCGGACTCCGCTTCGCTTCCTCCGGGCTACATGCAAAAAACACACTAATACTTGCCCGCCCAGCTAAACTCATTCAAAATAATAGATTCATCTAAACATAACCACCTGGACACAAAATGAGCGAAGACAATAACTGGGAAAAAGATGTATTAACATCCATTGCCACCGAAGGCTTAAAAGAACAGAAGCGCGCGCGCCGCTGGGGTATCTTTTTTAAATCCCTGACCTTCCTCTATCTGTTTATTATTCTGATTATGCTCAGTTCAGATTTTAAGGGGGGTGATACTAAAAGCGGAAAGCATACGGCCCTGGTCGAACTAAAAGGTGTTATAGCGCCTGGCGCTGAAGCCAGCGCAGATAATGTTGTCTCCGGTTTGCGCTCCGCATTTGAAGACCCGGATACAGCCGGTGTAATTTTACGCGTAAACAGCCCCGGCGGCAGCCCGGTGCAATCTGGCTATATCTATGATGAAATTCTACGCCTGCGTGAAAAATATCCAGATATTCCACTGTATGCGGTGATCAGTGATATCTGTGCTTCCGGTGGTTATTATGTGGCATCTGCTGCAGAAAAAATTTATGCCGATCAGGCCAGCATCGTTGGCTCCATTGGTGTGCGCATGGATAACTTCGGTTTTGTAGAAGCCATGAAAAAACTGGGGATAGAACGCCGCACCC
Source organism: Gammaproteobacteria bacterium (assembly GCA_003228405.1). GTDB lineage: Bacteria > Pseudomonadota > Gammaproteobacteria > SZUA-229 > SZUA-229 > SZUA-229. The sequence goes on along the minus strand of QIDK01000049.1, from coordinate 10,355 downwards.
TGACCGCGGGTAAAAGCAAGGCGCTACTAGACCCCTTTGCCCCGGAAGATAAAAAAATAACCAAACACATGAATAGTTTGCTTAAGAGTGTGCATAACCAGTTTATCAATGCAGTTAAACAGGGCCGCGGCGACCGCCTTAAAGAAGTGGACGGTATATTTGAAGGTCTGATCTGGACCGGGGATCAGAGCGTAGAAATTGGCCTGGTCGATGAACTGGGTAGCTCGGGCTATGTGGCACGAGAAGTGATTGGCGAAGAAAAAATAATTAATTTCACCATGGAACCTGATTTTCTGGAGCGTTTCTCCAAAAAAATAGGCGCTCAAATTAGCAGCTTACTGCTGGAAAAAGAAATGAACTTACAGCTACGTTAGCCTCTCTTACAGGTCGGGTTAGTTATAAATAATAACATTCAGGCCACTGGATCCAGATAAACAGGAAATAAGATCAATGAAAAAACAACTAATATCCCTGGGCGCAGCTTTATTGCTGGCACTATCATTAAATACAGCGTGGGCAGATGAGTATTCAGACGCCATTAAAGTTTTTAAAAATGCAGGTCAAAGTGGTGGTTTCTTCAGCAATAGCTATGGTTATGCCCTGTTTCCCACCATTGGCAAAGGCGGGTTTGGTATAGGTGGTGCTTATGGTGAAGGCCGGGTCTTTAAAAAAGGCACTTATATTGGTGACACCTCAACGACCCAGCTAAGCTTTGGTTTTCAGATGGGTGGCCAGGCGTTCAGTCAGATTATTTTTTTCCAGGATAGCCGGGCTCTCAAAGAATTTACCAGCGGTAATTTTGAATTTAGCGCACAGGCATCCGCGGTGGCGATTACCGCAGGTGCTCAGGCAGCAGCATCTACCACAGGCAGCTCTACGGGTACCAGTGGAGGTCAAAATGACGCTAATACGAAAGGGAAATATACAAAGGGCATGGCTACATTCACTGTTGCCAAAGGCGGCCTGATGTATGAAGCGGCGATTGCCGGTCAGAAGTTTACCTATAAAACCAAATAATAATACTTTGCACCGCAGAGGACGCGGAGGTACGCAGAGAAAAGCTGCTTTTATGTGTTTGCGCATAGCGCAAACCACAAAAAACTCTGCGCATCTCTGCGCCCTCTGCGGTGAAAAGCTTTTGACTTTGACCTTCCGCTATAAACTAATAATAGACACTAATAACCCACACTTCCCCATCTCCTGCCATACGCTCTGCTTCAACTATTTAGTTAAGATTTTTCCCCAACACCGTGATTTCATTAAAAAAAGCTTTATTTTAGGCTAGCAACGGGCAAGTGCAGGGTTTATGATCTATTCTTCTGAATGGGTGGCTTTTTTTTAACAAAACTAGCTATAAATAATAATAAACGGGGAAAAGCAAAAGACAATGGTAACTTTCAGGTTAGCAAAATTTTGCCTGGGGATAGAATGAAGCAGGCATTCTGGAAAAAAGACTGGCTTACCGGTCTTGCCATATGCATTTTAATTGTTTCAATTGGCAGAATAGGTACATTCGACAGTCTTGAGCGGAGTGCTTATGATTTCGGTGTGCGTTCTTCTGAGCGCTTTCCTAACGAAAAAGTAGCGGTTATTGCTATTGATGATGTCAGTATTGCCAATATTGGTCGCTGGCCCTGGCCCCGTGATATCCAGGCCGAAATGCACCGCATTCTTAAACAGGGCAAAGCCAAAATTATCGGCCAGACCATCTTCTTTATCGAGCCACAAATAGACCCTGGCATGCGCCAGATACAGAATTTACTGGCATTTTACACTAGCAGCAGCCTGCGAAAGAAAAATCAGCAAACCAGCCCCCGGCTCAATACAGACATTAAAAAGCTGGGTAAAATGCTAACGCAGGCTGAAATTGATCTGAATACCGATCAGAAACTGGCAGATAGCCTACGCGAAAGCGGCAATGTTGTACTCGCCATGCATATGGGCATAGGCCTCACCCACGGTAATCCAGATACCGATTTACCCGATTATGTCAGCCGAAACAGGCTAACAAACGTCAAAAACAACCCGGTAACAAATCCAGATAATGAGCTGCCTTTACCCGTAGTAGATATACTTTACCCGATAGAACTTGTGGGTAGAGAGGCCGATAGTATTGGCGCACTGGCGGCCTACCCGGACACAGATGGCAGCATCCGCTCTGAACCCCTGGTGCTTGCCTACTATGACGAGATGTATCCTTCCCTGTCACTACAACTGGCTTTACGCAGCTTGAACTTATCTTCTGAAGACATAACGATCAATCTGGGCGACAGTATTCAACTGGGAAATCTATCCATTAAAACCAGCCGAAATCTGCAAATGAATACCTTCTTCTACAATAACGTCGGTGATGCCAGTGCATTCACGGTCGATTCATTTTACGACGTACTGCAGGGTAAAATTCCCGCCTCAAAATACAGAGATAAAATTGTGCTGATTGGCGCAACTGCCGTGGGTGTCGGTGACACCATGGTCACTCCCATCGATTCCAATATGGCACCGGTACTCACCCTGGCTCATTCAGTCTCCAGTATTTTAAATGAAGATTTTTTTATCGAGCCTGAATGGAGCCTGCCTGCCGTTGCAGGTATTACACTGCTGGTAGCATTTTATATTATTCTGATTCTACCTCGTTTAAATGCAGGTGTTTCTGCAACTATCACCCTGCTGCTGCTAACGGGTTTATTTGCTGGCGAATATATTTTAATGACCGACAGGGGTTTATGGTTACAACTGGTTAACCCTGCAATACTGCTTATTGCCGGGCATTTATTACTTACCACTAAACGTTACCTCTCTACCGAAAAAGGCAAAATAGCACTGGATGCGGAATCTGCCGAATCGAACCGTATGCTGGGGCTGTCACTACAGGGGCAGGGGCAGCTGGACGCAGCCTTTGATAAATTCCGCCGACTTCCCAAATCAGAAGAATCAATGGAGCTCCTCTATAATCTGGCCCTGGATTTTGAGCGTAAGCGTCAGTTCAATAAGGCGGGTTCTGTTTACCAGATAATGAAAGGCATCAACCCTAAATTCCGTGATATTAAACAACGCATAACCCGCGCAACCGCCATGGAAGAAACGGTAATCCTGGGTGGAGCCATGTCCAACTCCCCCGGCGGCACCTTAATGCTGGATAAACAGGGCATAGAAAAACCTATGCTGGGTCGCTATGAGGTCGAAAAAGAGCTGGGCAAGGGTGCTATGGGTGCAGTGTATTTAGGCAAAGACCCTAAAATTTCACGGGTGGTGGCCATTAAAACCATGGCCCTGTCACAGGAATTCGAAGAAGATGAATTACAGGATGTTAAAGATCGCTTTTTCCGTGAAGCCGAAACCGCAGGTCGTTTAAGTCACCCCAATATAGTAACCATTTATGATGCGGGCGAAGAACATGATTTAGCCTATATTGCGATGGAGTTTCTTAAGGGAACAGACATGGTGCGATACGGCAAGCCCGATAATTTACTGCCCATTTCCCGGGTGCTGGATATTGTCCGCCGCTGTGCCGAAGGGCTGGAATATGCACACCAGCAAAATGTGGTTCACCGGGATATTAAACCCGCCAACATTATGTATGAACCACAATCTGACTTGCTAAAAATCACCGACTTTGGCATTGCGCGTATTACCGATTCAAGCAAAACCAAAACCGGCATGGTATTAGGTACGCCCTCTTATATGTCTCCGGAACAACTGGGGGGCAAGAAAGTGGATGGCCAGTCTGATCTATTTTCACTGGGTGTTATGATGTTCCAGTTTATGACCGGACGCCTGCCCTTCCAGGGTGATTCTATGGCTGCCCTGATGTATAAAATTGCAAATGAAGCACACCCAAAAGCCGACAGTATCCGCCCGGAATTACCCAGGTGTGTATCCGTAATCATTAACCGGGCGCTGGCCAAAGACCCGAAAAAACGTTACCAGAGTGGTGCTCAAATGGCAGGAGATCTACGAAAATGCATGCAAATCATCGCTCAACAGAAAAAGAAAGCCTGAAATAATAACTGCGATAAGTGAAAATTGATGAACCTTAAAGAAAAAATCAATATCACCGGAATTACAGACGAAGGTCTGGTACGTGACCATAATGAGGACAGTATTGGCAGTAATGCCGATCTGGGCTTGCTGGTGCTTGCGGATGGCATGGGCGGCCATAAAGGCGGGGAAATTGCCAGCGCCATCGCAGTAGATTCAATTTTAAATGATTTAACTAAAGTTCTGCCAGAACTACCCCCCGGCGGTACAGATGAAAATACCGGTTATAGCCTGGAGAGCATGGCTATAGAAAAAGCCATTAAAGACGCCAACACAAAAATTTATACCTCCGCACAGAACAATTCCAAATACGAAGGTATGGGCACAACGGTGGTTGTCTTACTATTTTACGATAATCGTATTACCCTTGCCCATGTGGGTGACTCACGCTTATATCGGCTGCGTGATCGCCTGCTCGAACAAATGACCCGGGATCATACCCTGTTACAGGAGCTGGTAGACCGGGGCTACTATACTAAAAAAGAAGCCAGAGAATCGTTAAATAAAAACCTGGTGACCCGTGCAGTGGGGGTCAGCACCAGCGTGGACGTTGACCTGCTGGAAGATATCGCTCTGGTCGAAGATAATTATTTACTCTGCTCTGATGGCTTAACCGACATGATTGCGGATGATCTGATAGAAGATATTCTAATTAATTATAATAATGATCTGAACAGAATGAGCAAAGAATTAATTAAACAGGCCAAGGATCAGGGTGGAAAAGACAATGTATCAGTTATGCTGGCACAGGTAACAAAGGAATTCCCGGACAATACTGGCTGGTTTTCCAAAATTATTGATATTTTCTCTTAATAAAGAATGATTTTTTAGTAAACTACTCAAGAATAAACAGGTAGAAAAATGGCAACTATACAAATCAGTTTCAATGGTGAAGTCGTATACGACCTTCAACTGAATAAAGAGACTATGACCATTGGCCGCAAAAGTGACAATGATATCCATCTGGATAATCTGGCGGTTAGCAGTCATCATGCCAAAATACTCACCATCCTCAATGACTCCTTTATTGAAGATATGAATAGCACTAATGGCACCTATCTCAATGGCTCACTCATTAAAAAAAATGTCCTGTCGAATGGCGATATAATTAAAGTCGGCAAACATGAAATAAAATACATTAATTCTAACGTCAGCTCAGGCGAAGATTTTGAAAAAACCATGATCATCAACCCAGATTCCGACGGTATGCAGGAAACCGAAGGCAGCAGGGAAATTGACCAGTCGGTAGGTAAAATTGTTGCAGAAATCGCCTCTTCAGATTCAGGAAAAGCCAGTCACCAGAAAGCAAAAATACGCTTAGTGAGTGGCACGAATAGCGGCAAAGAATTGCACCTGACAAAAGTACTCACAACATTAGGCAAACCCGGTGTACAGGTTGCCGCGATCACCCGCAGACCCACTGGATATTTTCTGATATTTATCGATGGCGGTGATGATTCTGGAAGACCTAAAGTAAATGATGATGAAGTAGGCTCACACGCTCACCCGCTTAGTAATAATGATGTGATTGAAGTAGCCGGTGTAAAAATGACGTTTTTCTTTGAATAAAACAGGAGTGTAAAACATCTGTTTTTTAGCCTATAGCCTAACTTTTAAAAGCAAAAGCCTGTTTACCGCAAATAAACACAAAACACGCTAATAAAAGCATTATTTGGTTGGGTGCGCCTGCGGCGCACGCTAACCAAACAATATTTGCGTACATTCGCGTTCATTTGCGGTAAACAGCTTTTGACTTTGTTCTTCCACTTCAAACTAATTTAAGAACTTTTCAGCTCGTAGGTTGGGGTGACACAGGAACCCCAACGTTCTGCCATTTAGATTATAATATGTTGGGGTTCATTCTTCACCCCAACCTACAAGCTTTTATATAAATTTAACCACCTAAAATCATACGTGTAAGAATAGATTTCTGATAAAGATTTTCAGGAATTTTATCTGCAATAGTGGCATGAAGTTCGGGCAATTTCGACCAGTGAACACCCTGTTTATAATGATGTGCCGTGTGATAGCCCAGGTTTCCCGTTAACAAATTATAAAGTGTGTTTAAATTATTATAGGAGGCTTCAAATTCATTTTGAGTATCCAAACCTGAATGGTGCTCATAGGTTACATATGCGGTAAATAAAAGGCTGTTAATCATAGGCAACACAAATAACAATAAACCGGCAATCGGTTTATACCAGACTAAAACGGCAACAAAAATAATAGTAATTGTGGTGAATATAAGAAAAGGTTTTAACTGTTTAGGGTATCTTTTTCCCACTATATAGCCACGATAATATGCAGTTAAAGCAACATTTAATGTGTATTCTATTGCGCCCATTTGAGTGCCGTTTTTACGTTTCCAACGACTTTCATCTTTTTTCTGATCCAGAAAATTCAGGTGATGCCCGAGCACATGATGCAGCCGCCAGAGATTTGTTGTTACACCGGTATGCAGTGCATAGACCAGCTCTAAAAAACGATTTAGTGTCGTATTGCGAAATGTAAAGGTATGTTGATGATGGTGGTTCCATGCGCAAATAACACCTTTTGGAAGCGCCATCAGAAGAAAATAAACAAATAATGTGGTAACGTTATCAACTGTAAAATAAACGATAAAATCAATAAGTGTCAGGGTTAAAATAATTAAAACGGGCCAGCGATCTTCCTTATGCCTGAACAGGCTTATTCCTTTTTTAGTTTCTGTAATTGTATTCACACATACTCTCAGTTAAAACAACACGGTATAAATTCATAATGCATCACCAGCCCTGCTTTTTGTTCAACTTTCTAAGCTGTACTTTTGCCAAGACGGTAAGCCTCTAATAATGCGGCTATTAGTTCATCTGATAATTTAGAATGATCTGCAGTTAAATATTTATTTGCTATTGCTTTTAACTGTTCCAGTATTTCACTTTCTAACCAGGCTTTTTCAAAACCGGCTATATCTAATTGGCCTTCATGAATAAACTCAGCAATCATGCCTTCGGGCTGACTAAAAAGAACCATTTCAGTCTGCATCATTTCATATTCATAGGAATACATATCAAGCGCGCTTGCCCGAGCAAGTAATGGATATAAAACAGGGAGTTTGCCAGTCGATTGCATATGATGATCTATATCTAGATCAATTGAAGAGCTAATTTTATTACCCTTAAAGAAAAACTCAACGGACGCAGTAACACAATTACTCATGAATAGTTAATATTTCTGTAAACAAAGCTTTTAAGACGTTAATGCGGTAAATAGCAATGGTAATTTTTCAGGTAGCTTCTCAATATCATCTATAACTGAATAGCCACCTGGACCAAATATATCCTGTATATAATCATCAGCTTTTTTATCCAGGCTGATGCAGTAAGTATACATACCTTTAGATGATAGCTCATCTACGGCTTTTTTGGTATCGCTAATCAAATATTGATCATCATCAACATCTATATCCGATGGCTCACCATCGGTGAGTATCAGCATGATTTTTTTATCTGCTTTCTGCGCTTCTAAATAATGCGAGGCATGGCGAATAGCCCCACCCATTCGGGTAGAGAAGCCTGCATCCATGGCAGCAAGGCGGCCTTTTACGGTGTCATCGAAATGCTCACTATAGCCTTTAATATGGTAATAACGGACATTATGCCGAGTATCAGAATGGAAACCGGCTATCGCAAACTTATCACCCAGCTGTTCGATGGTCCAGGCCAGTAAGGAAACCGCTTCCTGGCTTAGCTGTAAGATCGACTGATCTGAACCTTCTGGCACATCATTTAACGAAGCCGATAGATCCAGCAGTAACATTACCGCAATATCACGGCCATCATGTTTGTGGCTCATATTGATGCGTGGGTCGGGCTGGGCGCCACATTTGTAATCGATCAGTGAACGTATTGCCACATCTAAATCAAGCTCACTGCCCTCTTCCTGATAGCGCACCCGCACAAATTGCTGCGGCTTTAACATATCCAGAATCTGTTTTAGCTGTTTTGCCAGAGCTTTATGTTTATCCAGAATGGCATCAATATCAGCCGCATTAGCCGATGGATGAACAGACTCATACAAACTGACCCAGTCGGGTTTAAAGGTTTGTGTCACGTAATCCCACTCAGGGTAATGACGTGGTGGCAGGCCATCACTTTCCAGCTCTTCCGGTGTTGCATCGCGCTTATCTTCAAAGGCTTCTTCTTCATCACCTTCTTCAATAAATATCCACATGTGGCGATTATCATCACGATAATCAACAACGGTATTTTCAAAGCGTATTTTAGGTAACTGGTCACTCTGTAAGCGAGTGCGTGCAGTGAATAAAATGGCCATTTCCGCCATGGCTTTCGTGCTGCTACCATCAGCTTCAACCAGATCAAAAAAACGTTTGCTAAAATCTAGAATATGCTCATTGCTATAACCGTGATTTTCATCAAGAATAGCGCGAGATAACATCGCTAAACGGTGGCGAATGCAGGATTCAGTTTCGGTATCGCAATCACCCTCCACAGGTTTAGGGTGCAACGCTAAAATATGTTTACGCAGGCCGGGATATTGTTCGAGCATTAAATATTCAACCCGGGAATCTTCCAGGTGCTCAATCGCTAACCTTTGAAACGGGCTAAAATTATCCGCGATAATGGCGCTTGTCCATTTACGATGTGCTGCAATATGCGCAATGGTGACACGGTAACGATCAAGCCCGGAGACGACAACCCCCGAGTCACTAATAAAATCATCATACACATCCGGCACACGAATGCCTAAATGGTCATAATAGGGAATGGGTTTACGCAGCTCATCAAAACCAAGAGAATAAGGCACAAAATAAGATTCATCTTCCCACATGCTGCGCAAATACATATCGAGCTTACGCTCGTTATCCATATATAATGTGCCGTGACGTTCACGTTGCAACATGGCTTTACTATCGGCAGACTGCAAGCTGAAATAATCAACCTGACGCCCCGGATGTTTGGCATAATTTCGCGTGCCATATTCTATCCAGTTTTTTAAACCTTCTAGTGAAAGCTGGTTTAACAGATAGGGAATTTGCGCTAATAATGCCAGAAACCCCTGACTCGAATGGGTTTTATGATGGCCATGTACCGAGGTGGTGGTTGCATCCACCATTTCAAATAAAATATTTAAAAAATGCTGCATCTGTTCCATGGTGCCCAAACGTCGCGAGGCCTCGGGCAGACACTGCATAAAAGGTGGAATCGCTTTACCATTGGGTGAGCGCGACATATCCCACACACATTTGGAAACCACTTCTAAAATAGATTCATCCAGACGCTGTGCCATCTCGGGCATTTTTTCTAAATAGATAGACACCGGTTCCCAGCCACGGCCAATCATGCAGATTAACGATGCGCCCGATAGATAATTTTCAACGCCTTTGTTGCTTAAGTTGCGCAGGGCATCCTGAATATAGTCGTCAAAGCATTCTTCGATTTGCTCGAAGCTGCATTTGAGTTTTTCGCGATAGTGTGGGTATTCAGTTGCCATGATTTTTGTTTTTTCCGCAAATCAACGCGAATAAACACAAATTTAAAACCGCATTTATTTGCGTATTTTGCGTTTATTTGCGGTAAAAGCTTTTATCTTTTATCCGAATATACTGTCTATAGAATGATCTAAGGTAGAACGAATATCCGCATCGTCGGTAATCGGACGCACCAGCGCCATACGGCAGGCCGCTTTCGCCTCAATACCTTTATTCATTAATGCTGCTGCATAAACCAGCAAACGCGTAGAGATACCTTCATCTAAACCATGACCTTTCAGGTTACGTGCGCTGTGTGCAATTTTCACCAGCTTAGCTGCCGTTTCTTCATCTATGCCGGCTTCTTTAACCACAATCGATGCTTCAACTTTTTGCTCAGGGTAATCAAAATCCAGGCCGGTAAAACGCTGTTTGGTCGATTGTTTAAGATCTTTCATCAAACTCTGATAACCCGGGTTATAGGAAATAACCAGCTGGAAATCCGGGTGCGCATCAATCAGCTCACCTTTTTTATCTAACGGCAAGGTACGACGATGATCAGTTAATGGATGTATAACCACCGTGGTATCCTGACGGGCTTCTACGATCTCATCTAAATAACAGATTGCACCAATTCGAGCCGCCGTGGTTAATGGACCATCTAACCAGCGAGTGCCATTGGCATCCAGCAGATAACGACCCACCAGATCAGAAGCGGTCATATCTTCATTACAGGCAACGGTAATTAAAGGCTTACCCAGTTTCCAGGCCATGTGCTCAATAAAACGCGACTTACCACAACCGGTGGGGCCTTTAATCATAACCGGTAAGCGGGCTGCGTATGCGG
>QIDK01000098.1 GCA_003228405.1 Gammaproteobacteria bacterium | reverse complement strand
ATATAGTGGAATGGCTCTTAGTTTATTATGTGCAAATTTTTCTCTGCGTCTCTGTGGCGATCTTTCGCTTTAAATCAGGCCTAACCACAGGAAGTAATTACCTCAGGATGGCAGAAAGTCAATTGGATACTTAACTGTTACTCTCTCTGTGCTTCCGGATTTAAAGCGGAATAGCTTCACTCTGGCGAGTAATTTTCTCTCCAGTTTCGGGTTATTCAGGTCACTGGAAAGAATGCGGGCTTTTATAACCTTACCATTTGGCGCTATGGTCAGCTCAATAACCACTTTACCCTGTAAAGTCGGGTCTTTTCTCAGAGCTCGGTTATAGATGCTATAAATTGCACCCTTATTCTTCTGAAAGACCTGCTCAATCTCATATTCAGGCCTGATAACACGCCCCGATTTGCCGCGTTTTACCGGTTTTCTGGCCACAGTAGTATTAATATTACTGCGCACCTTTGTGGTGCTACGTGAGGCCAGTTTGCTGCCACCCGTAGATTTGCTTAACTGACTGTTTCTTATGCCACCGCTGCTTTTCATTGCGGTGCTGCTAATAACAGAAGGAGCACTAAAATTCTGGGTCTTAGTTTTGCCTGCCTTGCTCAGTGGCTGATCATCAAACTCGGCCATATCAAAACTGTCTCGCAAAGCACTGAGCTCATCTGTCATTGTCATCAGGCCGCTGGTGGCTGCGGCTTTTTTTGCAACTTTCTGTTTTTTGGACAGTTTTTTCTTAACCGGCTTCTTTAAGGGTTTTTTTTCTTTAACCCTGGGTTTTTTCTTTAGCTTGGGTTTAGGTTTGGCTTTTTGTCTGACCGGCTTTGGTGGAGGCGGCATATTTCGCTTTTCCATAATCAGCTTAGCCAGCCTGGGGGAAACCGATTTTAAATCTTTTTTAACCGGCTCGGAGGTTGGCAGGAAAGGTACAATCGCACCAAAAATACTAAAGGAGACCACGCACACCAGCAAGATTCGTAAAAACCGCCGGTCATTCGCACTTTGAACCCAGGGTAAAAAAGGTTCATCCCAGGTGTTTGCTCTGAACATACTCAAGTTTTATCTGCCGCTTTTTTATTTACCGCCAGGGAGATATCTGAAAAATTAGCCGCGGCACTGGTTATCATTATTTTTTTGAGTAAAATATACGGCACATCTTTGTCACCCATGATGGTGACACCTTTTTTCATTATCTTTTTAGCTTTATCAGCACCCTTGTTTCTCAGTTGTTCTTTTAAAGCATCCAGTAAAGGCATAATGACATTCTGATTACTTTTGATTACTCTATTGATACTGGCTATTTTTTTACCCTGAATCAAAATGTCATTATTGCCGATGATAATGACGATATTAGTTTTGGGTAATTTTTCCGCCGTTGACAAAGGCAGTTTTATATTTTTAGGTGTCGGTAATATATCTGAATTGGCAGCACTCACCAGCAGAAAAAATACCAGAATAGTAAAAATATCCATTAGCGATACCATGTTCAGGGACTGGGCTGCGCTTTTGTCAGCTCGACGCGCATGATGTCGTTGCATTCTTTTTGCCCGGCTTGATTCTTTCATTTCTTAATCCTGTTATCGCTTAGGCGCATCGCCGATGGAAATAGCGGGGAACAATTCAGCAATTACGACTTCTTCATCCAGCAATGTCTTGAATTCACGCACGCTATCCATCACCTGCACCAGTGTGTCATAGGATGTGTAAGGCTCGGATAAAATAGTGATACTGGTTTTATCGGGAAACTTGTATTTGATGATGCGCAGTGTCTGGGTTAACAAAACATAGTTATGCCCGCTTTTCGTAATCGGAATATGCTTGATCATGCCGCCTTTGGTATCAGATAAGTCCAGCGCGTTTTTACGCACCGTAACCTGAAGTTCAAATTCAGGTTTTTTATTATCCTGTTTGGTAGAACTCATTCCTGGCAACTTAAGGTCGAGAATGCTGATATTGGTAAAAACGGCACTCATTAATAAAAATGGCACCAGTACAACCATCAGGTTCATAAAGGCAGTAATGTCCAGCTCGACCTGAACAGTTCTTTTAATACGCTTGTGACGTTTTACAGACATAGTATTTACGCTTAATGTTTTAACATAATCAGGTTTATAAACTTGATTGTTGCCATTTCCAGACTATCTACAATCTCTGTGGTTTTAGTCTGCAAAATTGAGAAAATAATAATCAGCGGAATGGCGACTCCCAGACCAAAAGCGGTAGTATTCATAGCAACCGAAATACTGCTGGAGAGAATTTCAGCTTTTAATGAAGGGTCAACCTGTGCAACAGCCGTAAATGCCTTGATCAGACCGGTGATAGTACCCAGCAGACCCAGCAAAGTGGCTATATTGGCAAACATAGCCAGGTAGTGGGTACGTTTTTCCAGGCGGGGAATTATTTCCATCAGGCTTTCTTCCATCGCCATTTCAATCTGGTCACGTTCGGGTTTTATCTTTAATCTTGATAGCCCCAGGCTAAGCATCTGGCAAATAGCCACTTTAGAGCGGGAAGTTATCTGGTATACCTGATTTAAATCACCCTCTTTTAATAACGGCATTAATTTGGATAATAACCGGCGGTTATTAAATCTAATTGCCGTAAGGTACAGATAGCGTTCAATGGCTATAGCCAGTCCAAAGGCCAGCACCGCCAGGATAGGGTACATAAAGGACCCGCCGGTTTGCATAAAGTTGACAATTTCATCGTACATTTTTATCTCCAGATTTATTCTTTCTTATGGGCGCCATATCTGGCAACCACTAAATTAATTTTTCACTCACTATTCAGTATTACCGAATAATTACTTTTTTTGCGTAGCCTGGGTGGTTTTCACCACGCCCTGCTGTTTGATAATTTGTTTATAGTATTGCCGCCGCAACATAGTCTGCCGGTCAATCGGTTGCAAAGCATCATTAATCAGGCTGGATAGAGGTAGCTCTACCATTTCTGGTAGATTGGCCTGCTTCCAGGGTAGTATATAAAGAACATTCGGCAGTTCTTTATTGCCAATAATCGACAGGGCTTCCATTTCTATACGCTCTTCTGCAAGCGCAGAAAACAGCGTCATCAGGAGAGCAGATATAATAATGATTTTGTTATAATATTTCATTATTTTTTATTCTTTGCTAAACGGCGTTTTAAGTCAACAATCCACCTGGTTACACTGATATCTTTTTTATCCTGCAGCGACTGATAAGTTTCGTAGTGCTGTAGAGCCGGCTCAAGATTATATAGATACAGATCAAGCAATATTCCCAGATTCAAATGTGCAATCGCATAATCAGGGTTCTGTTGTATTGCTTTGTTATACATGGTTTGAGCTGTATTAAAGTCTCCATCCATGCGTGCAATCACGCCAAGGTGGTTATATACCACCGGATTGTGCGAATTAATTTCAATCGATTTTTTAAAACTGATTTTAGCTGCCGGATGATCTTTTAACTTCAGTTGCTGCAAACCAAGATTAGTATATGCGGGTGAAAAAGTCGGGTAATCTTCGGTTGATTGCTTAAGCAGCTTAATCGCCTGCTTCGATCTGCCTTTTTTTGCTGCTTTTAAACCCGCAATATAGGGCTTCGGCACATCTTTCCAGGCATCATTCTGAGGTGAGGTCGTCCCACCGCCATTCACTGAAGCACAGGAATTCAGTAGCAGCAGACAGATGCTAACAAAAAATAACGGTAGTAGCCTAGCGTGTAATAAGAACATAAGACTCTACCTTTTCATACTTGGCATAACGAACCGGCTGGAAGCTTTGCAGAACTTTCATACTCTTTTTTATCCATTCATCATAAATATTCTGTTGGGTACGCTTAACATTTGAGCTGTGTATTTTGATGGCCTTCTCTTCAAAAGGGTAAGCCTGTTCCTCAAGCAGAACCTCATACTGCTCCAGCTCATCAGCAGACAGGCCTTTTGGTTTTTGCGAATCTAATAATGCCTGTGCAAGATGATTGTAAATTTCTCCCATATTATAGGTTGATGCGGTTGAAAATTCAGCTACCTTATAATTCATTACCTGTTTCAATGCATTGATGGATTTTTCCATGCGTTGCTTTTTGATTCGCAGATTTTTCTTTAGTGGGATATTAAGCTTAACCTGCTTATAGTACCTGATGGTTGGCTGTGCCAGCTCAAAAGTTGCATTAGCCGCAAGATAACGACTACGATCAGAACGCTGTTGTTTGCCACGTTTCTCCAGCGTAATCAGTTTATTTAACCACAGATTACGCTGTTTAACCGAGTTGCGTTCCTTATAGTATTCACTGATTTTGTGGTGCGCCTCAATTGACTGTATAAAGGGCCTGGGATATTTCGAACTATACTTTATATACAGGTCATTAGCCTTTCGTGGTTGGCCTGCCTTTGCATACATCTCGGCGGCCTGCCACATTAGTTTTCGACGGTCTTCAGGGGTTTTTGCATAGGCTGAAAGGATATTAATTTCTCTGGCCGCTTTATCAAAATTGCCCATCTGCGTATAAGCCAGTGCCAGTTTACTACTTATGCCCTGAGCATATTGCGTGTTTTTCGGAAATGTTCGACGCATGCCTTCCAGTATACCAGTCGATTTTTTCCAGTCTTTCGTTTCCATATACAGGGTTGCAGCATCATACTCAGCCGTGATCCGAATACTGGAGGAAGGTGCAGACTTACCAACACGTAAAAAATGAAATGCTGCCAGATTATTGTCACCTTTGTTCCTGAATATTTCAGCCTGTTTGTAAATACTGGCGGCCAGTTTGTCGGTTAATTCAGTTCTTAGCCGAACATTAGATCTGCCGCTGGATGGAACCCGGCTGATAGCAGCCGCATAGGCATTTTCTGCCTCACTGTATTGTGCCAGTTCATATTGCGCATGCGCATAAACAATCCACGCAGTACGTTGTAAATTTGCCTGCTTAATTTTCTTATTATCAATTATACGTTTGGCAAACTCGGCTGCAAGCGTATAATTTTTTGCCTGCAGTAAATTTTCTGCGGTTTTACTAATTACCGCTGGCGCATGTTTGTCGTCAGGAAATGTATTACTAAAACGAATTGAACTGTTTAGTGACCTTTGCTTAAGCTGGGCCAGTTGATGCGGCTTAGCCTGCTTCAGCAGAGTATTATAGGTTAGCAATGCAGCATAGGCTGCTTCTGCGCTTTTTTTATGTACAGGATATTGATAAGCAGATTTTTCATATTCAACCAGTGCCCGGCTATAAAGCCCGGCATCATAAAGGGCTTCGGCAAATAGAAAGTTCATATAAGCTGCTTCTTTATCCTGTGGAAATGAGCTTAGATATTTTCTATACCAGGATGCGGCAATTTTAAAATCTTTCTGCTTTTTAGATTTTCTGGCCAGCGCATGGAAATGAAATGACAGTTCACGTATATGTCTGATCAGGTTTGGTCTGATTTTATTCTGGTCTTCAGGCGTTTGCTGTGCCCAGAATTTGGTTGTTACCCCATAGTTGTTTACATAAAGTATTTTACTGGCAAGTACCCTGTCATTAACTTTACCATCTATATAGGCCTGTAAAGCCTGTGAATGGAAAGATGGAGCAAGCACGCTATCAGGGTATTTTCGGGTAAATGCCATAAATGTATCAGCGGCATCATTATAGCGTTCCTTGCTGCTATATAATTTACCCAGTTGCTCATATATCAGGGGCAAATGAAGTTTTACGCCTCTATCTTTAAAGGTGGGTTGAATCGACCTGTAACCATCCAGGTAGGATAATGACAGGCTGGTAACACGCAGGGAGTCGATAATAAAATCTTTTTCTGAATTGCTGACAGAATCTGCAATGCCGTACTGGTCTATTTTCTTTTCAGCTACTTTGATATCCAGTAAAGACAGATAGGTTTGTAGTGTCTGCCGGTAGTGGGATTGTTTGAACTGAGACCAGCCCAGTTTATACAGCGCTTTTTCATATAACGGAGACTGCTGGTATTGTGTGCTTATGTTTCCATATGCTTTTTCAGCCTGAGCATAATCGCGATTAACAAATAATATTTCACCCCGACGGAACTGTACTTCATCAATATGCCGCGACTGCGGGTAATCTTTAACAATCGTATCCATGGCCTGCATGGCCTTATCCATTTCACCAGTGAGTGAGTATGCTTTAGCCAGCTGGTAAAGTATCAGGTCATTTTTCTCATGTCCCGGGTAGGTTCGCAGATAGGTATTATAATGTTCAATAGATGATAGCTTTATGGCTGCAATCGCCGCTTCATCTGCACCACCTTCGCCTTTTGCATGGTGTTCTTCACTTTCCTCCAGCTCCAGATCAGCTACCCTTCTTAATGCCTCGCCGTAATAGGTCTTAAATTCGGTTTTCTGTAAATAGGTCTGATAGTGTTCAATTGCATGCAGTCTTTCAGGTGTTACACTGTCTGCATGTGGATAGTCAATCGGGCTACTTGTCAGATCTTCTACGGTTAATTCTTTCTTTTCATTACTGCCACACGCGCTTAAAGAAATAATAAGCAGCAGCAATATAATTTTAATCGGCACGTTTTTCATTTTATTCGCGCGCCATTAAAGAATCGTAGAGACGCGCCTTGGCATACAGGGCGCGATCATGGTATAGCTTAATCTGGTTGCGATGCAGCCGCAGTTCTTCAAGCGCCATCATGCGCAACTGTTGTTCCTGTGCTCCAATCGCCTTGCTGATTTTTTTCTTAAGTGATTTAATCTGCGTTTCTTTATTGGCTATACGGGCATCAAATCTGGAAAAGTCAGCCGGTGCTGTATTCCATGCAGCCTTAAGTGAACGCATGGTTTGATGCATGTCGTTAGCGGCTTTTTTGAGTTGTTGAAGCTGCCGTTTTACTGCCCACAACCTGACCGGATAATCCGTATCTATCTCCCATAACAGACGGCCATTGACGAATCGATAGCGGTTACGTGATTCACCGATGTCTTCATTTGAGCCTTTCAAAGTCTGCAGGCGTTTTCTGGTTTGAGTTAATAGATTGATTTTTTCTATTTCATCATCTGTGGCCAGACGCATAGAGGCATTTTTATTTTCTATCTGCCTGATTTGTGTAACCAGCAGTTGCCGTTTATTAGTTAAAAGCTTAACTTTCTGTAAGCTGTCATCATCCATGGTTCTGGACAACTTGTTTTTATAGGTTTTTCGCTTTTCATTTAATATCATCTGCAAAGCAGGTATATTATTTTGCCAGTGATTAAGCATGTATCGTAAGTGAATAATTTCCTGATATGATTTAGCCGCAAGCTGAAATTCTCTGGATGACAGTAAAGGCAACATATATTGTGTCAGCAGGGGATCAAGGTTTTTTATTACACTGGCCGCTGATGTGCTTTCGTTACCAAGACTACCGGGTTTTAGTTGTTGTAGAAATTGTGGAGTTTTTATAAAAGCGACCAGTTGCCGGGTTTCTGCTAGCTGGAATTTATATCTTTCTATAGCCAGCCCGTATTGATGTAGCGCCTGCTGTTTATCCTGCATCTTTTCAAATACGTATGGAATAGAAATATAGGCTTCCTGAACGGCCAGGTCAGCTTCAGTTTGACTCGAGGCCAGATGCATCCACGGTATAACCGCCTGTTTAAATTCTTTTTCACGGTATCTGGCCCAGCCGATACCGAGTAAGGCCTTGTTCGCTTCTATGCCTTTAATTCTGATTTTATTAAAATATTTTATTGACTGTGCCGAACGTCCGTCTCTAAGGGCGACATACGCCAGTGCCAGATTTGCTTTATCTCTGATAATTCGCTTTTCAGTATTAGTGGAATCAATAGCCGCCAGATCATCCAGTAATTCAATGCCCTGTTCAATGGTGTCTTCATCCTGTTCCTGAACCAGATAGCTTGCTGTATTAAATTGCGCATAAATCATCCAGATAGAATCGGCAGAAAAATAATCCAGTGTGTTCAGCGCCTGCTCGAAGTTTTTATTGCGTAGAAAAATAGCATTCAGCAGAAACAGTTTTTCTTCTTCGTTATCCAGCGTCAGGCTATCTTTTATACTAATAAATAGCTCTTCTGCCTGGGCATAAAGCTTGCCGTGATAATAATTTTTACCGAGTAAAAAGCGTGCCTGATCCTCAACGCCGGCAGGAATTATCGGCTTGTAGTTATCCGCATCGTAGGTGTCATCAGCTTCATCTTCATCATCAAAATCATCAGTATTATCAGAAATATCAGGCTTATTATCAGTAATGTCGGGTATTAGTAGTTGTCGAAAAATTTTAGATGACTGATCGTGTAAATCATAAGACAGGTATAGTCCACCAAGCAGCAGGTCAGGGTTTTTGTCATTTGATTTAATGCGTTGGTAGTGTTCGGCTATTAACAGTTCGGTGATGGCCGAGAAATATTTTTCCTGAAAAAAGTTAAACAGGGATGTCCCATATGCCAGATCCTGCACCTGATGTGTATTGTTCTCTTCGGCGCGTATGTTACTGCCGCAGACACAGGTAAATAAAAACCCTGAAATCAGTAAGATCTTGATGGAATGAAGATACTGCATAGATATTTTTGAATCGTTATTCCCAGACTTTTATTACAAAGTCGGGTTGCTCCTTGCGACTATTGCCGGTTATTTTCAGCTCAATATACTTGGCATCATCTGATTTTTCGATGGTTTTAGTCGTGGCGCGCTTAAAATCTCTGTTACTAGGGCCCCTGCCGATAAAAAAGGCCGTTAGTTCATGTTCTCCTGACGTTAGATTGCCTATATATAGCCGTTGAACTCCCCCCCGCCTGAGCGCATTGATTTCTCGCTCTGTATAGAGGTAGTTGCTGACAATCTTATCATCCAGCTTGAGCTGCACCGAATCCAGCTTAAACAGCTTGTCGGTATCCAGCGATAAAAACACACTGATCTGAGTATTGGCTGAAAATAGCAGGTCTTCCTCTAAAATAAACAGATCTCTATTAAGCTCCAGCACTTCATTTTTCAGATCCTTAATGGTGTTATTTACACCCTGTGGTGTACTGCTTTCGGCCTCTTCGGCAGATATTGCACTGCTGAATGATAAACAGCAGAGAATGAGTAATGTGATAATTGTTTTCAATGGAAATCCTTCAAACAAATTGCGTGCTGGCTTTGTGTTATGGATAATATCAGGCTGAGCGGGTAGATAATAAAGCATAAGCTAACGCAATTCATGTATTTCTGAATTATAAGGAATGGTAAAAAAAAGTGTGGCTGATTATTCCATAAACGTGAACTTAGTCATTATTCTGGGTTTTTATTTGTATATAATCCATTTATAGTGACTAACTGCAACTGTCTGAAACACCTCAGATATTCACAATAAATTGATAAATTTTCTATGCGCTTAGTATAATCAGCCTGGCGCTGACAGCTAAGTGTTGCAGCATTTTTTTGACTTAAATAAGCAGCCCGTATGTAGTAGGAGAACCGTGTGCTATCAATTCAAAGCAATATGAGCCAGTTTTTTACATTTTCACTGACACGTGTCGGGTACTTGCTTATCACTCTTTCTCTGTTAAGCGGAGGGCTGGCTCAGGCAGGTATTGAGAGAGAGCAGGCACGACGCATTCATGATCGTATCGCCGGTGTTCCCCCGTCCAATACGGTGCTGGACTCAATGGAAGCCAGTATTATCAGTGATGGTAATGGTGAAGCAGCTGCTTTAGAGGCCATGAACAATCCGTCATTCTACAATGTCACCCTGAAAAACTATGTCGCTCCCTGGACCAATGAGGCACAGAGCCTGTTTGTACCGCTTAATGACTACACCGCGACAGTTATCGGCATTATTCGTGATGATGTAGATTTTCGCCAGGTGCTGTCGGGTGACATTATCTACACTGGCAATGTTAGCGGTGTACCTGCTTACTCAAACTCTAACAACAATCATTACGTCGCTCTGGAACAGTTAGGGCCGGTGACGGGAGACCTGTCCAGCCCATCCATTTTACAGCAAAACACCCAGTCATCTGTTACCGGGCTGCCCGCGGCCGCAACCGCAGGTGTAATAACCACGCGTGCCGCTGGCGAAGCTTTTTTTCTGGATGGTACCAACCGTGCCATGTTCCGGTTTACCTTTATGAATCATATGTGCACCGATCTCGAGCCACTGAAAGATGTCAGTCGTGTACCCGATCGTGTACGTCAGGACGTTTCCCGCAGCCCGGGCGGTGATAGCCGTATCTTTATGTTCAGCTGTGTTGGTTGCCATGCGGGCATGGATGGCCTCGGCGGTGCTTACGCAAAATATAACTTCAATTCAGGAACAGGGGCATTAGATTACGCACGAGCCGACCAGCCTGCACTTGATGATACCTCATTAAATGGTTATGTAGCCGGTGGCATTACCCGCAAATATGTCAATAATGCTGATAATTTTAAGTCTGGATACATCCCTGTTGATGAAACCTGGGTTAATTACTGGCGCAATGGGCAGAACAAGCTGCTGGGCTGGAGCACGCCTCCACCTGCCGGTGTGCAAATTGATGAACGCGGCCACGCAACCGGTAGTGGTCTTAAAACAATGGGAGCCGAGCTGGCCAATAGCACGTCTTTTGCGCGGTGTCAGGTAAAGAAGGCATTTCAGACTGTTTGCCTGCATGATCCCGGTAATTATTCTGCAGACAGAACCGCTGTTGACAGCATAACGGCCAGTTTTATGGGCAATGGATATAACATGAAGTCAGTTTTTGCCAAAGTTGCAGATTATTGCAAAAACCCAAAATGAACCCCCCTGTAGCGCAGTAATTGTGTAATTGAATTTGGAGAATAATCAGAATGAAACTCAAGCAGTATGCAACGCAATATGCTCTATATTCAGGCGAATCACATAAGCTGTGGTCACCTTTGCGGTTTATTGCATTGGTTTTCGTATTATTTTCTTTAATGTCCTGTGCGGATAATGCTGATGTGCAGGGTAATTTTGGAAGTAGCACTTCCAGAGAAAAAATCCCCTCCGAAGGCAACCCGGCCAAGGGCGGTGCGGTAAATTTTAAAAGTGAATTCTATGACTATCTGGTACCCGTTAATCGTTGTGGTCGTTGCCATACCACGGGTGGTGCGGCAGCCAATTACCCGTTTGTTGACTGGGTAAATGTGAATGATGCTAATACAACCGCGAGATACTCAATATTGCCATTAAATGGCATGTCCGTATATAACGATGGGCGACTGCTGGTTGATACAGAAAACCCGGCTAATTCGCGGGTCGTTCTTCGCGTTGCCGAAGGGCATAATTGCTGGGATGGTCAGCCTGCCAATATTTGTGCTGGAATTATCCAGGGCTATATTGAAAACTGGCTTGCGGGTGCAAATGGCGCGGGTGGCCGGTCTATACAGCTGACCGCACCTGACATAAACGACCCGGGTGCCAGCCGTAATTTCCCTGCAACGGCGCAGACAGTCGGAACCAATAGCTTAAGTTTTGAAGATACGGTTTACCCGCTTTTAACCGCTAACTGTGCTGGCTGTCATGCGGAAACATCCCCCACACTGCAGTCTCCATTTTTTGCAAGTGGCGATGTAAATTCGGCATATGATGCAGCCAAAGCTAAAATAGACCTGGATGTGCCAGAAAACTCCCGTTTTGTTAGCCGGATAAGAGAGGGGCATAACTGCCCAAATCCTCAAATTGATTCTGCAACAGGTGATACGATCTGTACCCTGGATGGTGATAATATGCGGGATGCCATTGCTACCTTTGCGGCTGGAATTGCTTTAGATCCAGCGCCAGCGGGTGTTGTGAGTAAAGCCTTAACCTTTGCCGATGCGCTACTGGCGAGTGGTGGCAGCCGTTATGAAAATGACCAGATTGCATTATGGGAATTTAAGCAGGGTGCAGGGAATACTGCCTATGATACCAGTGGTATTGAACCGTCAATGAACCTGACCTTTAATGGTCCGGTTAGCTGGGTTCTGGGTTATGGTATCGATATTTCAGTGGGCGGCAAGGCTCAGGCAACCACGACTACCAGTCAAAAATTAACGAATATTATTGGTGTAAGCAATGCCTATAGTATTGAAACATGGATAATACCGGGTAATGTCACCCAGGAAGATGCTCGTATTATCAGCTATTCAGCTGGTGATACAGCACGCAACTTCTCCTTGAGCCAGTCTCTTTATAACTACGAATTTTTAAATCGCTCCAGCAATACCGGTGCAGAAGGGCGTGAGTCATTAGTTACCGATGATAATGACGAAGATCTGCAGGCAGCGTTACAACATGTCGTCATGACCTTTGATGCAACAAATGGTCGACGTATTTATGTGAACGGTGAATTTACAGATGATGTGGATCCAGCCGGAACCCAGGGTGGCAGCCTGCTTGACTGGAATGACACCTATGCGTTTGTGCTCGGCAATGAAGTTAGCGGTACAGCTAATGAATGGAGTGGCAAGCTAAGAATGGTTGCTATTCATAGTAGTGCGCTGACTCAGGAGCAGATATTACAGAACTACAATCTGGGTGTGGGTCAGAAATATTACATGCTGTTTTCTGTGGGTAGTTTATTAACAGATATTAGTGATGCTGGTATCAGCGAATCCTACATTATGTTTGAAGTTGAGCAATATGATAATACGGCTTACCTGTTTGATCAGCCCCGTTTTATCAGCCTGAATAGTGACTATAGCGCCACCACCAGTATCCCGATTAAAGGGATGCGAATTGGTGTAAACGGGCGTGAAACAGTTTCTGGGCAGGCTTTTGGTAATATCAGCCTGAATATTAACTCAACAGACTACACACCTGATGGCCAGCCATTATCTACACTGGGCACGGTGATTGCGGTTGAAAAAGGCCCTGCATCAGATGAATTTTTTCTGACATTTGAATTAATTGGCAGTCAGCAGAATGTCAGGGTCGAAGCTGATCCGCTGATTCCTGTTTTGCCTGCTGACCCTGAGGTTGTTTCTGATATCGGTGTTAAAACCTTTGATGAAATCCATGCATCCATGGCTGCGGTTACCGGTATAGCGGTGAACGATACCACCAGTGTCAATGGCAGCCCATCGGTATCAGCTACATTCAGCACCTACAAACAGCAGTTGCCATCGGTAGAAGATATTAATGCCTATCTGGCGTCGCATCAGATGGCAGTAGCCCAGTTGGCATTCAGCTATTGTAATGTGCTGGTGTCTAATGACCAGAGCATAACCTTAGGTGCACAGTTCTTTACGAACTTTGATTTTACCCAGGC
>QIDK01000067.1 GCA_003228405.1 Gammaproteobacteria bacterium | reverse complement strand
GCCTACAAAAATAGCGTACATTCGCGTTTATTTGCGGTAAAAATGCCTTTATCTTTTTGACTTTAATGGTTATTTTATGGGGATAGCTCAGAGCCTGTCCCCACATGATATTAGTCTGCAATATGCAGGCTAACAGAACGTGTTATTATGCTCTGAAAAAATTTAGAATTATCCTGAATAAGCATATGATGAATTTCTATACAATAAAAATTTCGTTAATATATTTAATTAGTCTCATTTCTTTAGCTTCCTCATCTTTTGCAAGAGCAGAAGAAGATATCAATGTGGTCAACTGGTATTATTCAACCATGTTTGGTACGGGATACTATAAAGTTGGCGATGCTAATGTTGGCATAATTCGATTTCCCTTTTCATATACATTTAAAACGATCAGGGAAAATAAAGATGAGTATGGTCTTAAATTACTTATCCCCGTTTCTACAGGCTTTTATTCTTTTGATTTTAATGACCTTCTAGACCTGCCAAATAACGTTGCAACCCTGAGCGTTGTACCAGGGCTCGAATTTGAGTATTTAGTTAATAAGTCATGGGTCTTAATGCCCTATATAAATGCGGGGCTAGGTAAAGAATTTAATCAGAACATCTGGTCCTGGATCTATGGGGCGGGTGTTAAGAGTCGCTGGGTTAAATCGTTAGAAGAGGGTGAATTCACACTGGGTAATTCGGTTAATTATGCGGGTTATTATGCCAGCGATAGTTCTAACCGTGCGATGGTTTCTTTTGTGAGTGGATTAAACTGGGTAGCTCCATTGGAGTTCACATTGTTTAAACGCAGCACAAATATCGGCACACATTTAATATATTATGGTTATCTGAACGAGCTGGATTTTGTTGATGACAGTTCTAACGATCTAAAAGTCAGGCACGAAATTGAATTTGCCATAACTCTGGGGACACACAAACCACGATCATTTTTAGGGTTTGATTTTAGCCGTTATGGCCTGGGCTTCCGCGTTGGAAAAAACGTTCGTGCTATACGCCTGGTCACTGATTTTTCATATTAGAACTTTAGTACAGCTATAACCTCTACCCCGAATGTTTCAACTATAAATAATAACCATGGGATCAGACGGGCCTGGTATTTACTTTAGTCAAATAAAAAGAAAAGAAAACACAAATAATCGAGAATATACGCAACAATATTAATTTATATGGCTGCAATAAACCCCTTAACCTCAGAGTATATAAATAGCTTAGTTTACGGGCAAACACAAGTTTAAAGACCATTACTTGCGGTCATTTGCATTTTTCGCGTTTTCTTTTTATTTATGTCTATTCAATATATATATTTTAGTAGTTCAGGGCCGTATTTATGTTTAGTTTCAGGGCTTAAGTAAGCGCCATTCGAGTCTTGATAACTCCTGAAATAAAACGGTGTATAAAGATATTTATCAAAATCTTCGGCATCTATACTGCAGATTGCTTTCTGTTAGTCAAATTATAGTGATGCGAACAACTGTGCCGCATTTTTTCTAATTAAAATCATATAGTCACTTTTTTCGTATAAATCAAAGTATCTCTCTATTTCCTCTGAGATTTTTTTATTAGATTTCAGGTATTCAATTTGAATTATCCCTACAGGAGGAGGTTTGCCTTCGTATTCCGGTGGCCCATCTATAATAAATTGAATGACATTGCTTTCACTATAAGGCTCCCATTCAGTCTCCATTGCCCCGAAACCTGCTGTGGCGCTAATGCAATTACTGCTAACAAATAATACGTTTATTAATAACTGAATATTTTCTGTTTTAAAGAACCTGTAAAAATTACGATCACTAAGCTCTAGCATGCATATAGAAGATTTATTATGGTTTATAAATCGAGCGCATAGAGAAATCTCAGCTTCAGAGTTGACATAATTTACAGCAAATCCTTGTTGCTGCCTGAGGGTTTCTGAAGATTCGGATGCGGACATTAACTCAATAGGAGAAATGCCCAAATCTTCTTTATCCATAAAACTGTCATCATCGTTGTCATAACAAACAGATACGATACTGTTTATAGAGTTAAACCCTAATTCAAACAGGTCATTAGTTAATGTTCTCCCTGCGCGAATCAGGTCTACTTTGTGTGCTATATTATATTGTGTAAAAGATACACTCATGAATGATCTCCATTACCGGCTATAAAAAACCCTTAACCATTTCTGTTTCAAAACCATTATTGCTGTATGTCTTTTCAAGTCTCTTAGATTTTTTGTGATTTTCGTTAATTTTTGCTAACGGTTTTCCACCTCCCTTGGTTTTCTTTTGTATATCATTTAGTCTTGCTGCCTGAGTTAAATCTGCCTTCTTTTTATTTTTACATTCGGCAATCTGATTTTCGCCAACAATATCAACTTCCTGTGTTTGCCCGCACAGCAGGCACTCATAAAGCACCGAAACTTTCTCGATTTTAAGTTTTTCCATATTTGAATCAATACAGTGATTTTCAAATTTATACCCTTTTTCAGAGGGAGGGTCAGAAGTTTTTACTTTATCCGCAGTTTCTTTGTTCGCCTTTTTGCCTTCCTCTGGGGTTTTAGATTTTTTTTCCATCCAGCTGTGATCGCAGCTGGTTTTGTCAGTAGAAGGGGGTGCAACACCTAGTTTTATCTGCGGCATAACAACACGCCTTTATGTTCAATGATAAAGTTTGTTTTATATGGCATGGTAAAATACTCCCCTGTATTTTTTAATTGCAACAACATTCTCATCAGTGGTGCTGGTTGCCGTCCTATGTGGGTTAGCTACAAAGCAGTCAGTGCCAAAACCTGTACCATAATATGAAAGTATACACGTTTATTAACTGGCCCGTAGATTGACATGACGCAATGTAATATACTTTTTATTGGCATGGATGTCCACAAGCAATCTACTGAGTCAGAAATAAAGGAGTCGCAATAAGCCATAGAAAAATAACTCCTGCAGGAGAAACTGTTTCTGAGATATAAGACAGGTATTCTTTTCACCTGATTCATTAGTAAGTCACTGGTTTTCCTGGCGGTTATTTGATCTGTTATTGAACGCGTTTAAAACAGATTGATCTGTCGTTTAAGTATATTATCCATCGAATCATTCAGTGCATTAAGAATGCTATCGGCTACGGGGGTTAACTGCTTTTCAATATAATGTTCATAATCCAGTTTAGAGGTTTGGCATTCCAGAGTTTCAGGGCCATTCACTGTCATTACATATTCAATCCAGCCCTTGTGCTGATAGCGCGAGGGCTTTCTCTGTTGTTTAAAAATGATTTCTGCATTGATTGCAGCACGGGCATGGGGTGGAATGTTTTTCTGGTATTGGCCAAGTGTCTGGCGTAGACGTTTTCTATAGGTTAACTGGTGATCGAGTTCACCGTTTGATAATTGCTCGACTATTTCACGAATAAATTCATCATAGGCTTCATTATTAAATATTTTTGAGTATAGGCTTTGTTGAAAATCGCGGGCAAGTTGAGTCCAGTCGGTGCGTACATTCTCCAGGCCTTTGAAAATTATTTTATTTTCGTCGTTTTCGTAAATTACTCCCGCATAGCGTTTTTTACTGCCCTTATCTGAACCTCTCACCGTTGGCATAAAAAAACGTTTGAAATGGGTTTCATATTCCATTTCAAGAAAAGATTCAATACCATAATCTTTAGCTAAATGTTGTTGCCAGTAAGTATTGACGGCATCAATAAGCTGGTTACCAATGCGGTTGGCATTTTCATTATTAAGTTCTTTTTCTAATGAAACAAATACCGAGTCTGTGTCGCCATAAATGACTTCATAACCCAGCTCATTAATTATTTTCACAGACTGTTTAATAATGTCATGGCTGCGTTTGGTAATAGAGCTGGTGAGTCGTGAGTCATGGATTCGGCAGCCCGGGGTGCCCAGTACACCATAAAAAGAATTCATTATTATTTTTATGGCTTGTGACAATGCCCTGTTTTTTTCAAGTTTTGCCCTGTCTCTTGCGCGCCATAAATCTGCAATAATATCTGGGAGAATATGCTCATGTTTAGCAAAGCTGGCACCATCATAGCCGGGAATGGTTTCTGCATCGGTTAACTGTTTTGCAGCAATACGTGCATAGGGGTCAACTTTAAAGGTGCGAATAATGCTCGGGTACAGGCTTTTATAATCCAGCACCAGCACGCTGTTAAATAAACCCGGGGTTGAATTCATTACATAGCCCCCGGGAGCGGTGTTGCCGTTACTATAGTCGCCAATATTAGGTGCAGTAAACCCTTTTCTATGCAGGCGGGGTAAATATAAATTATCAAATGCGGCCACCGAGCCGCCAACACGATCCATTTCCAGACCGGTTAAACGAGCGCGTTCGACAGCGAAGTGAATGAGTTCGGCTTTTTCGAAAATATCCACAACTAGCTGACAGTCTTCTAAATTGTATTTAGCCAGTGCGGTTTTATCTTTATAAAACTGGCGTTTAATTTCTTTAGCTTTGTGAAGCGGGTCGTGATTGTTTTTCGCCTGAATGAGTTTGCCTCGATTTAATAATGCATTGGAAACATTTTCCAGTGAAAAGCTGGGGAACTGCCAGGTGGCACTTTTTAAGGTATCGATACCATCCAGCACTACGCGCCCCGCAATATGTAAAAAATAATGATTTGGCTCGGTGTGATGTTGTCGCCACTTTGCTAATGAACCATTTCGGCCAATATTTAACTTAATACGATGTTGATCGGCTTTTTTCTGTAAAAAACGGAAGTCAAAGTTAATGACATTCCAGCCGATAAATATATCCGGGTCGAGTTTATTGATATGAGATATAAAGGTATTGAGAAGTTGTTTTTCATCGGCAAAAAAATGAATATTAATATCAGTGGCAATATTTTTGTTGTCACCTACCATTAAAACCTGTTTGTATTCGCCGCAAATATAGGCAATAGAAAACAGCTCATCGGTGTCGTATGCGGTTTCAATATCCAGTGACATTAAACGTAAATCGGGTTTGTAGTGTGCCGGTTTAATGGGTGGGTTGATAAGTCTCAGGGCATTTTCAGGGTTATGGATAGTGACCGGGCCGGTGATAAATCGCTCCGTTAAGTAACGCTCTGCCGGGCGGATATCGCTTTCAAAAGCTTCGATACTATTTTGTTGCAAACAGTCTCTGCCATGATACAGCATCTGTAAAGAACGGCAGTAAACTGCAGCCATGGGCTGCTGTGAGAAGTTTTTAAGCTGCAGAGATTTAATTTCAAACTGATTATTCTGGAGTAGCTCACGGGCTTTGTTCATATCTGACTGGCGAATAAAAAATATCGCCTGTTGCTGATTAATAATGACCTGAATCGGGCCCGAAGCAGAACTGAACCAGAGCTCTAGTTGAATGCCATTGTGGGTATCCTGTGCCTGGCGGGTCAGTATAAAAGCTTTAGTCATAATAAAAAATTAAGTGAGCCTTACATAGTTAAAAAAAAACAGCAGTTCTGAATACACCCATTTTAATTCAGCTCGACTATTATCTATAGATAATATTGTATATGGAGTCGTGCAAAGTGAAAATTAGCCCTTATCTCAAGGTGTTAGCCGAAAAAGACGGTTCAGACCTTTATCTTTCAACGGGAGCGCTTCCCAGTGCCAAGTTTAATGGGGTAATGACACCCCTGTCTAAAAAAGCAGCACCTCCTGGCTGGGTACGGGGGCTGGCCATGGAGATTATGACAGATGAACAGCAGGCCGAGTTTGAGCATAAGCCGGAAATGAATCTGGCAATTTCAGAGTCGGGTGTGGGCCGTTTTAGAGTCAATATATTTAAGCAGCGTAATGAAGTATCGATGGTTATTCGCTATATCAATGCGCAAATCCCCAATATTGATGAACTGGGTCTACCCGCAACGCTTAAAGATGTCATTATGGCCAAGCGTGGCATTATTTTATTTGTGGGCGGGACCGGATCGGGTAAATCAACCTCTCTGGCAGCTTTGATTGATCACCGTAATTCCAATAGTAAAGGCCACATTATTACGATTGAAGACCCGATAGAATATGTGCATCGACATAAGGGATGCATTGTTAATCAGCGTGAAGTTGGGGTGGATACGGATAGCTTTGAAGATGCATTGAAAAATACCCTGCGCCAGGCCCCAGATGTGATTCTGATTGGTGAAGTGCGTGATCGTGAAACTATGGAGCATGCGCTGGCTTTTGCTGAAACCGGGCATCTGGCGATATCAACCCTGCATGCAAATAATGCCAATCAGGCCCTGGATAGAATTATTAACTTCTTTCCAGAAGAGCGTCATACCCAGCTTTTGCAGGATTTGTCTCTGAATTTACGTGCGTTTGTATCACAGCGCCTGATTCCTACGGTTGATAACAAGCGCTGTGCAGCAATAGAAATTTTACTGAATTCGCCCCGGGTAGAAGAGCTGATTAAGCGTGGCGATGTGTCTGAAATTAAAGAGGTAATGGAAAAATCCGAGCGCATGGGCATGTGTACATTTGATAGTGCCCTGTTAGCGCTTTATAAGAAGGGTAAGATTTCAGTAGAGGAGGCATTGAAGAATGCAGATTCTGAAAATAACCTCCGTTTGAAGATTGAGCTGGGTGAAGGCCCTCCGGAAAGTGGGAAACCTGAAGAGAAAGAAGAGACCTTTGGTGGTTTATCCCTGATGGAAAAAGAAAAGCCCAAAGAGGAGGAGGAAGAGGAAAATAATCCAGGTTTAAGTTTGAAATTGCCCACCGAAGAATTGCCAGAACTGAAAGCAGAAGAATAACGGATTAATTAAACTACAAAACGCCCCGACTCGGTGAAATATTCGGGGCTATCCCGCGAAATCGGCTAAAAGTCAAAGGCATTTTTACCGCAAATGAACGTAAAGCACACTAATTCTTATGTTGTGCGCCAGTTTTGTGCAAAGTTGCCAGTTCCCAGATCTTTTATGAAAGATATTGTTTTCACACCCATAACACTCAATTAATGATTTTGCTTTTATTTATTACGCAGCATGTCCTGTGCTTCGCCCTTTCAGGGCCGCACTATCCTGTGTTTAAGTGCGTGATTTAGCGCTCGTTAGCACTAAAAATGCCTTTATCTTTTGATTTTAATCGCTATTTTGTGGTGATATCCCGGGGTTTGGGCTCTAAATTACCTGTAGAACAAGCTGTGCCCAGAAAAACTCGACTTAGGCCTACTGGGTGGGAGTGTAGTTAAAAAGTTTCAGATACAGTGAAGATCGTAGCTAATACCCTGCTATTAGCCAGATTTTAACCGCGCAACAGATGGAAAATTTGGGCAGAAAGACCGTAATCATGATTTGATTAGCGTTTTTTATACTATTAAATGATTTGTAAGTCACTGTAATTAAAAGATATTTTTAATATTCTGACATCTGAATTGGTTATAATCTAACATATAGGCCTCATACCTAATGTAATACTTTAAGTATGAGCTATAATCAGCTACACTCAATAAGAAAATATCCTTGTAAAATTATAATTTTTCATGCGGGGTCACTGTAGTGAATATAAAGCGAATTAAGTTGTTGTTAAAATTGCTAGGCCTGGTGGGCATGGTTGTGGCATTAAATGCCTGTTCGAGCAAACCTTCTCCCTGGGCCAAGAGTGAATCTCCCTGGGACCAGCGAAGCAATGCTGAAGTAGAGGCGCCTGCGGCTGAGACCTATAAGGCAGATCTGGAGATGCCGGTTGATTCAGCCAGTGAGGTTGAATTAAGCTACCAGGCTGAATCTGTAGAAAGTTTTACACCAGAAGCTGCTGTAGAGCTTGAGCCAGTGGTCGATGAGTCGGCTTCAGAGGGTGGGTCTATTATGGATCAGCCGGCCAGTTATTACACACTGCAGCTAATGGCTTCTGTGGATATTGATCGTGTTTACCGGTTTGCAGACGAGAATCAGCTGTCAATCCAGTATGTCGTTTCTACCGTAAGAGACGGTGTTACCTGGCATGTACTGTTGCTTGACGTGTATCCTGATTACCCATCTGCAGTTGTTGCACGGGATGAAATTGCACTAAGGTTAAACAACCAGCCCTGGATACGAAAAGTGGGTTCTGTGCAAAAACTGGTACAGTAATTACGTTTCGGCTGCGCATGCATTTGAACTAAGCCATGTCTTTATGGCTTCCATCACACAGGGGCGAGGCTTTAGTCTGCTTGCATCCGCAGAGACCGATTTTTTTCTTTTCGGTAATGTTAAGTTCCACGGGTGAAAAATTAGTGCCCTTGTGCGAGCCATCACAAAAGGGCTGAGTGTTTGATTTACCGCAGGAACACCACCAGTAGGTGCCGGGTTCCAGTTCTACAACATAGGGTTTTTTCTGTGGACAGTCAGCTGTGCTCATGATGTTCCCTTTGTAAGTGTTTTGGGCAAGTTATACATTGTAGATGATCTGGCAGATATATATAGAGATGTGAGCCAGACAAAGTATTTTAAGCCTGCATCTTTTTTAACGGGCATTAATAAGATAAACTGACCAATATTCGTAGGTAAAATAAGGCGATACGGCAGTATTTTGATAGCAGATTTAAAACAAATGCCTGAAGTTTGTTAAAACTATATGACTAGAGGATAGAACATTGACGCCTATAAGCAAAAAAATATTACCCTTTTCGCTGATACTTGCCGGGAGTGTTATATTAGCTGCCTGTTCATCAAAACCTTCACCCTGGACTGAGTCTTCATCACCCTGGGATAATCAGGCCGCACAAAACGTTGATCCTGAAGCTCAGACATATGATGACATTCAGCCTGTGTCACCGGCAGAAGAAACCATTGACCCAATTGGTTATGGAGCTGAGGAAGAATTCGCACCGGCTGGAGCAGAAGGTTATATGCTAACCCCAGAAGTTGAAGCGGCTGAAGAACCGCTTATGGCCTCTTCTGCAGGTGGCTTAGGCATGCAGCCAGCAGGGCTATATGCGGTACAGGTTGTGGCTTCCAGCTCTATGGACAAGCTAATGTTATTTGCCAGTCGGCATCAGCTCTCAGATGAGTGGATTGCTGAAACCACAGTTGATGGAAGAGTCTGGTTTGTGCTGATGTCTGGCGTGTATCAGACTAAATCTGAAGCAGAACAGGCTCTTATGGGGTTACAGGATTTAGGAACCCAGCCCTGGATAAGAACAGTAGGTTCGGTTCAGTCTGTAATGAATCAGTAATTCTATGCAGTCGGTTTAGCGATAGCCTGATTTGCCTTAAGAAAAAGCCCCGTAATTATGGGGCTTTTTTGATTCTGCCAGAGTGAGCCCTGATATATGTATTTAGTCAGCAGCGCCTGTTTGGCTGTTTTAAATCAAAATCTGTTCACCGCAGAGGTTTTTTTATGGTTTGCGCTACGCGCAAACATATAAAAAGATGTTTTTTCTGCATTCTCTGCAGTTAAATTCTGTTTATATCCAAGTGCCAGTAGCTGGTTTTACATGGCATGGCAGACGCCATTTAAACTATGACCGTATCATTATGTGAATAGGCAGGCGAACAGCAGCAGATAATTTTTAAATCTATGTCGCTGGTATTTTCTATGCAGTGTTTTGTGCCTGGTGGTATGCAAATACTGTCACCATTTGTTACCGCTAAGGTTTCATTATCAAGTTGCATTCTGCCTTTACCCTGAACGATAAAATAAAGCTCTTCGCTTCTGATGTGCTTATGCAGTAAAGTTGCCTCCCCCGGTTTTACGATAGCTTCAGCAAGGCTTTGTAGTTTATTGCCCTGTGTATCGGGATGCATTAGTTCACGAATTTCAGAGCCATCCTGAGTTGTATAGGGTTTTATTTTTTTGTAGTGGCTAATGATGCTCATAATGTGTAAAACCATCAATATAATTTTTAAAATATTCTATGTCGGTAATAACCGGCAAACAGGATGTGCCTTCGCAGATATAGGCGCAGATATTATCATCTGTTTTTTTATCTTTAAACGCATCGGGTGGAATAGTGTCACTATCAATAGCAAAGCAGCTTAGCTGAGGGATAATACGATCATTGCAAATCTGTTGCCATTCTTTTAACTGTTCAGTCTCGCCGCGCAAAATAATAATTATGCCGGGTCTTAAAAAGAGTTCCAGGGAATGCAATAAACTACAGTGAGTTATTGCCTGTTCAGCAAGCGCCGCATAACAGCAGCGGATAGTTCGTTCGGCTGCATCCAGATACTGTGTGTCTCCGCTTAATAAACCTAATTGTATAAGGCTGCTGGCAGCTACGGAATTACCATTTGGCATGGCATCGTCAGAAAATGTTTTGCTGCGATAAAGCAATTGCTCATGGTCGTGGCTGGTAAAGAAAAAGCCACCCTGTTGTTTGTCTTCAAAATATTCAAGCAGGCTATTGGCTATTTCAATTGCCCATGCGTAATAATGATTGCTCCATCGCGACTGCAATAATTCTATAAGAGCCTGCAATAAATAGGCATAGTCATCCAGGTAGGCGTTTAAATGTGCCTTGCCATCATTATAACTGGCGAGCAGGCGTTGCTCTTTCCATAAGGTTTTATAAATAAAATCAGCAGATTTAATGGCGGAGTTTATAAAGTGCTGATTATTGCTGCGTCTGCCTGCCTGGCTCATGCCGTGAATCATAAGTGCATTCCATGCGCATAAAATTTTATTATCTTTACCAGGCTGAGTGCGTGTATCTCTGTGTTTACGTAGCTTATTAGCGGCACTTAGTAATAATGTTTCAAGTTTTTTATGCTCAGTATTTAGCTGTTCAGCCAGCAGCTTATTTGACAGTGTACTGTGTAAATGCCAGCTGCCTTCAAAATTAGCGGGTTCGGACAGGTGATATTTTTTTTCAAAAACATCAAACTCATCCCTGTTTAATAAGGCTTTTATCTGTTGCGGCTGCCACACATAGGTTTCACCTTCGTTTTTTTCAGTGTCTGCATCAAGCGCTGAATAATAGCCGCCTTCATGGCTTTGCATCTCACGTATAACCCAGTTAGCGACAGCCTCAAAAGTCTGTCTGTAAAATTGTTTGCTGGTGAGCAGATAAGCCTGGGTGTATAAACCAAGTAGTTGTGCATTGTCATAAAGCATTTTTTCAAAATGGGGGATCATCCAGGCCTCATCGGTTGAATAGCGGTAAAAACCGCCGCCAATTTGATCATGAAAACCGCCGAGAGCCATTTTGTCTAATGTGAAGGTGAGCATGTGCAATGCAGTTGAGTCGCTCCTGTTTTGAGACTTAAGGAACAAATAATGATGCAGGCAGCGTTTTAGCATGTCGGGGTGAGGGAATTTAGGTGCGGCACTAAAGCCGCCCATATTTTTATCAAATGCGCCTTCTAGTTGTTTGCGTGCCAGATCAAGCGGTAGAGAGTTGAGGGTAGAGCTGGCAGGAGAATGGTGTGAAATACTTTTTAATACATTACTAATCGATGCGTCCTGTTGCAGAATTTCCTGTTGCTTATTTTTATACGCATCTGATACCAGTTGCATGATTTCTCTAAAAGTCGGCATATTGTGCCGGGGCCTGTCGGGGAAATAAGTACCGGCAAAAAAAGGCATTAGATTGTGCGGTGATAAAAACACCGTTAATGGCCAGCCGCCAGAGCGAGATGTTAACAGTGAATGTGCGGTCTGGTATATTTTATCCAGATCCGGGCGCTCTTCACGATCGACCTTAATATTAATAAAAGAATCATTCATTATTCTGGCGGTAGCCGTATCTTCAAAAGATTCGTGTGCCATAACATGACACCAGTGGCAGGCTGAGTAACCGATAGACAATAAAATGGGTCTGTTTTCAGCTTTAGCGAAAGCCAGTGATTGCGCATTCCAGGGCTGCCAGTTTACCGGGTTATCAGCATGCTGAAGCAGGTAAGGGCTGGTTTCATTGCCCAGTTTATTGTCAGGGTTAGGCATATATTAATGTGTCATTAACTATTTAATCAGATAGTATGACTATACTTTAGATTTATTATAAGAATGGCATAAATTTTATAGTGATATGATACATAAAATAAAATACTGGTTTACTAAGCTGTCTTTAATATTAGATGATGATATTAGTTTTTTTGCAGCCAGTCTGAGTTTTTACAGTGTGTTATCTATTATCCCCATGCTCTGGGTGCTGTTTTTTATACTTGATCAGTTGGGTATGTTTGCAGATTATTACCAGCTGGTAAAAAGTTTTCTGGTTGAAAGTCTGATACCCACCCATGCAGAATCGGTAGCCGCATATCTGCAGGGATTTATGGATAGTGCGGGAAAAATGGGCAGCGTGGGCCTGGTATATATAGTGATTACGTCTGTATTGTTCTATAAAAATTATCAATATGTTGTAAATAAAATTTTTCTGGTTCCAGGGCATAGTCTGTTACATAGTATCGCGACCTATTTCATACTGGCATTCCTGATGCCGGCAACATTAGGTGTGTCATTTTATCTGTCAGATTATCTGCAGCGGATTGTGGGTGTCGGTGATATTGGTGTAGGTGGCTTCACGGTGTTGTCTTTTCTGATGATCTGGATGCTCTTTTTTGTATTATTTAAAATATCTCCCAATATGCGAATTAATATCCGTATCGCCCTGAAGGTGTCATTTGTGTCTTCTCTGGTATGGCATGTGGCGAAATGGCTGTTCGTGCAATATATGGTGATTAATCAGACATACAACACATTATATGGCTCGTTTAGTGCGTTACTGTTTTTACTGATATGGATCTATCTATCCTGGCTGCTGCTTCTGCATGGCCTGAAAGTCTGCTACCTGATGCATTGTCATTATGGTCAATACGACTAAATATTGCATTCAACCAGGGAGCCTCTAATCAAATCATAATGGTTTGATGCGGGTTAAAAGTGTCCGCCATTTTCCCGATATGTCTCCTGTGAACGAAGCGCTACCTATGAATTCACAGGCAATATTGGAAGGATTTCGCAGTGAATCTCAGGGGTTTAAAAATAAAATAAAGAAAAGCCTAAAAAGGAGTTGACGGGTAGCAGTAAAACTGTAGAATGCGCCACCTCGTTAAGGAGAACGGGCCACTGGCAAATTTGCCAAGCGGTTGAACGGTAAAGGAATTATAAAAAACCGCTTTACTTTTGTTAAGCTGGTTGCCTATAATAACCGGCTTGCTCAGGACATAATTTATGTGTGTTGGGTTTCGCCATAGAGCGATGATATTTAACAATCAGAGAATAGATAATTTGTGTGGGTGCTTGTGTCAGCAAGCGCAAAGCCAAAAGATAAGACAGCACGCAGGT
>QIDK01000189.1 GCA_003228405.1 Gammaproteobacteria bacterium | reverse complement strand
GGGAATAGCGCACGTACGGTTTGATGAGGGGGAGTTGCGTAAATGCTATGTATATAGTGTTTTTACGCTGCTCTCTACTCTATTTACATTTCACATGTAAAATGTAAGGCCTGACCCTGTAAGCGTGCTGTAAGTTCGCATAGACTTGTTGACCCCATAGACTATGTTGATATACAGTTACAGGCCGTACCCATACCTGCTGCCGTCTGGATGTTTGGTTCGGGTTTGTTAGGGCTATTAGGTGTGGTGTTTAAACGTAAACGATAGGTGTCTATTCCATAATAGTAAATACCATTCGGGATAGAGGTGAGTCAGAAACGAATGGCATTTACTTAAGTGGTGCAAGATTAACGAGTATGACCACATGAAAATAATCTGAGGAAGTAAAAATGAAAATTAAACTATTTATATTATTTCTATTTGCAATCTTTGTTTCGCCAATAGCATCAGCAAAACTCGTCATTTGAAATGATATTTATATTGACAATGTCAATGGCGATGACAATAACAATTGCACCTCATGGAATGACGCGTTCAAAACACTAAAGTATTTATCTATGGAAGATTTCGAATATTTTATGTCGCGTCTACCTGGTAATAATATATATATCAGAGCAACTGATGAAATATATCGAACCACTAATATGATTGGTGGGCTTGGCCATTTTTACTTTAATGCGACTGGTATTAATAATGAATTAGGTACTAAAAAAGCAAGAATTTATGGCAGTAAACGTATCGATCGTGCTGCTTGGAGCTTATTGTCATCTACAGATAGCATTCAAAAGCTTTATATGGCTGACACCCCTTTCATTAGTCGCGGCATAACGCGAGCTTACCTGGATGGGTTAAACTCTCAACGCATTAATATTGCAGCTGATCTACTCAATATTAATGATAATGAATATTTTTTATCTAACGGTCGGATTTATTATCGTAGTGATTCTCTACATCCTGCAGATAAAAGCATTGAATGGATTGCTGATCATAAGGATCATGTCGGTATAGAAGGGTTTTGGAATATGTGGCTTTATGGCGCTTCTTTAAAATATTTCACTAAAGGTTTTATACATGGAGGCTGCCATACACTGGAAGTTGCCGATTTAGAGGTTAGCTACTCTGCGACTATCGGTGTAGTAATAGCATCTGGGTTACCCGAAGGTGGCCTTTTTCATAATATCACATCCCATCATAATGAAGGTGATGGCATACATATTCAAGGTTATAACAATACTAAATTGTATAATTGTATATCTCATAATAATAATGGAGATGGTATTGTGTTAGTTCCACAGGGAGGCTCAAACTCACCAATAGCAGCTGCACTTATAAATCATTGTACATCCTCTGAAAATAATGGCTATGGATTTAAAGTATATACCCAGATATCCTGGGATTATATTTATAAAGATACATATGCAGTTGACAGTGTCTATGCAGGAACATTTGCAGGCGCATTCAGGTTTAGCGGAACCAGTGATAATAATAGCTACTGGACTCTGATTAATAATATTTCATCAAATAATGCTTTAGGAGAGTTTTCTTTACAGGATAATAATAATTCAGCATCATTTATGTTTAATGGCTGGTTTGGTCAAAACAATAACTTGTTTAATCAGTACTCTGGGTTTTCTAATATAGAAAATATAAATCCAGATTTTGTAAATCCTGGTAGTTATGATTTTCACCTGAGTTCAACTTCTCCTTATATCGGAGCTGGAGTACATACAATTACTGGAACAGATATTGATGGTGATATTAGAGATCAATATTTGCCTGATATAGGTGCAGATGAATTCTAGTTTTAAAATAAAAACTTAAAAATAACTTATCGGGACACCCATACGAAGAAAATTTAAAAGTAAGAAAATTACAGGGTCAAAAATTACAGCAAAAATTACAGGGTCAAACCTTACATTTGACATTCAAGGAGAGTGTTGCGTGAAATGTAAGGCTTGACCCCTGACCTTTCCGTAGCTCGTTATTGTTGCTGACAAGCCCAGTCGATTGACATAAATGATAGCAGTGCTATCATTGCCTGGTAGGTACTATTTGATGAGGTAACAGCGGATGGCAAATTTAATTGTGCGTAATATTGATGATGAAATCGCAAATGCGCTAAAAGCCCGTGCTAGCCAGCATGGTATTAGTGCGGAAGCGGAGCATCGGCAGATTTTGCAGCAGGTGCTAACGCGACCGAAGAAAAAGAGCTTTGTTGAAGTGTTGTCGCAAATGCCTGATGTGGGCGAAGATATCGACTTTGCACGGCCGCAGGATGAAGCCGCCGCTAACGTGTTTGACTGATGTATTTATTTGATACCAATGTTATTAGCGAAATGCGTAAAAAGACGGCTGCAAACTTGGGTGTTAAGCAGTTTTTCCAGCAAATTTCTAAACAGGATGCACGGGGTTATATCAGCGTGATTACCGTGGGAGAGCTACGCCGTGGGGTTGAGCTGATTCGCCACCGGGGAGACACCGCTCAGGCAGATAAGCTGGAAACCTGGTTGTTGGTAATACTGGCTGACTATGCCGATAATATACTGGATTTTACAGCAGAAGAGTCGCAGGTCTGGGGGCGGTTACGGGTACCCCATTATGAAAATGCACTGGATAAACAAATAGCGGCAACCGCACTTATCCATGATTTAACACTGGTTACCCGCAATGTACGTGACTTTGAGGGCACGGGTGTCAAGTTGCTCAACCCCTTTCAATAAACCCATTTGATTATCGACTATGTCTGAATATACTGAAGTTGAACAGCCATTTTTTGAGCAGCTTTTTAGCCTTGGTTGGGAGAGTGTTGTGTGAAATGTAAGGCTTGACCCCTGAACCCTGACCCCTGAACCTTCCAGATGTTCTAGTTAATGCCTCCAGAATAAAAATGGCATAGATTTGTTTTTCTCCTGATTAAACATGGGTTAAGTCTTTATTTTTAAGTAAGAAAATTCAACTGAATTTTCCAGTGAACACCCCAGATTTTTATAAAAACACCTTATTAGCAAAATGGCCGATACGTCCTGGCCGGTTGGCGTTTCCAGATCTAAATTAGATAATAATGAAATAAATAAGTGGCAAATATTAAATAATACGCTATTATGACACTAATAAAGGTCATAAATAGGATGCTTTTTAGTAAAGGTGACATATGAATCCATACCTGGAGCAAATAGGTGGCAAACTTAAAGCCGAGCGCAAGACCCGGAAATGGAATCAGACCGAAGCTGGAAATCGTGCCGGGTTATCACGTCGTGAAGTATCCGAGATTGAAAACGGCAGCTTCAGGGGAAGCATTTTAAAAGTACAGGACTATTCTATGCTGCTGGGCTTCTCTTTGAGTCTGGAGTTAAAGCGTCGACCGACACTGGCTGACTTACCCGGGGTGTTTGGTGAAGATTAAGACAGACCAACGCATTCGTGAGATTGATATCAAGGTGGCAGGAACTCCAGCTGGCGTTCTGGAGAGAAAAGCGCAATTTGAATTCACCTATCATTCAGATGCACCGATTACAGTCGCTGCGTCCATGCCGTTAGAAACGCGTTTTTATCAGCATGGCGCTTTGTTTCCGATATTTGAAATGAATATACCGGAAGGGTTTATTCGTCATCGAATAACTGAAAAATTGCGTAAACATATTCAGGTTGACGACATGTTGTTTCTGGCATTGCAGGGCAATTCTGGTATTGGTTGCATCACCTATGAAACGCAAGGGATTGAGCAGGAAAGCGTAACGGCTGAAAACTTATCTGAAATATTGTCCTGGGAAGGCGGAACTGATCTTTTTGAGGAGCTGGTCAATAAATATCTGCTGCAATCGAGCATCAGTGGTATTCAACCTAAAGTCATGGTGCCGGAAGCCACAGAGGTGACTGAAAAAGGCGCATTTATACTGCCATCCCTGATTGTTAAAAGCGGCGATGAAGAGTACCCACAGTTAGCGATTAATGAATATATTTGTATGGAACTGGCAAAAGCCTGCCAAATTGAAACACCAGAATTCTGGTTGTCTGATAATCAGCAATTATTTGTTATGCGCCGATTTGATTTAAAAGCTGACGGCAGCTGTCGAGCCATGGAAGATATGGCCGTTATGCAGGGCAAATCTACTAATGATAAATACCAGTCAAGTTACGAAACCATAAGTAAGGTACTTGATTTTTATTCATCAGAAGCAAAAGCAGATAACGAGACCTTATTTAAAATGTTGGTGCACAGTTGCATGGTTGGCAATGGTGATGCACATTTAAAAAACTATGCCATGTTATATGACGATATTGATGATATGCGTTTAAGCCCCCTTTACGATGTTGTGAACACACAAATATATAATCCTGCAGATATCCTGGCATTAAACCTGTGCAAATCAAAAACGTTTCCAAACCGTAAGCGGATTATTGATTTTGGAAAGTCCATAGGTGTTAGAAAATGCGAAATGATGGTTGATGAAATGGCTGATCAGATAAGAGATGGTCTCGAAAAACTAGAGGATTATACTGAGTCAATGGATTCGGATATAAAAGCAATAATCCTTGAAAATATTTATCGATCTACAACACGTACTGCAATAAAGGTGCGTTCAGCACGAAAATATACGAAACACAGCTAGGGAAATTCTGATCAAGCATTAAATATGCCTCAGGAAAGCTCGCAATCTTACGGGTGATGCCGGTTTATGAAGCATGGGTATGTTCATATTCTCGACTTCCTTCAGGTGCTCTGGATTGATGTCGCCTGTTACGATAAGAGCAGGCAACTGTT
The DNA here is from genome assembly GCA_003228405.1 of Gammaproteobacteria bacterium. Classification (GTDB taxonomy): domain Bacteria; phylum Pseudomonadota; class Gammaproteobacteria; order SZUA-229; family SZUA-229; genus SZUA-229. The sequence goes on along the minus strand of QIDK01000189.1, from coordinate 8,527 downwards.
TATTGAAATGTTCTCGCACAGCTTTAATGGCATCAAGTCCGGTTTTATCTTCATCAAGCTGTAAATCACTTATTATTACGTCGAATTTATAATCAGTGGTTAAAAGCATTTCCATTGTGGTTGATAAATTTTTCCTGACTTGTGTCTTATATCCCCAGTTTTCAAGTAAAAGTCGCATGGCGTTGGCCACATCAATATTATCTTCAATAATCAGCACAGACTTATCACTTGAGACTACATCATAAATGGCAGCATCATTCTCTTCAGGCTGATCGCAGTTGCTCTTTCCCCTGGCAATATCAAAATAAAACCGGGAGCCTTTCCCTGATGTCGAATCAAGCTGAATTTTACTATTGATAATCGGCATAATGCGTTTGACAATAGACAGGCCCAGCCCAAGTCCATGTCGACGACTGGATGAAGCCTGGTTATTGATCTGGTAAAACTCGGAGTATATTTTTTTTTGTTTATCCTGATCTATACCCATACCGGTATCAATTACTTCAATTCTTACACGCTCCCCAGCCTGTTGCAGCCTGACTTCTACATACCCTTTATCAGTGTACAACAGCGCATTTGAAATAAGGTTGCGTAACACCTGTTCGATTAAGCTCTCATCGCAATACAGCCATACAGATTCAGATGGCCATACCAGTGATATCTGTTTATGTTTATTGAGATTATTAACAACCGGCTGGTAATCATTCTGCAATCGTTTAATCATATTCGCCAAATTAAAATGATGATTACAGGCCTCTATGGCACCGGCATCCAGTTTGGATATATCTAACAGCGAATCCAGTAAACCCTGCAAATTCTCAATGGTTTTATGACTGTTATCAATAATTTCTGTCACCTGTTGCAGCGCATTTTCTGTGCATACAGCATCTGGATGTTGAGCACTATTTAACATGCCAACCTTCTCTTTTAATAAGCCATTATATAAGTTTAAGGCGTGAATCGGTTGCCTCAGGTCATGACTTGCTGCGGCCAGAAACTGGGTTTTAGCCGTACTGGCTTCGAGTGCGATTCCTCTCTGTCGATGTGCTTCATCAAGTAAATTTTCATTCAGGTGTCGTAACTCGAGAGACTCAAGTAATGTTTTATTAATATGGCGACCAAAGATAATCAAAGAAATTAAATAGCCAATACTCATAAAACCGACCAGCATAGAGTTCATGTTCCCCTGCAATAAAAACATCAGGCTTATCGGTAATATAGAGGTAGGGAAGTAGGCATAAAAAGCTGCCAGGTAAATTGTTACTGCACTAACGGAACCTGCACCCTTGAGTATAATAACCAGTAAAATAATTAACTGATATTCAACCTGCCCGGGCACAAAAAATAATACGCCGGCACTGCCCCATAAAATACCTGAAATGGCAGAATTGGCTGCAAAGATATGCATTTGCCATTGTTGATGATTTTGCTGTGAGATTCGTTTATAAATAAAAACATAAAATAACAATCGTGAAAACATCACCACAAACATACTGCCAGCCCAGATACTGATTGCGCTGTGATTCACCCAGGGCCAGTACATCCAGACAAGCGCCAGTACCAGTGGAATATTAATCAGCAGCATCACAGGAATCTGTTTAAACAGTATTTTTACCTGATCCTGATTAACAGGTTTTGATTTTGTGTTATTAATTTGCATAAGGTTAGCCAGGACGAATCCTGGCTTAAGTAATGGTGATTAAAATACCTGGTTATTATTTAGTCTGCCCGTTGGCCGGCGAGTTTCGACTGACAGCCCTGCGTGTTAGATAGAACACTACCAACATCAGTAACATTAGCATATCAAATGAACCGGTTGAGCTGCCACTTTCTTCTCCATTAGCCGTCGATTGAAATTCATCGAGTGACGTATTATCTGGATTGCCTTCCAGAGTTTTATCGAGTGTCACCCCAATGAACATGGACTTGCCCTGGTTATTATTGAAACCCTGTAGTGATACCGGTGTTATATTACTTTGAAAAATAGTCTGTGGTTGCATCAGTTCAGGTGAAATCTTTAATGCCGCAAAGTTAGTCGGTATACCAAGTGCGCTACCGGTTATATCTGGAATCAAACCGTACAATCTCATTTGTAACATAGTCTCCTGTAATACCGAGCTGATATTTATTTTTGAATCGTTGATAAAACGATTATCAGATAATGTATAGGTTGGTGAGATAGTCACGCCAACTTCTGGTTGAATAATTTCAATGGGTGAACCCACAGTAAAGGTCACACTGGATAGCAGATTAAAATCCGTTTCGCCATCCAGCCTAACCTGCACCTGTGGTGAGAAGTTAAGCGTAATCTGCATATTAGGGTCAAAACTTAAATGTTGATCAAGACTAAAGAAGGTGGATATATCAATATCCAGTGCATTTAATTCTACCGCTGCAATCGGGTCAAGATCTCCAAATTTGGTTTTTACAACGGGGCCTTCCCAGACCACACCCAGTGGCACACCAAATAAAAGCGACATGACATCCATGTCCAGATCCATGCGGAAAAAATCATTATCCTGCATGCCATCTGTTATCACCGGCCATGTCAAACTGCTACCATCAGTAAGACCCGAGAACAAAGGTCGGCTACCCGTTGGTACGGTGTTATGAATCACTCCATCCGCATCAATAAATTCACGCAGCGGCACACACTCACCACAGTTATAACCGCTCTCAACCGGTGTACCTAACTCAGCAGTAGAAAAACCCATACTGGCAAAAGAAAAGCTGGGTACACCGGGCTGTGGAATTATGCCTGGTACGACAAATTCTTTTTCCAGCACGCCGCCTCTAAATATCGGTAGTGTGATTTCTTTAATGCGGATATCAATGCCCGCAGGGGAAAAGTTTGCGCCTAACCATTCGGTATCGGCAAACTTGACGACACCATCAACCGTTGCATTACCCACGCTTGTATTACGACTATCCGCAGTGTAAATGTTCTCGCGGCCGCGAAGCTGTTCACCCGTCTGGTAATCAACGCTGGCGTATTGTGTATAAATATCTGCTTTACCAAACATGAAGGTACCCAGGTTAAAGTCAATGTTTGGAAAACGTGATTTTAACTGGTACTTGTCATCATCTGAATTAAACGTGGTATCAATACGAATAATCTCACCAGCCGCGGCAAAATCGGCATCTGAACTGATGCTTGCCTGTCCGCCAACACGGATATCAACGGTTCCCGGGTCCAGAATATAGCCACCTTCTATGCCCGCCTGAATATCCATCGAGTAACGCAGCTCCATGCCAATGTCATAACTTCGAGTTGCCGGTCTCGTCGGGCGAGGGCCAATACCCGCCCCAACATCTTTTACCCAGGTTTTACGATACCTGTCACCAAGACAGTTCGACCACCCTGTTTTAAGCGGTATGGTGCAGTATTTGTAGCGGATTTCTCCGTTAATACATTCGTCTGCTGAGGGTGTAATGGTGGCAAGTGTAATACTGGCAACGCGAAGTGTGTAACTATAGCCCTGACAGGTATCCAGTGCCTTGCTCCAAATGGCCAGTACAGTTGATAAAGGCAGTTCATCCGGCGTACGCCGAATTTCGCCCTTTACTGTTTCGGGTATTTGTTCGTTAATAAGGTGTATTTTAAAAAGATGCGGGTCAAGCTCGCTCCCGTTGAACAGGCTTTGCCCTGTACTACTAAACTGTACTGCATCGTCAGTACTAATCGCCTGTGCATTATTTAACGTAAATATTACAGTTAAAACTAAAATTAACGTTTGATATTGGTGTGAAATTGTCTTTTCCATATCCGTATTTCCTTTTTCTTATATGCAATGTTAATGAATGGTTATAGGGCGGCTTTATTAATTGCTTGTGCTCTATAGTGATATTATCGGTATGCACGGCGATTTAACCATTCTACATAAGTCGAGGAATCTATCGACTTTAGTCTGTATTGCTGGTATTAAAAGAACTGAATATTCATATAAGCCAGGGATATGCCAATGAAAATACTTCTCGTAGATGACCATACGCTATTCAGGGATGGTATTGCACATGTACTGCAGAAGCTTGCAGATGAAATGAGTATTCTTGAGGCAGGCAATGGTCTTGAGGCACTTAGTATGGCCAGTGAGCATCCCGATCTGGAGCTGGTTCTGCTAGACCTCAACCTGCCCGATCACAGCGGTTTTGATATACTCAGCCAGTTTTCGCAACAATATCCGACCCTGCCCGTTATTATTATAAGCGCAAGCGAAAAACAAAGTGATATGCGACGGGCAATAGAGCAGGGCGCCCTGGGCTATATCGGCAAAGGCAGTAGCAGCCAGGTTATGTTGAATGCCATCCACCTGGTCATGGCCGGTGAAATATATATGCCGGCAAGCCTGATACAGAGAGTATCGCAACAACAGAAAGAATCTACAGAATACCAGCTCACCCAACGACAAAGAGGTGTACTTAAGTTAATGGATCAGGGTTATGCCAATAAGCTGATTGCAGATAAATTAAATATTGCAGAATCGACGGTTAAGATGCACATCACTGCAATATTTCGAGCGTTACAGGTAACAAACCGAACACAGGCAGTACTTAAAGCTCAGGAAATTGGCCTGGTTGAGCGGGTTTAAGTGTCTATCGGCCATGTTCTTGACCTGCTTTCACTCTACCAGCGTCTGCAAACATTTGCTGATGTGATCAATCCCCATAAAGATGAAACTGGCATCAGCATGGAAACAGAACGTCTACCCAGGAGAATGTCCAGTGATCGTTATGATCGTAACTTTTAGCAATGTATTTTTATGAAGCTGTGAGAGTATTAGTTTATAGTCATCGATAGTAAGATAAATAATACAATTCATTCTCCGGCTATTGTTTTCGGCATTACGTACAAATTAGATGATGAGTATATTTTGTAAATGCAGATAGAATGCTACTATCCAGTTTTCAACTATATCTGTTCAGAATATGTATTTGAAGAAACCGTTAATGCATAAATAAAAATAACACTAAAGGGAAAAATAATGAAAGCTTCTGACCTGTTTGTGAAATGTCTGGAATCTGAAGGCATTGAATATATCTTCGGTGTACCCGGTGAAGAAAATGCCGATTTCATGGTTTCTCTGGAAAAATCTGAAAAGATCAAATTCATTCTTACCCGGCATGAACAGGGTGCCGCCTTTATGGCAGAAATTTATGGGCGCTTAACCGGTAATGTGGCAGGCTGTCTTGGTACGCTTGGGCCGGGGGCAACTAATTTAATTACCGGCGTTGCCGATTCTAATATGGATCACGCGCCGATGCTGGTGCTTACGGGACAGGGCTCAACTGAAAGGCTGCATAAAGAATCACACCAGATTATGAATGTCGTGCATATGTTTGAGCCGGTGACCAAGTGGGCTACGACTGTTTTACACGAAAATAATATACCCGAAATCATACGCAAGGCCGTGCGCATTGCGCGCACTGAAAAACCCGGTGCTGTGCATATTGAACTGCCTGAAGATCTGGCAAAAAAAGACAGCCCGGCACAACCCCTTAAACCTCAGCGATTCCGTCGTCCGGTTCCGGATGATAAAATTATTGATAAGGCTTTTGAGGTTTTGAAAAATGCTAAACATCCTGTCATTCTTGCCGGTAATGGCTGCATTCGTAAACGCGCGAGCAAACAATTGCGCGACTTCTGTGAAAAAACCGGCATAGGTGTTGTCAGTACATTTATGGCGAAAGGCTGCGTCGATATGAATGCCGATTACTGTTTATACACCATTGGTCTTCAATCCAGAGATGTTGTTGCCTGTGCCATGGATGCCGCCGATGTTGTGCTTACTATCGGTTATGACATGGTGGAGTATCACCCCGAGCTATGGAATGCACAGGCTAACAAACATATTATTCACATAGATTTTTTACCCGCAGAAATTGATGAAAACTATCACCCTGAAACAGAGGTCGTTGGTGACCTCGCACATGCTTTATGGATGCTCAATGAACGGGTAGATGCTGCAGATGGCATTCAGTTTGATCTGACACAGCAAGCGGCTACGCGTCGTGATATGACAGCTGAATTAGAAATGCATAAAAATGATGACACCCGCGGTGTCATCAAACCTCAAAAAGTAATATGGGACGTAAGGCAGGCAATGGGGGCTCATGATATTGTGTTGTCAGATGTGGGGGCACACAAAATGTGGATAGCACGTCATTACCAGTGCCACGAGCCGAATACCTGTTTGATACCTAATGGCTTCTGTTCCATGGGGTTTGCCCTGCCAGGGGCTATTGCCGCGAATCTGGTTCAGCCAGATAGGAAAGTGCTTTCCATTTCAGGCGATGCCGGTTTCCTGATGAATGTGCAGGAAATGGAAACCGCACGGCGCCTTAACTCAAATATAGTCTGCATGGTTTGGGAAGACAGAGCCTACGGTCTCATTGCCTGGAAACAGGAAGCGCAATTTGGTCATCATACTGATCTGTCATTTACTAACCCGGACTGGATGCAACTTGCAGCTGCGTTTGGCTGGAAGGGGCATTTTGTTGAAAACAGCAAAGACCTTAAAGCAACACTCGATACGGCATTAAATGAAACCGGCCCGAGTTTGATTGTGGTGCCGATTGATTATGCAGAAAATATGAAATTAACGAGCAGATTAGGGGATATGGTCTGTTCAATATAGTAGAAAAGCCAATGCATTACTGAATCAGAAATAAAGGATACTGCTAATAAGCTTTAGAAAAATAGCATCTGTAGGCGTTAGCTTTAGCTGACGATGCCCCTGGCGATGCGAAGCGAACCGATAAGCTATAATATGTTTTTAACGGCTCGCTTCGCATCGCAATAATTATCGTCAGCTAAAGCTAACGCCTACAGGAGAAACTATTTTTACTATGCTTCTGTAATATAAGACAGGTGTTCTTTTCACCTGATTCATTAGTAAACCTGCTGAGAAAAAAAGATGCAACCTCACAGGTTTTTAATGTTACTTACAAGAATGCGTTTTATCGAATAAGTTTTTCAAATTAAATTTAGGCTAATAATCATGGCAGAGCATTTTAAACTTTTAGTTGCAGAGGCTAAAGCCGATGGAAAAATTGAAGTTAGTGCACCATTCGATGGTGCATTAATTGCAACAATTGAAACCGGCGGCAGTGATGCAGTTGAGCAGGCGCTAGCAACAGCATACGCCCTGTATCGAGATAAAAAAAACTGGTTAACCGCAGAGCAGCGCATTAATATTTTGCATAAAACGGCTGGCATTATGCAGTCACGTTTTGATGAGCTCGCTATAGAGTCAGCTCGTGAAGGTGGTAAACCCCTGATTGATTCTAAAGCCGAAGTTGCGCGTGCTATTGATGGCATAAAAAACTGTGTTGAAGTTTTACGCACGGAACATGGTGAAGAAATACCCATGGGAAAAAATAGCGCATCAATGAATCGCCTGGCTTTCACTACCCGTGAACCAATTGGTGTAGTGGTTGCGGTAAGTGCATTTAACCACCCGCTAAATCTGGCCGTGCATCAAATGGGCCCTGCTATTGCCGCAGGCTGTCCCGTAATCATTAAACCCGCTGAAGATACACCTCTCTCCTGTTTCAGACTTATAGGTATATTACGCGAAGCCGGTTTACCCGAAGGCTGGTGTCAGGGCATTGTCACCTCCACGCTGGAAATCGCGACACAACTCGTTACCGATAAACGTGTTGCCTTCTTCAGTTTTATTGGCAGTGCCCGTGTTGGCTGGCACTTGCGTTCACAGCTTGCGCCAGGCACACGTTGTGCGCTTGAACACGGGGGTGTTGCCCCGGTTATTGTCGCAGAAGATGCAGATATAGATGATGCGGTACCCATATTGGCTAAAGGTGGTTTTTATCATGCAGGTCAGGTCTGTGTATCGGTGCAACGAGTGTTTGCGCATAAATCCATTGCGCGTCATCTGGCGCAGCGCATTGCCGAAGCCGGAGCTAAAATGAAAGTGGGTGATCCGACTCTGGCCGATACAGAGATTGGCCCATTAATTCGTCACCATGAAACCAGCCGCATTGATGACTGGGTAAAAGATGCCCTGGCAAAAGGAGCCGAACTGATTAGCGGCGGCAGTAAATTGTCGGCGAGCACCTATGCAGCAACCGTTTTATTTAATACACCCGCGGATGCGATTATCTTCAGCAATGAGATATTTGGCCCGGTTATCTGTGTTTATGAATATGACGACATTGATGATGCCATTGCCCTGGCTAACGGTCTTGACGTGTCTTTTCAGGCCGCCGTCTTTTCAAAAAATATTGACACCTGCATGTATGTGTTTAAACAAATTGATGCCGCCGCCGTAATGGTTAATGACCATACTGCTTTTCGTGTTGACTGGATGCCGTTTGCGGGTTTAAAACATTCGGGTCATGGGGTAGGGGGTATACCGCATACTTTCAGGGAGATGCAGACTGAAAAAATGATGGTCATACGGTCACCTTCTCTCTAAAAATCCTATCAGACACATGCGATCTTTGGTCACAGTAATAATTTAGAAATAATTAATTATTGCGCCCTGCCTCTGGTAATTAAATTTAAAAA
>QIDK01000153.1 GCA_003228405.1 Gammaproteobacteria bacterium | reverse complement strand
AATAATCGGTATATGGCGGGTATCGTCCTGCTGTTTGAGGCGGCGAGTTGCTTCCCAGCCATCCATAACCGGCAGGCTCATATCCATTAAAATAATATCCGGTTTATATTTCTTTACCTTTGCTAATGCATCTTTACCATTGACGGCAACTCCGGTCTTAAAGCCCTTGCGTTTCAGGCGGCGAGTTAACATGTCCCGGTTCATTTCATTGTCTTCAACAACTAATATTTTATTCATGATTAATTATCTCGGTTCTTAAAGGCAGGCTGGCTATAAAGGTTGAGCCCTTGCCAGGGTTGCTGGTTGCGATAATATCTCCGCCCATTAAACGACATAGTTGACGACAGATAGCAAGGCCGAGGCCTGTGCCACCATATTTACGTGTGGTGGAATCATCAGCCTGCACAAATTCATTAAACAGCCTGTCAATTTGTGTCTGGTTGATGCCAATTCCAGTATCAATAATTTTAAAGTGAATCATATCAACACCGGATAGTTTAACTTCAAGATGAATACTTGCATTCTGGCTAAATTTACTGGCATTAGATAATAAATTAAATAAAATCTGTTTTACCCGTGTGCTATCAGAACTCATGGTGATATTGTCATCACACAGTGTATAGCTGAAGTCATTGTTATTTTTTCTAAGCAGAGGTGCAATCATGCTGGCGGTTTCTTTTACCATTGGAGTGACATCAAATACTTCCAGTAGTAATTCCATTTTACCGGCTTCGATCTTGGAAATATCCAGCACATCATTAATCAGAGTTAACAGATGTTTACCGGCACTACGAATTTTTTGCAGGTCACTTATCTGTTCGTTCTGGTTATTGTCTACTGCCTCATCTATCAGTAATTCACTGTAGCCAATAACCGCATTTAAGGGAGTGCGCAATTCATGGCTCATATTGGCTAAAAAAGCACTTTTTGCATGGCTTGCGGCAAATGCCTGGTCGCGTGCCAGGGTTAGTTCATCGGTGAGTGTCTGCAGTGCATCACGTTGTTCGCGTACCTTGCCGGCAGCACTGTGCCTCTCTGTTGCCTCAGTTTTCAGGTTTTCTTCTTTTTCATTGATACGGTCCAGCATTTCATTCATAAAACTGGCTAATATGCCGAATTCATCTTTAGTAGAAATATCAACCCGTGCGTTTTTGTCACCGGAAATATATCTCTGCGTAGCAGACTCAAGCCGCTGAAACGGACGCCGTACATACTTGTCGATAACGAGCCCCATGAAAGCACCAAGGGCAACCAGTGAAATACTGAAAATCATAAAAATGCGTATTTGTCGATTACGAACAGCAATTTTAATGGGTGTAGTCGATACATTAATTGATAGATTGATTGATTCATCCAGCTTACGCTTAATCAAAACATCCAGTTTATGGGCTTCACCAAAGATAAAATGCCGGCCTGCAAAATCAATATCTATCTGGCTGAAGTCATTATTCTGCAAAATAGAAGATGCGGCAGTTTCTAAACTGCTGTGCAGATCTTCAGCATCGCCCTGAATTGCCTGTACCACCAGAAATGATAGCTGATCCATTAGCATTTTTTGTTCGGATTCCGTTTCTTCACGTACCTGACTAATTAATAAACTGGCAAAAAACATGCTGAAAAAGGTTAGAGACCATAAAACAATAGAGGTTATGCGAACCGCAATTTTTGTTTTCCAGGTCTTGGACCATTCTTGAGTTGTGTGAACTGGATGTATCATAAAACTTAAAAGCCGTTAAAACATGTGTTTTTCAATGGGGAGCGATTAGAGTTGTCGTTTGAAAAACACTTAAGCGGTAATAAAATACAGCAGCAACCAGCAGTAATATGCAGTGTGCAGCAGTTAAACAGAAAATGACTCCGGGGTTCATAATGAAAAGCTTATTTAAACCCCAGGTTTCTGAATAACATAACCATTGGGCAAAAACCTATGGTGCCGGCAAGCAATAAATTTAAGCCTACAAACCAGGGAAGAAACCAGAGTAGTTCATCGAAGAAAATAAAGCCCAGGCCAATAATTGATGCGGCCACAAAACGCATTAGGCGTTCCGCTTCGTAACTGAATACACAGTGTTCATTTTCATCCCTGTCAATGCCATCCGTGGCATAACGCAGTTGAGAGACGAGTCTGGGGATGCGCCAGTTAGTAGCGCCTTCGAATATCATTATAAATATAATTGCATAAACACCATAGTTCCATTCTAGTAATAAAAATACAATTAAACTAAAACCCATAATTAAACGATTTATACGTTCAGACATAAATATACCACTCTTTATGTGAACACTGGAATATCCTTTAATCTGGGTAAATCCGGGTTAAAGGCTCAGGATTTTTTAATCTCCAGTAATTCTATTTCAAAAATTAACACTTCATTGGGGCCAATATTTGCACCCGCACCTCTGGCTCCATATGCCAGTTCAGAAGGAATAAATAACTGCCACCTGGCACCTACTTTCATAAGTTGCAGCGCTTCAGTCCAGCCTTTAATAACACCATTAACCGGGAAGGTTGCGGGTGAATTACGTTTATAAGAACTGTCAAATTCATTGCCATTAATTGATGTGCCAACATAATGGGTTACAACAGTATCTGTGGCGGCGGGGGTTGCACCTTTGCCTTCTACCAGTACCTTATATTGTAGGCCACTTTCGGTGGTTTTTATGCCTTCTTTTGATTTATTTTCGCTTAAAAACTTGTCGCCATCAGCTTTATTGCTGGTGGCCGCCACTTTTTGCTCTGCCTGCTTCTGTTCAGCCATTTTTTGCTGGAATGCCTGCATGGCGAGTTTCATATCTTCCTGTGATATTTGTGGCTCCTTGCCTGCAAAACTGTCTTTAAAGCCCATAAGAATGGCATCTTCATTGATAAAATCCTTGATGGTAGCAATTTGTGTGCCCATTTGAACGCCAATGCTGTAACTGGCCTTATTGGTATCAGATTCGAGTTTAACGGTTTCTGCTACGTCGCTGCCTTTATGGTTACAGGCGATAAGTAATGTGCTCAGGACAATTAAGCTGATGGTTGTGGAGACTGGTTTTAACATGGTTTATCCCTTAAATTAATAAATTGAAACGCGCACGTTAACAAGACCTGGCGAGGGGTTCAAGTGGTGTTTCCCTGAACTTTTGAATATATCACAGAGTCTCAGTGTATAACATGGCAAGTTAATGATGCTTCTGCATGATATGCAGGGTAGAGTAGTAAGGTGCATGGTGAAACTAATGGCCATTGACCTTAATAAACACGGTAACGTGGAAATGCGCCCTTCAGGCTGCGCCCGCAGAGGCTTGCAAGCTTGCGACTGTGCTCTGCGTGAGCATATACCTAAATGCTTTAATAAGTAGCGGCATCAAAAACCTGCCCACAGGCAGCCAAATTTATAACGTATTGCTGGAATGGAGAACAGGCTTTATGCAGCGATTATTAATCATTTCACTTTTTCTAAGCCTGTATGTTCAGTCAATTCAGGCGGCCCTGCCGATTAGCGTGAATGATGAAAAGCTGCCTTCACTGGCGCCGATGGTAAAACTGGTGGCCCCGGCGGTGGTTAATATTTCTACCCGAAGCAATATTTCAGTACAGCAGAATCCATTATTAAATGACCCGTTTTTCAGGTACTTTTTTCGTGAAAGACAGCCACAGAGGCGTAGTTCTCGGCCGCAAAGTCTGGGTTCCGGGGTGGTGATAGATGCCGAGAAAGGGCTGATTATCAGCAACTACCATGTGGTGAGGCAGGCAGATGAAATTACCGTAACCCTGAAAGATGGTCGTGAGCTTAAGGCGCAGTTGCTGGGCTCCGATCCGGGCGTGGATGTGGCTTTGCTGAAAGTGTCTGCAGTGGGGCTGACTGAAATTAAACAGGCAGACTCGGACACCTTGCAGGTGGGCGATTTTGTAGTGGCCATTGGCAACCCGTTTGGACTGGGGCAAACCGTGACCTCAGGCATCGTTAGTGCCATGGGGCGAAGTGGCCTGGGGATAGAAGGCTATGAAGATTTTATTCAGACAGATGCTTCTATTAATCCCGGAAACTCCGGTGGCGCTCTGGTGAACCTACGGGGAGAGCTGGTGGGTATGAATACGGCGATTCTTGCGCCAGGTGGCAGTGGCGGTAATGTGGGTATAGGTTTTGCTATTCCCTCCAATATGGTGCTGCAGATTGTAGAGCACCTGAAACAGCATGGTGAAGTCAGGCGGGGTGTTTTAGGGGTGGTGACTCAGGATCTAACCCCGGATCTGGCAAAGGCCTTCGGTATAAACTCGAGTAAGGGAGCCGTTATTGCACGGGTTTATGCAGATTCTGCTGCAGCGGAATCCGGGCTGGAAGCCGGTGATGTGGTGGTGGAAATAAATGGCCGCAAAATTAAAAATGCGACCGATATGCGCAACCAGGTTGGCTTGCTGCAGATAGGCGAAACCCTGCGGATGAAAGTGCTGCGAGATGGCAAAAGCAAAAATATTAGCGCAGTGATCGCTGAGCCTAAAATGACCTTAATTGAGGGGAATAAACTGAGCCCGGTATTTGCAGGGGCTGTTTTTTCCCAGATACAGAACCCAGACAAGCCTGAGCAGAGCCTTGTGCTTGTAACCGAAGTCATTCAGGGCAGCCCGGCGTGGCAAGCCCGGCTGCAAAAAGGTGACATTCTTCTGTCGGTTAACCGGCAAAGGGTGGACAGCCTGAAAAAACTCCACAAGCTGGTATCAAACCAGAAGCAGATATTACTGAGTATTCAACGCGGTAACCGGACGATGTTTGTGTTACTCAAGTAAATGTTGAGCGGTGAGTATCGGTAAATAACCTGAAGCAGAATTTTTAAAAGCAAAATCTGTTTACCGAAAATGTACGTAAATATTGTTTGGAGCTCATGCTTCACCCTATCCTACGAGCTTAACAGGCTTTTTTAAATGTGGCATGGAAAGACCTGACTCTGTTGTTTGATTAACTCATTTCATTAAACATATAACGGTAAATTTTCCACTGACTATTGACGCGTTTTAGTATGAACAACTCACGGCTGTTGTTTGTTATCGTAATATTTTTTTCAAGAAGTTTTATTTTCCCATCCGATGTGGTGCGCACAAAAGCGATGTCACCATGCTGCTCAATTTCATCAATATGAAATTTCACATTTAAATCTAATGCCAGAAATACATGTTGGTAGGCCGTTTTCACCTGGTTTGCACCCACAGCTGATGGTTTTTTTGACGGCATAAAAATACCATCCGTTGTGTACATCGGTATCACTTTACTGGTGTCACTGTTATTCAATGCCTGTTGATAGTTATTCAGTAATAATTTTATTTGCTGCCTGTCATGCTGATTTTTATTTGTATTGGCAGCAACGGCTAAAGTGGGTACGAATAGTAATATCAGCAGTAATCGCTTCGTTATATGTATAAGCTCGTTAATTTTCATCTGTTCTCTCCTGTGAATGGTGTTGTGTTGCAAAAGAATACATAATTTCCTAATATAGGAATAGATGTGATTTTTAGGAAACATATTTCCATATATAGGAATTAACCATGCGGCCCGATTTAAATGCAATGGCCCTGTTTGTGCGGGTTGTAGAGCATAAAAGCTTTACTAAAGCCTCTAAACGACTCGGTATGCCTATTTCTACCGTTAGCCGAAAAGTTTCAGAGCTGGAAAAGAGCCTGTGCATCCGTTTACTTGAGCGTTCTACACGCGGATTACGACTAACAGAAACGGGTAAAGAATACTTTCAATATTGCCGACGTGCCCTTGAGGAATTTGAAGCCGGTGCATTGATGATCAGTAACCGGCAATCTGAAGTGGCGGGTACGCTTCGTTTGTCTATTCCGCCAAATATCGCCGATGTTCTGGTCGCACCCATAATATGTGACTACCAGCAGCACTACCCAAAAACCAGAGTGAATGTTCTGGTCACAGAACGTTATGTTGATCTCATTGAAGATGGGGTGGATATTGCCCTACGGGTGGGTGAACTTGAGGACAGTATGCTGGCAGCTCGTCGCCTGCTTAATTACAGGCACCTGCTGGTCGCCTCACCCAGCTACATTAAAGAATGCGGTGTACCGAAAAAACCAGATGATCTTGTAACACATCGACTACTGAGCTTTAGTGGTTGGCGCGAACAAACCATCTGGGAATTCTTTAATGGAAAAAAATCACAGAAAATTTTAGTCGAAAGTTATTTATCCATCAACGAAATGGTGGGGCTGCATTATGCCGCGGAGCATCATCATGGCATTGCTAACCTGCCTGCTTTTAGCTGTTCACAGGCACTGGAACGCGGCACGCTAGTTGAGGTTATGCCAGAATGGCGCTTTGCACCGACGGTACTGTCTGCCATTTATCCCAGTAATCGCAATACCTCCCGGCTGGTAAAGCTTTTTATGGATTGCTGCACAAGGCACATCAAAGAACATGTTTTGTATACTGGAATTTAAGCTTTACATACAGCCTGTGACCTTCTTCTTTCGCCTGAAAAGCAGATATAAATCAGCTGTTTTTATCCACCCATCTATGGCCATCAGTCAAACCTTCTTTTTTCCAGAAGGGGGCCCGGGATTTCAGCTCTTCCATTAAATACCGGCAGGCATCAAAAGCTTCCTTGCGGTGAGCTGACCAGACTACGGTGAGTACAATCGGCTCATTGGGGCTGATTTCTCCCACCCGGTGAATAATCAGGCAATCCAGTAAATCCCAGCGCTGTCTGGCTTCTTCACATATTTTATGCAGATAGTTTTCTGTCATGCCCGGGTAGTGCTCCAGGGTCATGCTGTTGACATCATCGCCCTGATTAAAATCTCGCATGGTGCCTACAAAGCTGGCGGTGGCGCCGTATTTTCCCTGCTCAAGCTTTGTTTGCTGGTAGTGCTGGGTTTCTTTCCACGGGTCAAATGCTTCGCTGCGAATCTCAATGGACATGCTTGTCTCCGGGGCTGCCTCCGGTAACCGGGGGAAAGAAAGCGACTTCATCCCCTTGTTTAACCTGAGCGCCTGTGTCTACATATTCCATATTAATCGCGCACAGAGTATTGCTCGGCATGTTCATATTGTGGGTGGCCTGATCCCACACCGACTGCACATCGGTTGCAGAATCAACTGATGCATCGGCCTGACCCACCTGTTCTTGCAGGCGGGCAAAAAATTTAACAGAAATGCTCATTCGTAAAACCATTGGCCTTTTGTTAGGCTGTTGTTCGTTATTGAAATACATACAGGCGTAAAGATGACTGATAAGTTAACCCATTTTAACGCATCTGGCGAAGCGCATATGGTTGATGTTAGCCAAAAAGACATTACCAGACGCCAGGCAGTGGCGGAGGGTACGATTTTTATGCTGGCGGAAACCCTGAGCCTGATTCAACAGGGCACACATAAAAAAGGTGACGTACTGGGCATTGCCCGGGTGGCGGGGATAATGGCAGCCAAGAAAACAGCGGATTTAATACCTCTGTGTCACCCTCTGGCTTTGACCCATGTAGATATAGAATTAAGCTGTGATGAGGCACTGCCCGGTGTGCACTGTCAGGTAACGGTGGAGTGCAAAGGCAATACCGGGGTAGAAATGGAAGCATTAACCGCGGTGCAGGTGTGTTTGTTAACGATTTACGATATGTGCAAAGCCGTAGATAGAGGCATGCATATGGAACATATTGGCCTGCTGAAAAAATCCGGCGGTAAATCAGGAGACTGGTCGCGACGGGATTAGAATGTCACTGTCGTTATTAATTTGAAAGTTTACACAGCAGTTTTTCACGCCACTGCTACACTCCAGATAAGTCTTTATATGGAATTTCTATGTCGGAAAACTACGACCTAATTGTTATTGGCTCGGGCCCAGCGGGTCAGAAAGCCGCGATTCAGGCTGCAAAAGTCAATAAGCGTGTGGCAATTATTGAGCGAGGGCGTGAAATTGGTGGCGTTGCAGTGCATACGGGGACGATTCCCAGTAAGACATTGCGTGAAGCGGCGATGTATTTATCCGGCTACGACCAGCGCGGTTTATATGGGAAAAGTTATCGCTTAAAAGATGATCTGAGCATGGAGGATTTATTACAGCGCGTCGCCATTACCATCAATCAGGAAACCGAGGTGATGTCGCATCAGTTGCGACGTAATAATGTCGAAATTATTCAGGGGACCGCCTCTTTTTTAGAACCACACCGTATTAAGATAGAAAATCGTCATGGCAAAATATCAGAAATTTATGCGGACTATGTGTTGCTGGCCACTGGCACCAAACCTAACCGCCCCGAACATATTCCCTTTGACGGAGAAACCATAATTGATAGTGATGATATTTTATATCTAAAAAAAATACCTCGCAGTATGGCAGTGGTCGGTGCCGGGGTGATAGGGGTTGAATATGCGTCGATTTTTAGTGCACTGGATATAAAAATCACTCTGGTGGATGGGCGCGATTCCATGATGGGTTTTATGGACCGTGAAATTATCGATGAACTAACCCATTTAATGCGTGACCGAGGCACCGTGATTCGTCTGGGTGAAAATGTTTGTAAGGTTGAGAAAAATGAGCAGAACCAGGCGGTAGTAACGCTGGAAAGTGGTAAAAAATTCTGCGCTGATCTGGTTATGTTTGCCGCGGGAAGAAAGGGTTGTGTGAACTCGTTAAATTTAGATGCCGCAGGCTTAAGTGCAGATGAACGAGGCCAGATGAAAGTTAATGAATTTTTCCAGACCGAAGTGCCACATATTTATGCGGCGGGTGATTTAATTGGTTTTCCCAGTTTAGCCTCAACATCAATGGAGCAGGGGCGTCTTGCAGCGCGTCATGCCTTTGGAATGTCTCTGCATTCGCACCCGGAGTTATTTCCCTTCGGCGTTTATGCAGTGCCCGAAATGAGTATGGTCGGCAAAACTGAAGAAGAACTCACCAGAGATAAAGTGCCTTACGAAGTGGGTATTGCCCGTTTAAAAGAAACCGCTCGAGGACATATAATGGGTCTGCAGGAAGGTATGCTGAAACTTATTTTTGGTCTGCAGAATAAAAAATTATTAGGTGTACATGTGCTGGGAGAAGAAGCCACCGAACTGGTGCATATTGGCCAGGCAGTGCTGGCCCTGGATGGAGACCTGGATTTTTTTGTGGAAAATGTATTTAACTATCCGACGTTAGCAGAGGCTTATAAAATTGCAGCGCTGGATGCGTGCAATCGGATGGGGGGATGAAAAAAATCGTAAGTCGTAAGTCACAAGTCAAAGGCTGCGCAGCAGCACCGCGGTGGACTTACGACTATGTTTTAACCCTGTTTAAGTAACTGACGTAAATCAATTACTGCCGCATTCGCCCGGGAAATATAATTAGCCATCACCAGTGAATGATTTGCAAATATCCCAAAGCCACTGCCATTTAAAATCATCGGGCTCCATAAGGGCTCCTGGGTTGCATCCAGTTCACGAATAATCTGTTGTAGACTCACCAGCGCATTTTTATTTTTGAGGACATCGGCAAAGTCGTTTTCGGCGGCTTTAAATAAATGACTTAAGGCCCAGGCGCTGCCGCGGGCTTCATAAAACACGTCATCAATTTCTAACCAGGGGGTTTTAACTTTAATGATATCCTCCGTGGGAGTCGCCTTGTGTGCATCTGCATCACCGGCCAGGTCGGTATTTAAACGAACCTGCCCAACACTGGCACTAAGACGTTGCGATAAGCTTCCCAGGCGTTTGGCTGCGAGCCCCAGCCACTCATTGAGATTATCTGCGCGGGCATAAAACTGGCCATCCTGGTCGTTTTTATCAGCTAGTCGACCGAGGTAGCCATACAGCGAACGAATACCCTTGCGATACTCCGACTCAGCTGATGGCAGCATCCAGGACTCTGAATCAATTCTGAACTGATTGTCAGCTCTAATAATGTCTTTATCTTCAACAGATTGTGACTGTGAACGAGTAAGGTCATTGCGCAAGGCCAGGGTCAGGTCACGAATTTGGGTGAGCACACCAAACTCCCAGTTAGGAATATTGTCCATAAATATTCCCGGTGGAGCCATGTCATTGCTGAGGTAGCCGCCGGGTTTATCAAGCAGGGTTTCAGCGATTTTAATTAATGTAGCGGTAGTTATATAACCAGTGACCATATCTTCATTGCGCTCAGCCGATAATTCGGAAGCATAGTGAACAGGCATAAAACGATCAGCTTCGAAATCCCATAAAAAAGCCAGCAGCAGAGGAAATAAAATCAAAATAATTAGCAGGGCAGGTATAATGCGAGCCAGTAAGCCCTGCTTATTACTCTTCTGAGCAGATTTACCCCCCACTAAATTGTGCAGACTATCGTAGGCATCAAAAAAGAAATCGAGTATTTTCATAACATCCCTTATGGTTTAGGCTAACATCGCATTACTAATTAATTATTGTAACTGTTCGGAGAACAGAATGAAATTTATAAAAATAAGTTTATATATCCTGCTGGGATTTGTTGTTGTTGTTCTCTCAGGTGCAGGCATATTTATCGCCACCTTTGATGCCAACGATTATAAACCGCTGATTAGTGAGCAGATTAAACAGTACACGGGTCGAGATTTCATACTGGAAGACATCAGGCCTTCGGTGTTCCCCTGGCTGGGTATTGAGTTACAACAACTTTCCTTAAGTAATGCAAAAGGCTTTAAAGCAGAGAAAATGCTGCAGATGGAGCAGCTGGATGTGAAGGTGGCCCTGCTGCCCCTGCTCAGGCAGGAGGTTCGAGTCGATACTTTGAGCGTGCACGGTCTGAATGTATATCTGGAGAGAAACAGACAGGGCATCACCAACTGGGACGATATTCTGCAAAAGCTGAAATCCAGGCAGGCCGAAACTACTGCGCCAGCTCGGCCAGAGGCGCAGCAAACCGCCGACAGGGCATTCGCTGACCCGTTAGCCGCATTATTTGTAAATGGTGTGCATGTAGAGGATGCAAACATTAACTGGGATGATGCCCAGAGCGGTCAAAATATTTCACTGCAGGAAATAAATTTATCTACCGGTGCCATTCAACCCGCTAAACCTTTGCCGGTTAAGCTGTCTGCACTTGTCAAATTGGCAAAGCCGGCGGCGAGCATTAAGCTGGAAACGCAGACTAAAATAGAATTTGATCTACCAACTCAGCAACTAAATCTTATTGCGCTAAAATTATCCATCGAAACTGTTTTACTACAGCAGGGAATACAACAGATAAAACTGGGTCTGGATACAGGATTAAAAGCAGATTTAAAAAAGCAGACATTTATTTTACCCACCTATTCGCTGGGAGTTCAGGTAAGGGGTGAAGCGATTCCGGGTGGTGACATACAGGTGAAGTTTAAGGGTGATGCGAATATAAATCTACAAAAGCAGACGGCAAATATTCAGCAGTTAAATATTGAGACTTTAGGCATGAGTATGCAAAGTCGGCTATCTATCACTGAGTTACTCGACTCACCAAATGCTAAAGGTGAATTTAAATTGCAGGAATTCAGTCCGCAAAAACTGGCTAAAGCACTGGCCATAGAGCTGCCGGAAACACAAGCTGAAAAAGCGTTACAAAGCGCATCACTAAGTTTCGATTTTGCAGGAGATGCACATTCAGTGAATATAAACTCACTGAATATAAATCTGGATAAGTCTTCAATAAAAGGCACGGTTTCAGTACGTGATTTTGCAAAACCCAAAATTAACTATTCTTTAAATATGGGGGTTATAAATCTGGATGATTACCTGCCACCCGCAGGCAAGCCTGTTGCCGTATCTAAAAAGAACAAGGGGGCTTCGAGTGTGTCGACAAAGGCAGACATTCCCATAAAATTACCCCTGGACTTATTAAGATCATTAAATGTTAATGGCTCATTAGATATAAGCAGCCTTCAAGTGTTTGCACAATCTATTTCAAATATAGAAATAAAAACCCGAATAAAAAACGGGCTGATTAACGTACCAAAACTGAATGCGCGTGCATTGCAGGGTAAAATAACTTCATCAGCACAGCTGGATGTCAGCAAAAACACACCCCGTTATCAGTTTAAGTTAACCGCTAAAAAACTACAGGCAGAATCGGTTATTAATCCGCTTTTGCAGAATATACTGGGTGAAAAAGCAGTTAGCATGAATGGCTCTGCCAATATGACACTGGATATTAAAACCAGAGGACAGTCAGTCAATCAGCTTACTTCGAGACTTAATGGCCGCTTTAAAATAAACCTGGGCAACGCAAAATTAAATGGTGTAGATGCGGAATATTTTGTGCGCAAGGCAGTGGCTGGATATCTGACGGAGAAAAAAATGGCCGTGCCTGCGGCCTGGCGTGGCGAATATAAGCCAAAGCAAACAACCGCTCTAAAAATGGCGCGAGCATCTGCAATTATCACCAATGGTGAAATTAAAAACAAAGATTTATTGCTGCAGGCTTCACGCTTTAAAGTGACAGGCGCAGGCAAAATAAACCTGCCCCGGGAAAAGCTGGACTATCGTATTGTGGTTGATGTTAAGCCTACGCGAACAGAATCTGCCGGAGAAAGGTTACTGGATATTCCAATGCCGATTTTTGTAAAAGGCAATTTTTCTCAGCCAGATATAAGTATTGATAGTAAGGTCTGGTTGAAAAGCGTAGGCAAAGGCCTCAGGGCAGAAGTGAAAAAAGAAATTAAACAGGCAATAAAAAAAGAAAAAAAACAACAACAGAAAAAAATTGAAAATAAAGCCGATGAAAAAATGAAAGACCTGAAAAATAAATACAGGGATAAACTAAAAGGCCTGTTCAGATAATGAAAGGCCAGACCCTTACTGGTGAAACACAAATATTGACGGCACTTTTAAGGCATGGGAGCAGAAGAAATAATAAAAAATTAAACCACAGAGGGTACAGAGGCATAGCAGAACAAACCGGAGCCGGGGCTTCAGCCCCGCACAGTAATGCGAGACTAAAGTCTCACCTCAAGTGTCTCCTGCAACATGGGGCAGGATAACGGTTTTTCCCCTACGGAGATGTACTTTAGTCGTTTATTACCCTGCTATGGCATGAGCTATGTCCCACGAATATTTTTAAAAGCAAAAAGCTTATTGTCCGCAAATGAACGCTAAAACACGCAAATAAAAGCAAAAGCATTAACAGGGTATTGTGTGCTCTGAGAAGTGTTTTGAAAAAAAATTTGCGTTCATTCGCGTTCATTTGCGGACAAAATGCCTTTATCTTTTTAATCATAAAGTGTATTTTTTGGGGATAGCTCAGCTTCAGCCCCGCACACCCCTGAGCTATCCTCACGAATACTTTTAAAAGCAAAAGCATATTGTCCGCAAATGAACGCTAAAACACGCAAATAAAAGCAATAGCATTAACAGGGTATTGTGTGCTCTGAGAAGTGTTTTGAAAAAAA
>QIDK01000057.1 GCA_003228405.1 Gammaproteobacteria bacterium | reverse complement strand
CTATAAAAACAATATCTTACAATGTATATGTGAATTTTATTTTCAATAATGCATGTTGCTTTTTGATTTTATTTGATAATAAAATAGTGAATACAAATTTGACCAATTAAACTTTATTCTCTATATTGGCGAATATTATAATAATTTCATATGTATACGGTGTATTTTTAAATGCTAATTTAGTATTTAATTTTGTATTAACACTAGTAACGAAACAATGAGGCTATGCAATGAAAAAAGTTTTTTTATATTCAGCTTTGCTAGGAACGTCGTTATTTAATCAGCAGATACAGGCAATTGAGTTCGATGGCTTTCTAACCACGGGTTTTGCTATCCATAACCAGAGCCAGTCGAATGGACAGAAACTGGTCTATCTTGATGAAATCACTGAAGACTTTACGTTTTTGCAGGATTCCAAATTTGGCCTGCAGATTACCGCAGATGTAGCCGAAAATATGCAGGTAGTGGCTCAGATTTTAGCTTCTGCGTCCGATGAAAATTACAGTATGGATGTAGAATGGGCCTATCTTGACTATGCCGCAAGTGACTCAGTCAGTTTGCGCGCCGGTCGAATTAAGCAGCCAGTCTTTCTAATTTCAGATTATCTTGAAGTGGGTTATGCCTATCCATGGATCAGGCCCCCCGCAGAAGCCTACAGTAATATGCCGGTGGATAGTATTATCGGTGTAGAGATGTTATACCAGACAAAAATTGGTAGTATGAATTTTGGCTTCCAGCCCTATTTTGGTACAAATACCGAAGGCGTACCTGGGCAACCTACCGTTAATTTTTTCGCCGATAATTATATTGGCCTGGCGCTACGCCTTGAAAATCGCTATGTAACCATGCAATTAAGTTCATTTCAGACAGATGTATCCACTGAAGATTCACGTATTTTAAACCCTATGAATAGTCAGGGTACAGCCTTATTATCGGTCGCCAGTTTATCCTGGGATATAGCTGATTTCGTTGGCTATACCGAATATACCACTCGTGATATTGAGGCCAATACAGGAACGCTAAGCAATGGTAATGGGTTTAATGAAGTGCCTTTTGATGCACTATTTTCCGATCAGGATGGATATTATGTAACCCTGGGTTATCGTATGGGTAAATATCTGCCACATGTTACTTATGCAACGATCGATTCTACACCAATGGCACCATTTGACCCTGTCTCTGGTGGTCCATCACAGGGAGCCCGACAGGATTCAATAACCCTGGGTATGCGCTATGAGTTAAATGACAGTGCCGCTTTAAAAATGGAATATGCTCAAATTGAGCTAGAAGGTAATCCAGGTAATCTCGGTTTATTCAAGCCATTTTCCTCAGCACTTGAAAACGATAAAACATCAATTTTCAGTGTTGCAATAGATGTAATATTCTAGCAGGCTGTTGAAATTCTACTTATGTGTCACGATACTGCATTAAAATTGACCTCAAAATGTTCATTTACTCCTGTAAACTGCGTTTTTTCGCCCATTTTTACCCTGTTTCGCGTTCATCTGAGCAAATTTCAGCAAGCTTATCAGGCAGTCACGATGTTAGCAGTGCTTGCCCGGGGCTGAATTTTTTGAACAAAATGTGTTAAATTTTCAGGCGGACTCAGTCAGGGATTTTTACTGACACCTGAAATATCAAATGATAAAAAATTATTATTAACATAACACCATGTGGTTGTAATGATGCGAATTTTTTCATATTTGGTATTTATTATATCAATGAGTTTGCCTGCATTTTCAAATGCTGCACTCCCTTTATTTTTTACAGATGTTTCTGCGGGCGTATTTCGTTTTCAGGTTAAACTTGCCAACAAAGGCAATCATGAAGCCCAGTATAAAGTGGGTGAAATGTATGAGCTGGGAAATGGCGTTACCAAAGATTTACAACAGGCCCAGATATGGTTTGAAAAATCTGCGGCCAGTGGGCATAAAAAAGCCGTTTATAAATTACTTTATCTAGATGTAAGTGCAAATGGCCTGAATGATTCCACTAAATCACAGTTACGTGCGCTGCGTCAGGAGGCCGCATCGGGTAATCCAAATGCTCAGTATTTTCTGGGTAAAATGTATGCCAGTGGCATTGGAGTACCTAAGAGCTTAAGCAATGCATTAACCTGGTTAAACAAGGCTGCCTTTAATGGTATATCTGAGGCAGAACATGAGGCTATTGCAGTCGAAGAAGAGATTGTTCGTGTAAAAGAGGAAAAATCTAAAAAACGTGCCGCATCCCTTGCCGCTTCGAAAAATAAAAAAGCATCAGATAATCGTGTAAAATCTCAAAAAAAAACTCAGGCTGAAAGAAAACGTAGAGAAGATATTGCAAAACGTAATGCACAAAAAGATGCACAGGCTAGACGCTCTGCGGAGCAGCGCAGACGTGTAGAAGCAGAGCGCAGAGCACAGGCCGCAGAAAAGTCACAGCAGGAAAAGGAAAAGCTGGCAACAATGGAAAGAAAACGTAAAACTGAAAAGAAAAAGGCAAAAACAGATAATAAAGCTTCATTTGAGTCAGACCCATGTAAGAGTAAATCAGCAAGATTTCTTTCAACCTGTCGATAACAGCTGTTATAATTCCATTTTGCTCTCTCTTTGCCAGAGATGCGGGGGTTAATGAGCGTCATCAGGTCGCGATTTGGGGTATAAAACTCTTAAGGGTATTAAACTTGGCCCTGTTCTATAAGGGTGTTCTTTTTCAGTAAAATCTAACATGCCAAAACAAAAAACCAGACCACAAAAAAAATCATCGAAAAGAAAGAAAAAAAAAGCTAAAGCAAAATTTAACTTTTTTAAACTTTTTTTTAATAAATTCTCAGTTATTGGTTTTGTAATATTCACAGTCTTTTTTGCAGCTTATCTGATATATCTTAATGTTCTAATCAGCGATAAAATGTCAGGTAGAATCTGGTCACTGCCATCCCATGTATATGCGCGGCCCCTGGAATTATATCAGGGCAGATATTTGCAAATTGATCAATTAGAGTCTGAACTTAAACAACTGGATTTTCGTAAAGTTGATAACCGACCTGCTAACGTGGGTGAGTATCGTTTATTAAATAATTCGCACTTTGAAATAATAAGCCGCGATTTCACTTACTGGGATGGTGAACAAAAGTCACAGGGCATACGCTTAAGTATTATTGATAATACAATAGGCCCCATTCACCAGCTATATTCTGATGATACCTTAGCTCTATTCAGGCTTGAACCGGTAAAAATCGCCGGAATATACCCGGCAAAAAAACAGGAAAGGCAACTCATAAAGCTTGAAGAAGTACCGGATGACCTGGTGCTGGCTTTACTAGCAGTTGAGGATAGACGGTTTTATCAGCACTGGGGGCTGGATCCACGGTCTATATTACGCGCCTTACTGGCGAATATTAAGGCGGGAGGCACGGTTCAGGGTGCAAGCACACTAACCCAGCAACTGGTTAAAAATTTATTTCTCACCCCTGAGCGAACCTTAATACGAAAAATTAACGAAGCCTTAATGGCTCTTTTGCTAGAGTTAAAATATGACAAGTCCGTCATACTTGAAGCCTATATCAATGAAGTTTACCTGGGGCAGAATGGCGCTCAGCAGATTCATGGTTTTGAGCTGGCCAGTCAGTATTATTTTGCTAAACCATTAACACAGATAAGAAGAGATCAAATGGCGATGCTGGTGGGTCTGGTTAAAGGGCCCTCATGGTATGCCCCCAGACGCCATAATATCCGGGCTAAAGAGAGGCGCAACCAGGTTTTAAAATTAATGCATGAGCAGGGTGTATTAAGTGCCTCACAGTTACAGAAATATTCTGCCATGAGTCTGGGGCTTGCCAGTAAGCCGGCATTTTCTAAAAATCGTTTTCCGGCATTAATTGATCTGGTTAAACGTCAGTTAAAACGCGATTACAATGACAGTGATTTAAAATCATCAGGCTTAAAAATATTTACCAGTATCGATCCATTGATCCAGTCTCAGGCTGAAGCCAGTGTGCGGCGGGTTTTGCCACAGCTTGAAAATAGAAACACCCGTATTTCTGATTTACAGGCATCCGTTATAGTGGCTTCCAGTCAACAGGGTGAAATACAGGCAATGGTGTCTGATAGAAATCCGGATTTTCCAGGATTTAATCGTTCATTAGATGCGCTGCGCCAGATTGGCTCATTAATAAAACCTGCTATTTATTTAACTGCGCTGCAGCAACCACAAAACTATACTCTGCTTACCCAGTTAGATGATAGCCCATTGCACATTAAAACATCCAGAGACCAGCTATGGTCACCGCAGAATTATGATAAAGAATTTAAGGGAGATATTTCTCTTTATCAGGCATTAACTACATCACGTAACGTGCCTGCAGTGCGCCTGGGTTTAGAGATTGGCCTGGCTGATATATCCACTACATTACAGAATCTGGGAGTTGAGAGAGACATCCCTGCTTATCCATCAATGACATTAGGTGCTTTTAATTTATCACCCTTTGATGTTGCAAATATGTATCAGACATTTGCTGCGAATGGTTTTAATATGCCCCTGAAAGTCATTCGTGAAGTTTTAAATAAGGATGACCAGCCACTTAAACGCTACCCTCTGGAATCTCGTAAAGCGATTAATGAAAAAGCAATTTACCTGATTAATCAGGTGTTGCATCAGGTGACTCAGACAGGCACAGCTAAATCACTCGCCTATTCTTTGCCCCACAGGGTGGCGGGAAAAACAGGCACCACCGATGACTTACGTGATAGCTGGTTTGCCGGCTTTTCCGATGATCAGCTGGCTATCGTCTGGATTGGTCGGGATGATAATCTAAGCACTGGCTTAACCGGCTCATCAGGTGCGCTAAAACTGTGGACAGACCTGTTTAGTCACATGCATGTAAATGAGCTGAGCATGAACCCGCCAGCAGGTATTATTAAAGTCTGGGTAGACCCTGAAAATGGCGGATTATCAGATAAAAATTGTCAGGGTGCGGTAGAATTAGCCTTTATTTCCGGGTCAGAACCAGTAGAGAAAGCCAAATGCAAATCAGGCGGATTATTATATCAAATCAGGCGTTTATTCGATTGATACGATTTTGTTCTTTTTTTATAGTCAGCCTGTTTCTTTTAAGTAGTTGTGCAACACCTAAACCAGATACGCCTGAAAAACCATTTAGTATTTTACCGGTCACTGACAGCAGGCAGTTACCCGGTGTTATCGTAGAATTACTCAGGCAGGCAGATACACAATACCAGCAGGAAAATTTTAGCAGCTCTCTGGCAACGCTGGAAAGAGCGGTGCGAATAAATCCTCGTTACCCTGAAGTCTGGTCTCGCATGGCTCAGGTTTATTTACAGCAGGGGAAAATTGAGCAGGCAAGACAGCATGCAAAACGTTCCAATAGTTATATAAAAAATAATGCACTGTTACAGGAATTTAATAATAATTTAATTATTTCCACAAAGCTGGGCCCATTAAATTGATGCCTGAATTGCAGAAAAAATTAACAGGAGCCTCTGATTTATTAAGCGAGCAGGGTGTATTTGCAGATTTGCTTGAGGGTTTTACCGCACGTGCCGGGCAACAGGCCTTAAGTTCAGCTATTGAAAAGGTGATTGCTGATAAAAAAGTATTAATTGCTGAGGCGGGCACCGGCATTGGAAAAACCTTTGCTTATCTGGTGCCGGTTATTATTTCTAACCATAAAGTTATTATTTCTACTGGCACACGGCATTTACAGGATCAGTTATTTCATACCGATATCCCGCTGGTAAAAAAAGCGCTGAATATAGATTCACCCTGTGCACTGTTAAAAGGCCGGTCTAATTATTTATGCCCGTATCGTCTGGCAATTGCTCACCAGCAGGCCTATCTCACTCGTGAAACACAGGATCATCTGGCAAAAATTAAAGCCTGGTCAAAAATCACCCACAGTGGTGATTTAGCAGAGATGTCAGAAATCTCTGAAGATGCCCGGGTGTGGCCAATGGTTACCTCTACCTCGGATAACTGTCTGGGCAGTGAATGTTCAGAGTGGTCAAACTGTTTTGTGGTTAAAGCACGCCGTGAAGCACAGGATGCAGATGTGGTGGTTGTAAACCATCACCTGCTGCTGGCGGATATGGCGATAAAAGAAGAAGGTTTTGGGGAGCTGTTACCTGCTGCCGAAACCTTTATTATTGATGAAGCTCACCAGTTGCCAGAAGTGGCCTCGCGTTTTTTTGGTAAGGGTTGCAGTAGCCGGCAGATTAATAACCTAATAAATGACAGCATTGCAGAGCAAATAAAAGATGCACCAGACATGGTGGAAATTCGTGATGCCTGTGATGATATAAAAACCAGCATGGCAGAGTTCAGGCTGGCCTTAGGTACAGACAGCCAGCGCGAAGGCTGGAATAAAATTAAATATAAGCCCGCCTTAACCAGAGCCCGTGAAAAACTGCTGGTTGATTTAAATGAGCTTTTGACGTTTTTAAAATCATCGGCGCAGCGAGGCAAGGGTTTAGAACAATGTTATATTCGCTGTGCAGATCTACACCAAAAGTTTAAGGTTTATGGTGAACCAGATGAAAATGAAGCCGCTTCTATCTACTGGTATGAAACATTTAGTAAAGGTTTCGTATTACATTCAACCCCGTTAGATGTGGCAAGCCTGTTTAAACAGCAGAGAGATGCCTTGCCCGGTAGCTGGGTTTTTACTTCAGCGACATTAGAAGTGAATCATGACTTCGAGCATTTTGCCCAGCGACTCGGGCTTGATGAATATCAGCAGGGCAACTGGAATAGCCCGTTTGATTATCAGCAACAGTCCTTATTATATTTACCGGAAAATCTGCCTGAGCCTTCCAGCTTTAATTACACAGAAAAACTGATTGAGCAGGCAATCCCTGTTTTACAGGCAAGTAAGGGCCGGGCCTTTTTACTGTTTACCAGCTACCGTGCACTTAATGAAGCGGAACAATTGCTACAACGAAAACTGGATTACCCTGTTTTAATCCAGGGGCGTTTACCCAAACATCAGTTATTAGATAAATTTCGTAAGCTGGGCAATGCGGTTTTATTAGGGACATCCAGTTTCTGGGAGGGAGTTGATGTTCGCGGAGAGGCCTTATCCTGTGTCATTATTGACAAGCTGCCCTTTGCATCCCCCGGCGACCCTGTCATGCAGGCACGGCTTGAGGGTATTCGTCACCAGGGTGGCAATCCTTTTATGGATTATCAGCTACCCCAGGCGGTGATTTCCCTTAAGCAGGGTGCCGGGCGGTTAATTCGAGATATGAAAGACTATGGGGTATTAATGATTGGCGACAATCGGCTTAAAACCAAAGCTTACGGTAAAATATTTCTACAGAGTTTGCCTGATATGCCGCAGAGTAATCGCCTGCAGGATGTGCAGGCATTCTATCAATCCTGGAATGATGCATGAAAATACTGGCCATAGATACAGCAACAGAAGCCTGTTCCGCGGCTCTCTATATTGAGGGTGAAATTACCCATCAGTACCAGTTAGCTCCCAGAGAACATACCCGGCTGATTTTAACAATGGTTGAAACCTTACTTGACCAGTCTGCCATTAAAATAGCCGACTTAGATGCACTGGCGTTTGGCCGGGGTCCCGGCTCATTTACCGGTGTGCGCATTGCCACCGGTGTGGTGCAGGGATTTGCATTTGCGGCTGATTTGCCGGTGCTGCCAGTCTCAACCCTGGCTTCACTAGCACAGCAGGTTTACGACCAGCACCAGCAAACGAGCGTACTGGCGGGTATAGATGCGCGTATGGGTGAAATTTACTGGGGCTGTTACCAGTTGGCCAATTATAATTCAGGGCCTAATTCAGGCCAAGGTTTAATGCAGCTGGTGGGCCAGGAGCAGGTTTCAGCAGTAGAAAACATTCAGCTGGCAGATAAAACTGAGCACTGGTGTGGCGCGGGTTCTGCCTGGGATAGTTATTCCGAGCAACTGAATAAGCATTTGGGTCAGCAGATCAAACAGAGTTATGCAGACTACTTTCCACATTCAGCCAGCATTGTCAGACTCGCTGCAGATGCTTTTCAGCGAGGAGAAGCAGTAGAGGCTTCACAGGCTTTACCGGTGTATCTGCGTAATGATGTGGCTAAGAAAAAGAAAACGCAAATGGATGTAAATAACCGCAAATGAACGCGATATGATTTGTGCGCCTGCGGCACATAACATTAAAATTTTTTGACTTTATTCGCATTCATTCGCGGCTACCTGCGTTTTTAGCGGTTTCTTTTTCTTTAATAAATAGATGAAAATTCCAATATAAGGTAATATATCGCGCTTTCACACAAACAAATTTATACTTAAAATCCATGCTCGAAATAAACCCCATTCAAAATCAGATTACCGACCTGTCATCTCGTGCAGATGAGCTTAGGGGGTATCTTTGACTTCGATACCCGCAAAGAAGAATTAGACGAAGTTAGTCGAGAGCTAGAGCAGCCGAATGTGTGGAATGATCAGGCACGGGCACAGACCCTGGGCAGGGAAAGAGCCAGACTTGAAGCCATTGTACTCACAATTGAAACATTAGATAACGGCCTGGCTGATGCAGCTGAATTGCTGGAAATGTCGGTTGAAGAAAATGATACAGAGAGTGTGCAGTCGGTTGTAGATGATCTGGCAACAATGGAAAAGCAAATCGAAGAGCTGGAATTTCGGCGGATGTTCTCCGGTGATATGGATGCAAATAATGCATTTTTAGATATCCAGTCAGGTTCTGGCGGAACAGAAGCCCAGGACTGGGCCGAAATGATACTGCGCATGTATCTACGCTGGGGCGAAGCCCATGGTTTCAAAACCGAATTAATGGAAGTGACTGCTGGCGATGTGGCTGGCATTAAAGGAGCGACCATCAGTTTTCAGGGGGATTATGCCTATGGCTGGTTACGCACCGAAACCGGTGTGCATCGACTGGTGAGAAAATCACCTTTCGATTCGGGAAGTCGTAGACATACCTCATTTGCCGCCGTATTTGTTTCACCTGAAGTTGATGACAATATCGATATTGAGATTAATCCCGCGGATTTACGCATCGATACCTATCGTGCATCCGGTGCAGGTGGTCAGCATGTAAATAAGACCGAATCCGCAGTTCGAATTACACATCTGCCAACGAATGTAGTGGTACAGTGTCAAAATGACCGCTCACAACATAAAAATAAAGCCAATGCAATGAAGCAGCTAAAAGCAAAGTTATATGAGCTAGAGCTACAGAAACGCAGTGGTGATCAGCAGGTGATCGAAGATAATAAATCAGATATTGGCTGGGGCAGTCAGATACGCTCCTATGTATTAGATTCATCACGCATCAAAGATTTACGCACCAATGTTGAAACCGGAAATACGCAGGCAGTTTTAGATGGTGGCATTGACATGTTTATAGAAGCCAGCCTGAAAAGTGGCTTATGAAACCCTAACTATTCAGCTTGCATAAAATTTGAATTAATAGAAATATAAAATATTATGACCGAAGAAAATAAAACAGAACAGGCGGACGAAAATAAACTCATTGCCCAACGTCGTGCAAAACTCAACACTATGCGTGAGCAGGGCAATGCATTTCCTAATGATTTTCGTCGGGACCGTTTAGCCTCTGAGCTGCATGCTGAATATGATAAAAAAAGTAAAGAAGAATTAGAAGTACTGGCGGTCACTGTTAAAGTGGCGGGTCGTATGATGGCCAAACGTGTTATGGGCAAAGCCAGTTTTGCGCAATTACAGGATATGTCAGGTAAAATTCAGTTATTTCTACAACGTGACTCATTACCCGAAGGGCTCTATAACGAAGGCTTTAAAAAGTGGGATATCGGCGATATTATTGGCGCCGAAGGCGTTCTATTTAAAACAAAAACCAATGAGCTTTCGATTAAGCTAACAAATATAAAATTACTGACCAAGTCATTACGCCCGCTACCTGAAAAATTTCATGGCCTGTCTGATCAGGAAATGCGTTATCGTCAGCGCTATGTTGACCTGGTAATGAATCAGGAAGTGCGTGAAACATTTCAGTTACGTTCGAAAATTGTTTCATATATTCGCCGCTTCTTTGAAGATCGTGGATTTATGGATGTTGAAACCCCGATGTTACAGGGCATACCCGGTGGAGCTACCGCACGCCCATTTGAAACCCACCATAATGCCCTTGATATGCCGATGTTTTTACGTATTGCACCGGAGCTTTATTTAAAACGACTAGTTGTCGGTGGGTTTGAAAAAGTGTTTGAAATAAACCGGAATTTCAGAAATGAAGGTGTTTCAACTCGACATAATCCGGAATTCACCATGCTTGAATTCTATCAGTCATATGCTGATTACAATGATTTGATGGACATAACCGAAGCCCTGTTACATGGTCTGGCTAAAGATGTAGTGGGAAATACTGAAATTAGCTATCAGGGTGAAAGTTATGACTTTGGTAGTAAATTTAAGCGCATGTCTGTGTTTGATTCTATTTTACAGTTCAATCCAGATTTAACGGCAGATGATATTAATACCCTTGATGCTGCACGCAAAGTAGCTAATAATTTAGATGTTCAGCTAAAAGATTCATATGGTTTAGGTAAAGTTCAAATTGAAATATTTGAAAAAACAGTAGAACATCGTTTAATGAACCCGACCTTTATTACCGAGTACCCAACAGAAGTGTCACCATTGGCACGGCGTAATGATAACAACGAATTTATTACTGACCGATTTGAGTTTTTTGTAGGTGGTCGTGAAATTGCCAATGGCTTCTCCGAATTAAATGATGCAGAAGATCAGGCAGAACGCTTCAGGCAACAGGTAGCTGAAAAAGACGCGGGTGACGATGAAGCTATGCATTATGATGCAGACTATATTCGTGCACTTGAACACGGCCTGCCGCCTACCGCAGGTGAGGGCATAGGTATAGACCGGCTGGTTATGCTATTAACTGATTCGCCTTCTATTCGTGATGTCATATTGTTTCCGCATATGCGAGCAGAAGTTTAGACGAGATAACAACTGTGTCTGAATTTGATCTTATCAATCAATTTTTCAAACAGGGTACAGTTAAACGCGACGATGTTTTACTGGGCATAGGTGATGATTGTGCAATACTTTCACCACCACCTGGCAGACAACTTGCTGTATCTACCGACACCTTAATTAGCGGCGTACACTTTCCAGAAAATACAGCAGCTGAAGATATTGGGTATAAATCTCTGGCGGTTAATTTAAGTGACCTCGCGGCAATGGGCGCCGAGCCTGCCTGGGCAAGTCTTGCCATCACTTTGCCAGCAGCTGATCAGAGTTGGCTAAAACGCTTTATGCTGGGCTTCAATGAATTAGCCAGCAAATATAAGGTGGCACTTATTGGTGGAGATACAACGCGTGGACCACTCAGTATAACGGTAAATATCACCGGTTTTGTTAAGCCAGAAAACCTGTTAAGACGTAATCAGGCAAAGCACGGGGATAAGATTTTTGTCACTGGCACCTTAGGTGATGCGGGTATTGGCTTAAATGCCGTATTAAATAATTTGCCATTAGATCACGGCCTGAACTATTGTATTAAACGCTTAAATCGCCCCCGGCCACAGATAGAAGCCGGCCTTTTACTCTCACCGTTTTCAGTTGCTGCGATTGATATTTCAGATGGCCTGCTTGCAGATTTAAAGCATATTTGTATTGCTAGCCAGTGTGGTGCAATAGTTAATCTTGAAAATTTACCCTTATCGGATGCTTTATTGCAGTATTATAATAATCAGCCAGACTGGCAGCCAATTTTAGGTGGCGGAGATGATTATGAATTGTGTTTTACCAGCTCGCAGAATAATGTTGAAGACATAAAAAATATTCTGCAATTAAATAAAATTGATATTAGCTGTATTGGTGAAATTACAGATAGCCTGGAAGTAAATTGTCTTTTCAATAATCAGCTGGTTGATATACAGCACGATGGATATAATCACTTTTAGCATGAAAAGTAACGCGCCCATTCCAGTATCCTATTTAAAAAACCCGGTGCATCTACTGGCGCTTGGTTTTGGCTCTGGTTTAATGCCAAAAGCACCCGGAACATTTGGAACATTAGCTGCTATTCCGCTATATATATTAATTAGCCAGTTTGATTTGTGGGTATTTATAATAATTACCGGCAGCATAATACTTGCCGGCATATTTATCTGTGATTACACCAGTAAAGCCCTCGGTGTACACGATCATTCAGGCATAGTCATTGATGAGATAGCGGGTTATTTTATTACCATGATTGCCGTGCCATTTGACTGGTTATGGATAGTAACAGGGTTTTTATTTTTCCGGTTTTTTGATATTTTAAAACCCTGGCCTATTTCATGGCTGGATAAAAATGTACACGGTGGTCTGGGAATCATGCTTGATGATGTTTTAGCAGGCCTGTTTTCATTAATTTTGCTGCATTTAATCATATACTTTATTTAGTTGTTGTAGAGAAATGAAACTCATAAACCGTATATTTATTTTGTCTGTTCTGATTGTTATATCACCGGCCAGAGCAGTAGAGCAGATAGAAGTGCAGGCACTTATGCCGGGAATGGTCGTGCTTTTGATCGATGGTGACATGACAACGTTAAAAACAGGCGAAAAGTCCTTGCAGGGTATTAAACTTATTTCTTCAAGTACCCAGCTAGCCATACTTGAAATTAATGGTGAGCAGAAAAGCTACCGTATGGGTACCACCATAAACACCCATTTTACAAAGCGTGAAACCCTCATAGAACAGATAATTATTGATAAATATGGAATGTTCAGAGCATATGGAAGTATAAACGGACAATCAGTAAAGTTTCTTATTGATACGGGCGCATCGAGCGTTGCAATAAGTGCAAGGGATGCGCGAAAGCTGGGTATTCAATATCGTCTTGCTGGCAGAGAAACCAGAGTAAATACTGCCTCAGGCACCGCAAAAGCCTGGGCGATTAAATTAAAAAAAGTACGCCTGGGTAAACTTGTTGAGCATAATATTGAGGGTGTGGTAGTTGATGGTGATTATCCGTCTCAGGTGTTACTGGGGATGACTTTTCTTAATAGAATGAAAGTCGAAAAAGAAGGTAATAAGATGATTATTTCGCGTAAAAAATAGTTTATATGATTTGATCTGTAATTGTCCATATTCAATTGTAGTATTTATCTGTAGGAGTTAGCTTTAGCTGACGATGTGCCAGGGGATGTGAAGCGAGCCGATAAGCTTAACGGCTCGCTTCGCATCGCAATAATTATCGCCAGCTAAAGCTAGCTCCTACAGAAGAAACCATTTTTGTTATGCTTCTCCAGATTTGATCTATATCAAATAGTTCCCTGTATTTTCTATTTTCTGTCGTATTTAACTAAAGCATCCCTCTTTATCCGGGTTTAACAAAAAAATTACATTAAATTCCATAAATCATAATGCCGGTTAATTATCAGAACCGGTAATTAAGCATCTAAGTAAAACATCCTCCTGTACTGTTAAGTGAATCTTAAGATTTATTCTGTATATTCTAAAAATCATATTTTCGAGAAATCAGAATATTCGCTTCTTCAAGTGACA
>QIDK01000063.1 GCA_003228405.1 Gammaproteobacteria bacterium | reverse complement strand
AGGGAACCTCTGATTAAGTCTGGTTGATGAGATTGTTGTCAAAAAATTTCAGATACAAGACGAAGATTGCAGCTAATAGCCCGCTATTAGCAAGATTTTCAACACAGTAGCGGGAAGTTTTTGACAATAAGATAACAATCATGACTTGATCAGAGGTTCCCTAGCTAAACCCATGCTCTGTGCCCTTGCCATGGCGCACAACCCGTGGTGGACTTTCCACCATATCAATCACCGTGGTCGCCTCAAAACCACAATTGCCACCATCCACTATTAAATCTACCTGATGCTCCAGCTTTTCACGAATTTCATGGGCATCGGTCTCCGGCACATCATTGCCAGGCATAATCAGAGTTGAACTCATAATGGGTTGTCCCAGTTCATTGAGAATATCTCTGACAATCGGGTCATCTACCACGCGAATGCCAATCATGCGTCGTTTCGGATGCATTAGGCGCCGTGGCACTTCATGGGTGGCTTTGAGCAAAAAGGTATAAGGCCCGGGAGTGAGTGATTTAAGCAGGCGGTAATCCGCATTGCTCACTTTGGCATAGGTCGATATTTCCGATAAGTCACTGCACACCAGGGTGAAATGGTGTTTATCATCCACCTGACGAACACGACGAATTTTTTCCATGGCGGATTTATCTCCCAGATGACAGCCAATCGCATAGCTGGAATCCGTAGGATACACCACCACACCGCCATTGTGGATTATCTCCACCGTCTGGTAAATCAGCCGCTTTTGCGGGTTGTCTGGATGAATCTCAAAATACTGGCTCATAAGGCGGGCTATTCTGCCGCAAAGTGCGTAACAGGCAAAGCAAAACTTACGCTGATGGCAAATTGACACCTGTTTTTAGCCCCTGAAAACTGCTTTTTCGTAGGTTGGCGCTGAGGCACGAAGCCCAACTGCCGATAGTTCACACCGTTATGTTGGGGTTCGCAAACTCACCCCAACCTACAGTGCTTGCTTAGCCTGCACATAACGGGCGCTCAATATAAAAAAATCGCGTTTATTTGCGGATAAAATGCCTTTATCTTTTTGATTTTAAAATATATTTCATGGGGATACCTCAGGTCTGACCCTGAGGAAGATGAAACCGGGTATGGGACACTGATTAACTAACCGGTATATAAAGCTTTTTACCCACGCGTAAATCATCACTACGCAATGAATTACGCGTACGCAGGTGCGATACGGGCATACCAAACCTGTCACTGATCTGTGCCAGTGTGTCACCCTTCTTAATCGTATAATGCTCCTGTGCTTCTGACAGCCAGGTACCCGGTGGGGCTTTACGAACGAAATAATCATTTACACCGCGTAAAATGGCTTTCGCCAGTTTGCTCTGATGCGCGCTGCTGCGCAGTTTACGCTCTTCTTTGGGATTAGAGATAAATGCGGTTTCCAGCAAAATCGCCGGAATATTCGGGGCTTTTAATACGGCAAAGCCCGCCTGCTGCACTTTCTTTTTATGCACCCGACCCACTCTACCTAACTCTTTTAAAATTTCATCGCCTATATCCAGGCTTGATTCTATGGTGCCGGTAAGCGACAGATCCAGTAACACCTGGCGCACCATTTCATCCTGATGGTTTATATTTACATCACCGAATAACAGATCAACTTTATTTTCTTTTTCCGCCAGCAGCCGTGCAAATTCAGATGATGCACCACTCACTGAAAGCGCATAGACAGAGGCCCCGCGGGCGCGTACATCGGGAAATGAGTCGGCATGAATAGATATCATTAAATCTGCATTCAGTTTATGGGCACGTTTTATACGATCATGTAAGCGCATAAATCGATCGCTGCCTCGAATAAGCTCGCCTTTCATGCCTTTAGTCTTATCAATAACCTTTTTCAGACGGCGTGCAATCTGTAATGTAATGTTTTTTTCATGGGTACCCAGGCGACCTGTTGCGCCGGGATCATTGCCTCCATGCCCCGCATCAATCGCCACGATCACATCACGCAATTTTTTTCTGCGGGCCGTTGTTTTCTGTTTTGCAGCACCCAGCGGGTCTTTTACATCAATCACCAGGCGGTAACCATTACGGCCCTTAGGTTCTAATAAAAAACTGTTGGGGGTAGTGCGTGATTTCAGATCAAGCACAATACGCAGGTCATGTAACTTACGCACACCGGTGCGTATGCCTTTAAGCTGGGCGCTATGGAGTTCTTCGAGCACACCCGCATTCATTAGGCGAGTCTGTTTTAAATCTATGACCAGCCGTTCGGGCTTGTGCATGGTGAATAATGAATAATCAACTGCGCCATCTAAATCAAAGACCA
The DNA here is from genome assembly GCA_003228405.1 of Gammaproteobacteria bacterium. Lineage (GTDB taxonomy): Bacteria > Pseudomonadota > Gammaproteobacteria > SZUA-229 > SZUA-229 > SZUA-229. Next base: position 16,126 of record QIDK01000063.1, on the reverse strand, counting down.
GTCGAGTTTTATTCGGTTCACGGGAAATACGGATATTCTGGACCTGAGTATAGGAACTGGCCGCCTGACTTAAAATCGGCGCAGCAGCTAGCGTGCCCAGCCCGGCAAGCCGGCTGGTTAGCTGTGATAAAAATTTTCGTCGCTGTTTTTCCATCTCACACCTCAAAACATCTGAGAACATCTGCTTTTACTATTCATGCTGCGGCTGCGCCCAAAGGACCCGGCTGCAATAAAATTTCAATATAAGCTATAGTTTGGCAAAGTTTCTGGAAAAAGCAAGTACGAAATGACATTTTTATCAATAATTTTAATAAGATAGACGGTATACCTAACCTAATTAGTTAAATATATTCTGAAGAATAGTTTGGCCCTTATCGGTATTAGCAGATAGAACACAGCATCTGCCCTGCGCCCCGGCCTGATTTTTATAGCTTAGTTTACACAGCAGATCTGCAACGGGCAGATAGCCTTTAGCCTTCTCCGGCCACTCAATCAGGCAAATCGCATCCTGCTCAAAGTAATCCCGGCCACCCGCATATTCCAGCTCATCCGGAGTGCCTAATCGATATAGATCAAAATGATATATCTGTTGATTATCAATAAGATAGGGTTCAATCAGTGTGTAGGTCGGGCTTTTAACATTGCCGCTAAAACCCAGAGACTGTAGAAAGCCCCGCACCAGAGTTGTTTTACCTGTGCCCAGATCTCCTTCTAAAAATATTACACTGCCCGGCTGAGTGGTGGCTGCAATGGATGCGGCTAGCTGAAGCTGCTCTGCTTCATTTTTGAGGAAAAATACTTTTTCAGTCATATGGAAAACTTCATCATTAATCGAGATTGGCCTGACATTATGTAAGCCAACCGTTTTATCATGCACTGTTACACCTAAAGCCACTGGATCCCCGACACAGGCATTCGGGGATGACAGTTTATGACTATTGTTTTATTTTGTAAGTCTACCTTAACGTTTAAATGACTTTTATCTATCATTATTAACAACTTATAAAACTTACTAATGAATCAGATGAAAGGATACCTGTCATATATCACAGAAGTAGAACAAAAATGCGTGCTCCTGTAGGCGTTAGCTTTAGCTGGCTGCTACAGGGCTATTTTTCTATCGCTTATTTGCAGACTCCTTTATTTCTGACTCAGTAATAATATGAATAGTTATTGCGGACAGTCATGTGCCTGCGCAGGCATGATGGAATAAATACAACGACAGTGATCTGTTATATAAAAGCTATCGTCTATAGTTATCTGCTTTTATCTTTTTCTGTATTTACCAGCTCACGAATAAATGGAAATAAATCACTGGCGAGTAAACCGGTTTGCCCATCCGCAGCGGCCTGGTCTCCAGCAATTGCGTGAATACAGACACCCAGACGGCTTGCTAAAGCCAGCTCATAGCCCTGAGCAATAAAGCCAGCGATAACCCCACTCAGTACATCTCCCATACCCGCAGAGGCCATGCCCGGGTTACCATAGGGACATAGATGAGTGAGTTCATCGGGTGACTGCACTAAACTACCCGCGCCTTTTAGCACTATATGGCCACCGTATTTCTGCTGCAATAGCTCAACACTGGCAAAACGTGATGCCTGTATAACCGCAGATGTTTCCCCTAATAAAGCCGCCGCTTCTCCCGCATGCGGTGTAAGTACCCAGTCATCCCGGTTTATAGCTTCTGCACTCAGCAAGCGCAGGGCTCCCGCATCCATCACCTTAGGGGCACGGCACTCAAGTGCGGCGGAGAGCAGGTTTTGCGACCATCGACTATCTGTCAGGCCCGGGCCAACGATAAGGGCATCGGCAGCGGCTAATACTGACCCTGACACATGCCCGTCGACTGTGGGTGACAGCATAATTTCTGGCCGCCCGGCTAATAATACGGCCGCATGCTGGTGATGGCTTACCACCGTTACCATACCTGCACCGGCTCGAAGAGCGGCTTCTGCTACCAGCCGTACCGCACCAGGCATGCCCAGATCTCCACCTAAAATCAGCACATGGCCAAACTGGTGTTTGTGGGCACTGGCTTTTCGCGGTTTAATGGCGCTTTGCAGTTTTGACCAGTCGAGTAATTTTGCCTGTGCAGGCTGGCGTGCATAAACGCCTTCGGGCAAAGCTAAATCATCAAATATCAGCTCACCACAATGTTCAACACCCAAATGCGTAAACAGACCTTTTTTCAGGCCAATAAAGCTGATGGTGGTGGTTGCCACGATTGCATGTGCTGCAACACGCCCCGTGTCTGCACAAAGACCTGATGGTATATCCACTGCAATAACCGGCCTGTCGCTGTCATTAATGGCTTCAATTAAATCGGCCCATTGCCCTTCTACATCCCGTTGTAAGCCTGTGCCGAGTAAAGCATCAATAATAATATCGCTTTGCTGTAATCGTTCTTCGCTGTATTCAACCAGTTGATGGCCGAGTGAGTGCCAGTCCTGCCAGGCGAGTTTTGCATCTCCCTGCAGTTTGTCTGGTTTGACCAGACTAATCACATTCACCGTTAGACCTGCCTGCATGGCGAGCTTTGCAATAACATAGCCATCACCCGCATTATTGCCGGCACCACAACAAACCAGAATTTGTTTAGCTAATGGCCAGGTGTTTTGCAGATGCTTGAATACAACTGCAGCAGCGCGCTGCATTAATTCATAACCGGGGATATTGAATTGATTTATAGCGATGGCATCTAATTGACGCACGGCCTCGGCGCTATACAAGTTTGTGTTGGTGGGCTTCATTTAAGCATAATGCTTAATTTGAGGTTTAAAATCAATTTTGATTTTAAATATAAGTTGTAAGTCCACAGCGGTCTCCCCTATGGGGAGCCAGCTTTTGACTTTGACTTTGCTTTTGACTTACGACTTACGACTTACGACTTACGACTTACGACTTAAGACTTACGACTTTAACTACGCAACTATAATCTGATCGCGCCCATCATTCTTTGCAGAATACATCGCCGCATCTGCGCGCTGAAATAAGCTTTCGCCATTGTCCTGAGTGCTCAGGCAGGCCATGCCAATGCTCACAGACAGTTCTAATAACTGCTGCTTCACCGCTATATTAATTTTTCTAACCGACTCAAGAACACGTTCAGCGATATGATAAGATTTTTCACAGTCTGTATTACCCAGTAAAACCACAAACTCTTCACCACCATAGCGAAACAGCATATCGGTTGTGCGAATACTTTTCTGTATGGTGTCGGCAACGGCTTTTAGCGCATCATCTCCCACACTATGGCCATAGCTGTCATTTACTTTTTTGAAATGATCAATATCAATCACCAGCATCGTAAAATCATGATCATGGCGTTGCGACAGACTTATTTCTCGATTCAGTGCCTCGCTAAAAGTAGAGCGATTTTTAACACCGGTTAGTGCATCACAATGGGCAAGTAAGCTTGCCTGCTTGAACTGAATTGCATTGCGTAATGGATAAATAAGAATGGTCAGCAGGTTTTCCAGTAACACCAGCTCAGATTCAGTAAATTTTCTGCCTCGGTAAAACTTCAGTTTCCCCAGGTCTTTATCTTCTATATTTAAATTATAGAAGCAACTATGACCCCGCTGACGCGACTGTTTTATTTGAGTGTCGGGTTCTGCACAGGTGTAGACAAATCCATCAAATAGAAAATATGCATGGATATGATTCATAAATTTGTTAATCACCCAGTCAATATCCAGTGACATCTGCAATGATATCGCAAGATCCAGTCGAGCCTGTTGCTCCAGCTCTCGATTGTAGCCCTGTAGCTCTGCCTTCTCGCAATTGCTAAATACACTTCTTACCTCTTTCAGTTCTTTGATCATTTCCTGGGTTGAGGATTGTGACTGCATCATGGTGATTCCTTTATTGGTCTTATGTCACCAACAATGCGATAACTGTGCCAACTATTTCATCAAGACTAGATATACGTCATATTTCAATGAGTTATATTCAGTGTAGCTTTGTCATTTTTTTAGAAAATGGCGGTATCGGAGTGTAGAGGGGGTTAAAAGACGGGTTTCTGACGGCAAGGGTTTGCCGCTTTATTCCGCAGCAGGGCAAAGCCGAAGGCCGTTTCGATATCATTATTTTACGGGCGCGGTCGCCAGTGGCAATAGACATGCACCTACAGAACCAGGCAGGCATTTTTCGCCATTTACCCAGATCGCATGGTCAAAGATGGCCAGTTTTAAATTGGCTCCCTGCAACTGACTACCCACCAGCTCGGCATAGGACAGGTTGGCCGAGTACAAATTGGCCCCTCGCAAATTGGCCTGACGTAAATTGGCACCTTTCATATTGCTGTTTTGCAGCTGGGCTGAAACCAGAATAGATTGTGATAAATCAGCATAAGCCAGATCAGCCTGCTGTAGTTGAGCGGCAGATAAGTCTGCTGCCTGTAATTTTGCACTTCTAAAATTCACCTGCCTGAGGTTACGATTACGCAACATCTCACCCTGCTTGTTGCAGGCCGACCAGTTAATACCCGGCTCAGCCGGTGCACTGCAATCAGCAAGCCTGGTATCATCCCCGCTCTGGCTAACAAAAAAGCCTATAAGAATAAGGAGCAGTAAAATTGAAATAGCATAATAAATAATATGTTTGGGTGGGGGGGCATTGTAGCGTTTCAGCACATCATCACGAAGCTGTCGATGTAACTGTATAATCTGTTCTTCATCTTCGCGACGGTCTTTAATGTTGCTGTCTTTATTTAAATTTGAGCTACGCTCATCTTCACGAATGCGCGCCAGCATCAGTGCACGATCACCCTGGGTGGTGCCCGCTTCTTTAACAACTTCTGGCACCATGGCAGGATAACTACTTACTGGCACCCAGTTTGTCTGATCCTGACTGACCAGAGTATCCTGAGTAATTCGACCAAGAATCAGAAATCGGCCGATAAGCTTATTTGGAAACGGGCCCTGAACATTATTTTCCTGTTTAATGTACCAGCGGCTTTTGTTTGATTTAATCATGAGAATCACTTTACTATAATTATCAAATATATAGCAATAAATGATCCAATGTGCAGATAGTTGTCTAAATTAAACACTTTACCGCAGAGGCGCGGAGTGCACAGAAAAAACGATTTAATCTGTCATCCCCGACAACAGCATTCGGGGATGACAAAATTAGCTTCCCTGGACACTAATGACAGTGGACCGTAAAAACCAGATGTGAAATATCCGGGTTAGGGTTTTAAAACTTCCACCCCACCCATATAAGGCTGCAACACCTCGGGTACATTTATACTACCATCCGCCTGCTGATAGTTTTCCAGCACCGCCACCAGAGTTCGACCAATCGCCAGCCCCGAACCATTTACCGTGTGCAGTAATTCCGGCTTGCCGGTTTGCGGATTGCGCCAGCGTGCGCTCATACGGCGCGCCTGAAAATCCAGAAAATTACTGCAGGATGAAATTTCGCGATAGGCCTGCTGCCCCGGCAACCAGACTTCTAAATCATAAGTCTTTGCCGCAGAGAAACCGGTATCCCCTGCGCATAAAGTCAGTACTCGATAGGGTAAATTAAGTTTCTGTAAAACGATTTCCGCATGGCCGGTTAATTCTTCCAGCGCAGCCCATGAATCGTCGGGCTTGACCATTTGCACCATTTCAACTTTTTCAAACTGATGCTGGCGAATCATGCCGCGGGTATCCTTGCCGTAGGAGCCGGCTTCAGATCTAAAACAGGGTGTGTGCGCAGTTAGTTTTAGCGGCATATCTTTAGCGTCAATAATTTCACCGCGAGCGATATTGGTTACTGGCACTTCGGCGGTTGGAATCAGGTAATATTGGCTATCACCCTTCAAAGCAAATAAGTCTTCTTCAAATTTGGGTAGCTGTCCTGTGCCTTTCAGGCTATCGGCATTCACCATATACGGAACATATACTTCACTGTAACCATGCTCGGCTGTATGCAGATCCAGCATAAACTGAATCAGTGCTCGATGCAGTCTTGCCATCTGCCCACGCATTACCACAAAACGTGAGCCGGTTAATTTGGCCGCCGTTTCAAAATCCAGCCAGTGATTGGGTGTACCCAGTTCCACATGATCTTTGGGCTCAAAATCCAGTTGTGTCGGTTCACCCCATTTTCTGATTTCGATATTATCGTCTTCGCTTTTACCTTCTGGCACTGAATCATGCAGCAGGTTCGGCATGCCCATCATTATTTCATGAATTTGCGCCTGAGCTTCATCCAGCTGTTTTTTGGCTGCATCTAATTCATCACCCAGGTTTGATACCTCGGCTAATAAAGGGGCAATATCTTCGCCCTGTGCTTTGGCTTTACCAATACCTTTTGATTTTGTATTACGTTCGTTCTGTAAATCCTGGGTTTTTACCGACAGCGCTTTGCGTTGTGCTTCGAGCAAGTTGAAAGCATTTATATCAAGCTGGTAACCGTGCTTTGCCAGGTTTTTAGCAATGAATTCTATATCTGTTCTTAGTTGTTTTTGATCTAGCATTTTTGATTCAGTTTTCTTTTAGTCTGTCATTCCCGAATGCCTGTGTCGGGAATCTAGTGTCTTTAAAGCCGCTGGATCCCCGACACAGGCATTCGGGGATGACGACATTTCAGGTATTAATTTTATCCCATAAATCGTGCCAGTATGGGTTTTCCTTTTCTATTAATCTTATCTTCCAGTCTCTGTTCCATTTCTTAATTACTTTTTCACTGGTTATCGCTGCATCCATACCACCATGCAACTCATAATATACCAGTAATACAGCATTATATTTTTCCGCAAAACCATCGATAAATTTCTGTTTGTGCTGCCATACTCTTTTTATCAGATTACTGGTTACTCCAATATATAAAGTTCCGTTTCTTTTTGAGGCCAGTATATAAACTGCTGGTAGTTTTTCCATAACACAAATCCCTTTTGCCTATTCCTTTATTTCGTTGTTCCTGCGAAGACAGGAACCCAGTGACTTAAAAGCTTAAAGACACTAGATTCCTGCCTGCGCAGGAATGACACACCTCACACCATCGCTTTAGCCCACACTGTGCCCACCCAAACCGCGGCAATGCAAACCAGCACATTCAACAATACATTTAGTAGTGCCCGCTGAATTAACCCCTGTTGCAATAAATCGACCGTATCCCATGAAAAGGTTGAAAAGGTGGTTAATGCACCTAACACACCCACCACTAAACCCAGTTTTATTTCCTGTGGTACATTAAATTTTTCTACCAGCAAAATAGATAACAGGCCTATCGCCAGTGAACCAATAACATTCACCACTAAAGTCCCATAGGGAAAACTGCGGCCAAACCAGTGGTATATACCGGATGAAATCGAGTAGCGAAGCACGGCTCCCAATGCTCCACCGATGGCGACAAATAGCAGGGCTTTCAAAATAATTTAGGCCAGACTGACTGGAATCACTTTATCCGCCACCTCTTTATATTCCGCTATTTCATGGAAATTAAGGTAACGATAAATATCATCTGCCATGGGTTCAAGGTGTTTTACTTTTTCAAAATACTCTGCAGGGGTTGGTAAATAACCAAGAATGCCCGTCACTGCACTGAGTTCTGCAGAGGCTAAATAAACGTCTGCATTATTCCCCAGACGATTCGGGAAGTTACGCGTTGAAGTTGATATCACCGTTGAGTTATCTGCAACCCGTGCCTGGTTACCCATGCATAATGAACAGCCCGGCATTTCAGTTCTGGCACCCGCTTTGCCGAAGATACTGTAATAACCTTCTTCGGTTAACTGACGTTCGTCCATTTTTGTGGGTGGCGCTATCCACATACGGGTTGGAATATTTGAAATATTTTCCAGTACTTTGCCAGCGGCACGATAATGGCCAATATTGGTCATGCATGAACCGATAAATACTTCATCAATTTTTGTTCCGGCCACTGCAGATAATAATTTCACATCATCCGGGTCATTGGGGCAGGCTAAAATCGGTTCTTTAATTTCATTTAAATCAATTTCAATAATTTCTGCGTATTCTGCATCTGCATCTGGTTCAATTAACTGCGGATCAGCAAGCCAGGTTTGCATGGCATCTATACGACGTTGTAGAGTGCGCTGGTCTTCATAACCATTGGCAATCATCCACTTCAATAAGGTAACGTTTGAATTTAAATATTCAATAATCGGTTCTTTATTTAAGCGCACACTGCAACCATTGGCTGAACGCTCCGCAGATGCATCGGATAATTCAAATGCCTGCTCTACTTTTAAATCTGGCAGGCCTTCAATTTCTAATACGCGGCCATTAAAGACGTTTTTCTTGCCTTTTTTCTCGACCGTTAACAGGCCCTTTTGAATCGCCACATACGGTATGGCATTGACCAGATCACGCAGCGTAATACCCGGCTGCATTTCACCTTTAAATTTAACCAGCACAGACTCGGGCATATCTAAAGGCATAACACCCAGTGCCGCACCAAAGGCGACTAAACCGGAACCGGCAGGAAAACTTATACCCATGGGAAAACGGGTGTGAGAATCACCGCCTGTGCCAACGGTATCCGGTAGAATCATGCGGTTTAACCAGGAATGAATCACGCCATCGCCCGGACGTAATGCCACACCTGAACGAGTTTGCATAAAATCAGGCAGGCTGTGCTGTAAATTAATATCAACCGGTTTTGGATAAGCCGCGGTATGACAGAAAGACTGCATCACTAGATCGGCAGAGAACCCCAGGCAGGCCAGTTCTTTTAATTCATCCCGGGTCATGGCACCGGTGGTATCCTGAGAACCCACGGTGGTAATTTTTGGCTCACAGTAGGTGCCGGGGCGAATACCCTCTACGCCACAGGCACGACCGACTATTTTCTGCGCCTGGGTAAAGCCTTTGCCCGTGTCTTGCGGATTAACCGGTTTGAGGAAGGTATCGCCTTCAGCTAAACCTAAATGCTCACGCGCACGGGTGGTTAAGCCACGACCAATAATTAACGGTATGCGGCCATTGGCACGTACTTCATCCGGCATGGTGGAGGGGCGCAAATCAAACCTGCACACTTCGCTGCCATCTTCTTTTACTATAATGCCATCATAGGGGCGAATCGTAATGACATCGCCGGTTTCCATTTTTTCCACATCACATTCAATCGGTAGCGCACCGGAATCTTCTGCGGTATTAAAAAAGATGGGGGCAATTTTGCCGCCTAAAACCACACCACCTTCGTGCTTATTCGGTACAAACGGGATTTCTTCACCCATATGCCAGAGCACGGAGTTAATCGCCGATTTGCGGGATGAACCCGTGCCGACTACATCACCCACATAGGCAATGGGGTGACCTTTCTTTTTCAGCTCTTCAATGGTTTGCAGGGGATTTTCCATTTTAGTGACCAGCATGGATTTGGCATGCAATGGAATATCCGGACGGCTCCAGGCTTCGGTTGCTGGCGACAGATCATCCGTATTGGTTTCACCGGGGACCTTATAAACAGTGACGGTGATTTCTTTTGCCATTTCAGGTTTGCTGGTAAACCATTCGGCATCGGCCCATGACTGAACCACCTGTTTAGCAAAATCGTTATTCGAAGTTTTATCCGTCACATCATGAAATGCATCATAAATAAGCAGAGTATGAGATAGAGCCTTAACTGCAGCTGGGGCTGTCACCTCATCATCCAGACAGTCGATTAATGGCTGAACATTGTAACCACCCAGCATGGTGCCCAGCAGCTCTGTCGCATATTCGCGACTTATCAGCTCACAGGCGGTTTCATCTTTTGCCACCGAGGCCAGAAATGCGGCTTTAACATAAGCTGCCTGATCAACCCCCGGCGGCACCCGGTGTACCAGAAAATCCATTAATTCCTGCGGTTTTTCGCTGCCAGGGTTCTTGATGAGCTCAATCAGACCTGCAACCTGCTGAGCATCCAGAGCTAATGGAGGCAGATTTTCTGCGGCACGTTCTGCAACATGTTTGCGATAGGCTACGAGCACGGATGATTCCTTATAAACGGTGTTTTTGAATTGGCACATAGTATACATGGTGATGAGGGGAATTTCCCGTGAGATATTAGAACTCATGTGAATATTTATATTGTGCAATATCCGAGCTACAAACTTCATATCTACCCTGAATGGGAATTAACTAAGCCCATAACCTCTTGCCACAGAGGCACAGAGAACACAGAGTGTAACTGGGGGTGGTCGCTTAACTTGACCTGCTTTCCCCCTTACAAAAGCAGCTATTTTCTCAACAATAAACCCCTGAAGAAATGGGCACCACTAAAGATCAATCATCTAAATGGCAACTTCAGGTATCAGGATTTAATGATTTGCTGCCGTCTTTTCCAGCCGTTCAGCTAACCATACTTTGATTATAGATTGCCGGGTAACTCCCAGGTGTTTGGCCTCTTTATCCAGTGATTCAATCATCCATACAGGGAAGTCCACATTCACCCGCTTTGATTGGTTGGGGCGGGCGGCACTCGACATATCAACATGCTTCATGATGTCGTCTTTGCCCTCATCAAATTTTTTATCAAACGCTTTAGCTTTCATACGCCTTAACCTCTTTTGTGCGTGAACGCCTAACTGAAATAATGCGTATATTATCCCCGCGATAAGTAATAATAGCCGACCAGTGTTTTTTATTAAGTATACCAATCACTAAAAAGCGCGGCTCATCTGTATCGCGTATAGAAAAAGTCAGTAAGTCGGGGTCATCCCATAAAGCCTGGGCAGCGTCAAAATTAATCCCGTGCTTATTCAGGTTGCGAGTGCTTTTATTGGAGTCGTACTCGAATATAGGCATGTATAGAATATATACCTATTTTATACTTATTTCAATTCTAAAGCCAGGCCGGCATCCTCCCGGCTCCCCTGGAGGCAAACTGTCTAAACGCCTGGCATTCATATCCAGTACTTTTACAGATTAGATTTAACCGGCATTTATCACAACAGCACTCAGAAACGAGACTACCGGCCCAGATATCCCGCGTTTTCAGTTCATGCTTTTCTAACGGGGACTGTGGCCGCCATAGTATGCGCTGGGCCAGGTCTCCCTCCTCTGTGAGTATACTGGTGTGTGAAATAGACCGGCCCATATAAGACCCTTGTTTGGTATCAGAAATATAAGGCGGGGTTTATTTTTGTGCAAGTGGGATCGTGGTGGTGAAGTATGTCGGAACTCGATTCAGACAAAAAAAAGCACCTACATTTCTGTAAGTGCTTGATTTTACTGGGGTGAGTGACGGGACTTGAACCCGCGACATCCGGAATCACAAGCTGGTATAAGGGGGTTTCCAGTCCGGTTATCGCATTTCATAGACCCTTGCCACACCGGCCTATAACGTGCATTATCCCTTTCATGGAGTTTCAGGACAAGTCGCTTAAATTTACCCAAGCCCATGTTTTGAGCGACTTGGTTAGCGACTTGGTTTAGAGAAGCGGAAACCCAGAAACAAACAAGCCCCGAATGTGCTGAAACATAGTCGAGGCTCTAACCGATAATGATATACGAGGTATCAAAATGGCTACATTTAATAATAACACTGTGAAGAGCAAAACAAAAAGAACTGCTCCAATCGGTACGACTAAAAGCACAGCTCCTTTTTCAGATAGAGGCGTAAAAGCTCTTAAACCTAAATCCACCGATTATCGAAAATCTGACTATCCTAGTACTGGTTTACAGATAGCCGTTAGAGTTTCAGGCTCTAAAAAATGGGTGTTTTCTTATACATCCCCCATCACTAAAAAACGTCTTCTATGGGCGTTCGCTAGCTACCCCGCTGTGAGTTTGTCAGAAGCGCGGGCACAGGTAGTCAAATTTCGTCAGCTAATCAACGAAGGCATCGACCCCCGCAATCAGGACAAAAAGAAAAAAGCCGAAGCCACCCGCAATTCTTCACTGGGTACGGTTAAAAATTTGTTTGCTTTGTATGTGGAAGACATGAAGCTGGACAACAAAACATCATTCGGTGATGTGGAGTCTAAATTCAAAAATCATATTGAAAATCTAAATTCAAAAATCATATTGAAAAACACATAGGTAAATTACCTGCCCATGAAGTCACTTTAGATATTGCGGGTGATATGCTCGCAGATATTGTGCAGGATGCTTCTGTAGGTGTTGCTGATAAATGCCGCACCTTTTGTATGACGGCCTGGTCACTGGGCCTGTCTATGCGTAGCAATGTGCGCTGGAAAAAAGCTGAAATCCAGTATGGTCTAAACTCTAACCCGTTCATGCTGATTAAGCCTGTCAATAAAAATAAAGGTATTGACGATAGGTACCTAACTAAAGAGGAATTAGTGTTGGTTTGGAACCATGCCGGTGTTGATGCTATGCACGTGCAAATGGCGTTGGCGTTTAAATTCCTAATTGCAACCGGTCAGCGTGTTGAAGAAGTGCTCTTTGCAGAGTGGGGCGAATTTGATATTGATACGAAAACATGGGTTATGCCGTGGCAGAGAAGAAAAACACGCAACAAGGTAAAAGTTGACCACCTAGTGCCGCTTACTGATTTTCAAATTGACCTGCTAAATCAGATAAAGGGTATCTCTGATGATAGTAAATATTTGTTTCCAAGTCTAAAAGATAACGGTGAGGATATTTGTAGGCCTGTAAAAGCTTTGGGCCAAGCCGTAACCCGCTTCTGTAAACCAACTAAAAACGGTAAGTGGCAAGGTGTTGAAGTGCCTTTTAGTGCTAAGGTAGCCAGAAAGACCTTTAAAACATTGGGCGCACAGCATGTGAAGTTGCCGCTAGAAATTCGAGATCGTCTACAGGGTCATTCAATCGCTGGTGTTGGCTCTAAAGTGTATGACAAATACGGTTACCTTGACGAAAAACGCGAAGCTATGCAGAAATGGAGTAATTGGCTAGAGCGAGAAGTAACCGGAACCGGTGATAACGTCATCGTACTAGGTGAACGCGCATGAGCGGCCTAGAGAAAAGCCCATTAGAAGACGTCTTCTATGGGCTTTTGCTCCCTACACCTTCCTACGGTTTATCAAATGAAGGTAAAGCCGAGCTCATACATATACTTTCCGATGCCTCTATTTATAAGTTCCGTGTAAAAGAAAGCCTCAAGTTGGAAGTCAGAGAAATTATTACTAAGCTACACGGTTATATATGGGCAGTAGCCCCCAGCGGACAACGAACCGCCTTAGATAATCAACAGTTTCAAGAGGGCATTGATTGGGCTAACAAGCTAACTATTAATAACAGGATATTGCTGGATAAGATATTTGGAGTCGGTAGTGCAGATAAGTTAGATGGATTTGGTATAGAATCTGTAGCCACTAAACAAAAACAGGATAAGCAGTACCTGGTAAAAGCCACAATAGAGCTATGCCGCAAATACAAAATTAAATATCAATCTGGAGACAACATACCAGCACGGCTAATGACGCTTATTGCAAAATCTGCAAATATGCCTCTCAATAAAAACACCATCAAAAACTTAATTGATAATTCTCTAATTAATTAAACCCTTCAAAAAAACAATATAGGCAAATAGCTATTCTCAGTTGTTTTCCTATATTGGCAACCATATTTATTAAGTTTCGCCGTATTTCCCCCGCCTGCTGCTCGATTGTTTTGTGCTGAAATTAGTTGCACACAAACAAAAAGGGATAACAGCTAATGCAAGCGCAAAACCAACCCATACCATCATCAATCCCCCATACCGGCCCAGTAACTACTCGGTTTTTGCGTAAAGCAGAAATTCTAAAAGCCACGGGACTGTCTGACACGACTATCTGGCGATTAGTAAAAAACGGTAAATTCCCGCAGCCATATAAAATCGGCCCTAACTCTATTGCATGGCGTGAATGTGATTATGAGCGATGGGCAACTGACCCAGCGGCGTGGAGCAAATGATAAAAAAAAGAGGCTAAAACGAACAAAAGCCAGGCCCCCACAAAGAGCCTGGCCTTTAGAGCCCACCGGAGGGCTAACATGAATCAGTATGATAACTTAAAAACTGTTTATTTAAAACCGACCTGCTCAGAGTGCCGTGAACCTTTAACTCGACCGATTTTAAAAATTGGAGCCTTAGCCGTTTGCCCCCAGTGTTTTAATGGGAATATCCATTTCTGGCAGAACTACATTGAGCATAAACGAGTAACTACAGACAAATTAATTTTGCGCGGTGGTTTGCTTCACTCTTACAAACAATCAACATGAGCCTGGCCGCAAAAATAGCCCGCCAGTTAAACGGGCGCAAGTCTGGCAATGGCTGGGTGATACCGGCGATTTGTCATAACCCGGATAGTGCTAAACATAATTTGCAGATCAGTGACGGCAAAAACGGCAAGTTATCCGCTTACTGTCACTCAAACGCATGTAATTATCAAACTATTATGGAAGCATTTGAACTTTACGGCTATAAGCAAAAAGATGTATTTAATCGTGAGCAGGTTAAAACCTTTAAATTAAAAAAAAGCAGGATTGAATTAATTAAATTACTTGAGCATGAAATCTTTGTTTTATCCAATTTTAACAATGCTCGATTAAATAGCTTAGCGAGGGCCGCTGATAAAAATTATATGAAAATTCACCCTGAATTCAAAACCATGCCAGCTGAAGCATGGGAACGTGAGCAACAAGCGATCGAACGAATACATCAGCTAACAGGCGAACTTAAATGACCGATTTTATAGATGCAAAAGCTGAACAGACAGAACGCTATAACAAAGTGATGGGCAAATCCAAAACAGCCCCCAGTGATATTCGTGATTACATGCCGCCGGATTTATCAGATCAGCCCGAAGATAATCGGAATTCATCTAAAGACATCCCCGAACCGCCTTCCGACCCTTTTGCATGGGTGAATGATTATGAAGTCAGCACCGAAGAAGCTGAATCCTATGATGCCCCAGAATGGGTTTATGAAAATCTGATTATACAAGGCCATATGATGGTGGTATGTTCCGAAGCCAACGGGGGAAAAACTACACTAATGATGCATTTATCAACTGAAATAGTAAAGGTCGGTTATAGCCTGTTTTATGTGAATGCGGACGTGGGCCAGTCCGATGCTAAAGAAATGGTCAAATTTGCAAAGGACAACGGCTTTACATTAATGCTCCCAGATATGAAAGCCGGTAAAAGCATGGCATCAGTCATTAATAATTTAAGAGGACTAAATGAGCGCGGTGGTGATTTCAGTAATAAGATTTTTATATTCGATACCTTAAAAAAAATGACAGATATTATTGTTAAAAAAAAGGCTAAAGAGCTGTATCAATTACTTCGTAGTCTATCCGCTAAAGGCATGACTATCGTTTGTCTGGCACACACCAATAAATACAATGACGCTTTTGGTCGGCCTATTTATGAAGGTACCGGCGACCTACGTAATGACTTTGATGAACTGATTTATTTAATACCCGAGAAGAACGACGACGGTTCGATTACCATTTCAACTGAACCCGATAAACAAAGGGGTAAGTTTGAACCTATTACATTTAGGATTGATGCAAATAGACAAGTTACCCGCCTCGATGCGTTCATTGATATCATTAGTCAAAAGCAAAAAAACAAGATACTAGAAAAAGACAGCCCAACTATTGAGCGTATCATTGAAGCAATCAACGCAAAATAGATGTAGAACAGGCTGAAATTAAGACCGCCACAGTAGAGATTAAGTCTTTAATGCCATGCCCACAAGATGACCTATCCGTGTTTAGGCAGATACCAGAAGAGCCCCTATTGGTATTCGATGAAGCTACCGGTGAATTCAATTTAGCCGGTGTGCCCTGGGGCCTAGTTAATTACTACTGGGGCGATGCAATCCGATTAAGTAGTGGAGAGCGTCATATGATAATAACCAGTTATTGTTCAGATATTAACAGCTGTCTAGATTTATCCAATATTCAGAAATATGAACAAGCTCTTTTAAAAAAAATGGAAGCCCATAGCTATCAATATGAAAAATTAGCCGAACTCGATCAACTATTCATTGCCGTATAAGGAAAAGACCATGCACTTTACACCTGAATACACTAAAGAAGACCATGAAGCCGAAAGCCAGGCATGGCGGGACGAACAAGTAACTAACCCCAATGTCGAGTCCCATGATTATAAATCTGATGTGGCCAGTGGTGCGTATCTCATCAACGGGAATGACCTATTGATACACTTTGTATCCGATAATGAATTGACGGTTAATGGTGAACCCGCTG
>QIDK01000173.1 GCA_003228405.1 Gammaproteobacteria bacterium | reverse complement strand
ATTTTTATTTTCAGCTTATTTACTTATCGAATCTTGCTCTTTTATTTTCAGAATAAAAAACCTATATTTCTTTGCTTCTTATTTTCGCTAACGTTAAGTTAACCTGACCGTAACATGACTTGACTCATGTGGCAATATGGAGCGCAGCGGAAGCCACATGAGGCGAGACATGTTACGGGTCAGGTTGAACGCTTTGTTATGTGATTGCTGGTATGCCATATATAACTGCGCCAATAATAAAGAAAATAGTTAGCCCTACAGATGCTTTGTGTTTAAGTTTATAAAATATAACTTGCAGGCCTGCTCTAAATAGCCATAATGCCGACATTAAATATAAAAGTGAATTACCTAGAGAGGTACTTAATAATTCCTGTGTGTGAACAAATGATATATAACTGAATATAAAAAATATGAATGTAATACTTATATTAAGAACTTGTATTGTTGCTTTGTTTATATAGTTTAGTGAGTTGATAGTTTCTGGCCACCTAAATATACGCCAAAACATTACGTGAAACATAATGAGAAAAATATTATATATACCTCCGATTATGATAAGTTTTTCATTCATGTTTTTTCACATAACAATTAAATAGGCAGAAAGTCTAAAAGCAGACATTATGGCCACATCTAGACATAACTGTCTATATTTAGGAAAATATTACCACATATAGCCATATCAGTAAGACATCTCCTGTTATTCTGTCTTTCAGCCCTGGGGCTATTGCTTTGCCATAGCGTATTTTCAATATTCTTTTTTCTGAATTCTCAGACTAATCCATGTCAGTAAGTTAAGCTTAATTACCCTTTGGATACTGCTTTAGGGGTGCTTTAACTAATTGATTTCAGGATAACTTTTTTGTGCACCAGTTCTGTCAGAGCTAGCAAATTCTCGAAACTTAATATAAGAAATTTTTCTCAGGAAGTGCCTCTAAAAATTACTTAACTTACTGGCATTGTCTTTGAGCGAGGTTTTTTTGACCCAGGTTTTTAAAAATATACCCGTTGGTACACAGCAGTTTTTTAATGAAGCTAAGCAGCAGATGGATGTTATTGTCTTCTATGAGCCTGTTCGAGTGTTAATGAATAAATATGCGCAGGGCTTTGGTAGTGGTGGGCTATTACATTGACAGAGGTTGTCTGGATTTAATGTCAGGCGGGTTTATGATGTTTTCAGGTTAAGCACAAAGGTCGCAGAGTTATGCAGAGGTTGTGAAATAAAAAAGGCCAGTAAGTATAACTACTGGCCCTTCTGTGTATACAACAGCGTATTTTATGCCGCAGAACTGATTAATGTCCTCCGCATTTACCTGAGCTCTTTTTCATATGCTCAGAGCCGCACTTGCCTTCACCGCTTTTGCTTTCTTTTTTGTCTTTGCTGGCAGTTGATTCCTTGCCGCCGCATTTGCCTTCAGTGCTTTTTTTAGTGTCATGGTCATCTTCGTGGCCTGATTCCATGGCCAGTTGCTGTGAGTTCATGCTGGTTACGGCAAATGGATTTTCAGTTGCCTGGGCCGTTGCTATAGATAGTCCAGATACCAGTATTATTCCGGCAAACAGTGCAGTAAATTTATTGTTCATTGAATATATCTCCGAGTTTCAGTTAGGGTAAAAATATTTTAAGTTAGTGTCTGATTCAATTTCTGTATTGAGGTTCCCTGATTATTGGCAGTATCAGTTCTGTGATTCTATTGTTTTTGCAATTTCAGGGTAATTCAGGCTGATAAAGTCAACCAGAATGTTGCCGGTTTCAGTTAGCAAAGGCGTTGGCCCATCTTTCTTTTTATGTTCTGGGTTGTCTTCTTCAGCATGATCAGTGGGTTTGTCCAGTTCTTCAAGGCTGCTAATTAATTTCATTCCCAGTGCCTTACGCCGATTATTTTCTAACGTTATCTGCGCATCTTCGAGTTCTTTTTTCTCTTTACGACGTGTCTCTTCATTGAGTGAGATCTCTTTTTTCTGACGACGGCGTTCGATTAACTTATTTGTTTCAGTTAAATACACAAAGTCAGGGGCTTTTTTAACACGATTAATATGCAGCGCCTGTAATTTTGGTATTTTCTGTGAGAAATCATTGTAGGTATAAAACTGGGCAGCATTTATTTTATCCCAGGGTAGTGCAGCTTCTAATGAGCTTTCCCCGACTTCTGCAACATTATAGAGTGATGGTAATTCTATATCTGGAATAACGCCACGGTTTTGAGTGCTGTCACCGGTTATGCGATAAAATTTCTGCTGGGTTAATGTTATTTGCCCGCTCGATAAAGGCAGCATGGCCTGGACTGTGCCTTTGCCATAGGTTTGTGTGCCGACAATAATGCCGCGGTGATAATCCTGAATGGCACCGGCAAATATTTCGGAAGCAGATGCGCTGATGCGGTTAACCAGTACAGCCAGTGGCCCGCTATAGCTTATCTGGTCATCTCTGTCTCTGGATACATAAACTCGACCTGAAATATCTTTAACCTGTACCGTCGGGCCGGACTTGATAAATAGCCCGATTAAGGTATTAACTTCATGTAATGAGCCGCCGCCATTGTCCCGTAAATCAATGATAATGCCATCAACTTTATCTGCCTTTAGTTCTTTGAGCAGTTTTTTGACATCACGGGTTGTGCTTTTATAGTTGGGGTCGCCTTTATTTGCAGCTTCGAAATCAATATAAAACTTTGGAATATCGATGACTCCCAGTCGATATTTTTTACCGTAGTTTTCAAATTCAATAATTTCTTTACTGGCATCCTGTTCATCCAGATTTACCTTGTCCCGGGTAATAGAAATAACATTGGATTTGGATGCGTCTACCGCATTGGCTTTTAATATGGAGAGACGAACAATAGTGCCTTTTTTACCACGAATTAAATCAACCACATCATCCAGTCGCCAGCCAATAACGTCAACTATCTCACCAGCTGATCCCTGGCCGACACCAATAATTCTGTCACTCGCTTTTAATTCGCCGGCTTTATCGGCCGGGCCAGCAGGAATCAGACGGGTTACTTTAGTATATTCATCTTCGGCCTGCAGCATGGCGCCTATACCCTGTAAAGAGAGGCGCATACGGATATTAAAATTTTCTGTGCCACGGGGTGAAAAATACTGGGTGTGCGGGTCGTAGCTAAGGGTTAATGCATTCATATAAATGCGGTAGGCATCTTCAGAATTATTTTGCTGGATGCGTTTTAACTGGCTGCTATAGCGTTTGCTTAATAGCTCTGAAATTTTGCCTTCTTTTTTATCGGATAGTTTTAAATTTAGGACATCATTTTTCAGTCGTTTATACCAGAGCGCATCAAGGTCTTTTTTGCTTTGTGGCCAGGCATAATTTTCACGATCAATAAAAATGCTTTCATTGCCATTAAAGTCTAGTTTATCTAAACCCTTTTCGATGGTTGTTATGAGAAATTTCAGTCTTTCGGTAACACGTTGCTGGTAGCGATTAAAAATAACGAACGCGGGTTCTACCTTGCGAGCCCGAAAGGCATCGTCGAGGCGGTAACGGTATTTTTCAAAATCATCGATATCTGCCTGTAAAAAATAACTACGGTTGCCATCCAGCTCTTTCAGATAACGGTCATACACTATGGATGATAAATTATTGTCGAGGCGAATCTGGGTGCGCTGAAAATGCTGCTGGGACAGACGATTGACAATTTCAGCTGTGGTGCGGTTATGGGCGTCCAGCGGCTGCAGAGGTTGCAGAGAGGACGTGGTTTTAGCCGCGGCGATGGTGGCGGTAAAAATAAACAGTAAAGTGAGCGTTTTAATTAAAAAATTCATATAAATTAGTAGGCTAGGGGTTTTAAAAATGTCTGAATAGTAAGTTTAGACGATATTTTGTGAGTTTTTCATGTCGATTATATCAAATTCTATATAAGTCTGCCTTGATACCGGAGCTAGCTATGTTTAAGATGCCCTAGATTCACAATAAGTTCAATGAAAAAGGTCTCAAATAATGTTTAATATAAATAAATGTACAACTGGTCTTGCCACTATTTTACTTTGTAGTGCCCTTGCTGCCCCGGCTATTGCCGAAGAAAATGGAAGTTTGCTGGATAAAAGCAAATTTTCGCTTGGTGCGGGTATCGCTAATAACTCGGTGAGTGGTTTTAGTGATGAGATCGGCTTTCAGTTTTTTGGCGCTTATGATTTAACTCAGGTTAAGCTGGTTGATGGCGTTGATAGCTCGGTGGAGTTTGGTGTTACAGATTATGGTTTTCCAGCCAATAGTACGGGCATCTGGGTTAATTATGTAGTTGATGGGACTATCAGTGGTGATTTTGGCTGGTTGGCGCGTTTAGGTTTTGACCTGGGTGATGACAGTGGTTTGATGGTAGGTGCAGGTGCGGGCTATGCCGTGAATAAACAGGTAGATTTACGCCTGGAATACGTTATTCGTGACGAGGTCAACGAGCTTCAGTTTAATTTTAAATATCACCTTTAATCGCTTTGTGGCCTGAAGGTGTCACCTTCAGGTCGCGATGGGTACATTAATTATTATTCAATAATTAAATCAACCGACTCCGTCGCATCTTGTTTATAAAAGTAGGCGCGCATATCCAGCACGCCTTCCGTGTTAAGCGAAATAATAATATTTAATGCGTCTTTGTATGCAGAGTCATGTAAGTCTTTCTGTGAAGGGATGGCATCACTGTTCGGGTGACTATGGTAAATCGCAAATAATGTTTGCTGCTGTTCACGCATCTTTTTAAATGCATTTATCTGTTGCTGGGGCTCCATTTCAAATACACAACGGGTATTATCGGCAATATTATCGACAGGGTACACATGATACTGGTCTGATATAAGGCCGCAAATTTCTGTCTCAGGAGCCAGCTGTGCCAGGCTGAGTAAACGGTTGGCAAGTTTTCTGGGTAGAGCAATCGTATGGTTCATTGTTTTATTTGTGCTTGCCACACACCGGGCAGTTGGGATCTTTTTTAAATTTCATGCTGCGCCAGTCCTGATGCATGGCATCTGTAATTAGCAGTTTTCCGGTTAATGTTTCACCATAGTCGCTAATAAGCTTAATCGCTTCCATTGCCTGAATAGAGCCGATAATGCCGACCATGGGAGCCATAACGCCATTTTCACTGCAACTGTTTTCTTCTTCACCGGCTTCATCATACAGGCAGCGATAACAGGGGCTTGCCCTGTTTTTAAAATTAAACACACTGACCTGGCCTTCCATGCGGATAGCTGCCCCGGAAACCAGTGGTGTGCCGGTATGATAACAGGCGCGATTAATCATAAAGCGAGTGGCAAAATTATCTGTCGCATCGACTAGCAGGTTGACATTGTTTAACAGGTTTTGCAATTCCTGTTGTTGCAGTTTTCTGCTGATGCAAATAGTTTCAGTGTGAGGATTGAGCTGTTTAATGGTGCTTGCAGCAGATTCAGTTTTGGCCTGATCAATCCTGTCTGTGGTATGAATAATCTGCCGTTGTAAATTATGCAGCTCAACGGCATCAAAATCCACCAGTGTCAGTTTGCCTATGCCGGCGGCAGCCAGATACATGGCAACCGGTGAGCCCAGCCCACCCAGACCCATAATTAATACATGGGCATCGAGTAGTTTCTGCTGTTTGTCTTCATCAAAGCCGGGCAGAAGAATTTGCCGACTATAGCGCAGTAGTTGATTGTCATTCATGGGGGCTAATAATAACAGAAGTTGGCTGGTTTTGAGATCACACAAAGTTGTATAGGGTCGATCATGACTCTGCTCATCGGGTCGGAATTACCGCAGGGGCTGAGCCTGAGCTATCCCCACGTATATTTTTTAAAAGCAAAAAGCATATTGTCCGCAAATGAACGCAAAACATGCAAATAAAAACAAAAGCATTAATGAAGGTGTAGTGCGCCCTGAGAAATATACTGGTTGTAAAAATCTTTTGGATTTGCCTACCCTGTACAAAACTGGCGCACAACCAAAATATTCGCGTTCATTTGCGGACAAAATGCCTTTATTTTTTTGATTTTAATGATGATTTTGTGGAGATAGCTCACCGCTAAGCTGAATAGTTACAGGTATTTACGCCAATGCTCCGGGCGTTTGTCACGGCAGCCGTGGTGATTGCAGGTATAGCGTTTTATGAATACCTGAGTGGTATTGTTGGTATTGTCTGTTCCCCCCAGATTAGCCCGTTGGGTTTCTTCAGAAAAACTGTAGAGTGCTCGCTTCATACGATAGAGCAAGCGGCTGTCTAAATGGTAACCGAGGCGGACTAACACTTTTTCAATGGCATCCAGCGTCAGCTGGCGAACATCGTAGGTAATATATAAACAAAGCTCATCCATCAGCGTTATATCTAATACGCCATCAGCGTCAGATAATAGCAGCAAAGCACTGCGCGCCTGATCAGGGTCAGGATGCAGGTGGCAGAATCTGAGTTCACGCCGTTTAATTAGCTCATCAGCTTCATTCATAATGAATAAGTTAGAGGAAGTAAGGTTATTTTACAAGCATTATTTAGATATTTGGCTGGCGGGGGTTAAAAGCTGTAACTATTTGAAAATTAATGATTAAATCCATGGGTGAGACGTGGGTTAGCCGCCAGATCCAGGTCTTGCTGGATATTTTTATAGCCCGAAAGCATAAATATAGAACGTAACGCTGATTTTTGATCAAATCCATGCTCAATTATTAGCATAGCTTCGGGTTTAAGGTGTGTTCTGGCCTGCTGGCAAATAAGCCGTATAGCATCCAGCCCATCTTCTCCGGAAGCCAGGGCTGAACGGGGTTCAAAGCGAACGTCTCCCTGTGAAAGATGGGGGTCTGTGTGGGGAATATAGGGCGGATTGCTGGCAATAATATCAAATTTCCGGTTATTCACGGGTTCAAACCAGTCACCCGATTGAAAATTTATATTGTTTAAAGCAAGCCGCTGTGCATTCTGTCTGGCAATATCCAGTGCAGAAGGGGACTGGTCTGTGGCGGTAATTTTCCAGCCGGGTCGTTCAGAGGCCAGCGCCAGAGCGATGGCACCGCTGCCAGTGCCCAGATCCAGCAGTTCGATATTATTCTGTTGTGGATAAAGGCTGAGAATTTTCTCTACCATTAACTCGGTTTCCGGGCGTGGAATCAGGGTATCTTTAGTGACCTTTACATCCAGTGACCAGAATTCTCGTGAGCCGGTAATATGGGCGATGGGCTCGCCGGCTTTTCTTCTTTCAAGGAGTGAGTTAAAAGAGTTGATTTCATTGTCAGGCAAAGATTTATCCGCCCAGGTGGCCAGCCAGGTGCGGTTTTTTTTAAGGGCATGAGCAAGCAATATTTCAGCATCGAGCCTGGCTGAGTCAGTCAGTTTATCAAGCTGTTGGCAGGCAGATATCAGAAGCTGGCTGATTTGCACTTTGTTTTACTGGTCTGAAAGCGCAGCTAACTGCTCAGCCTGGTATTCGTTAATCAGCGGTGAAATAATATGCTCCAGCCCTCCCTGCATAAACTCATCCAGTTTATAAAGTGTCAGGTTGATGCGGTGATCTGTAACCCGGCCCTGGGGGAAATTATAGGTGCGAATGCGTTCAGAGCGGTCGCCACTGCCCACCAGCGATTTGCGGGTTTCCGCTTGCTCTGCCGCCTGCTTTTCTTCTTCGGCACTGACGAGTCTCGCCTGTAATAATGACAGGGCACGGGCCTTGTTTTTGTGTTGCGAGCGTTCATCCTGACATTCCACCACAACCCCGGTAGGGATGTGGGTGAGTCGAACCGCAGAGTCGGTTTTATTCACATGCTGACCACCTGCACCGGATGCCCGGTAGGTGTCGATGCGTAAATCAGACATGCTAATGGTGATTTCTTCCAGTGCATCGGGTTCGGGAATAATGGCCACGGTTGCCGCGGAGGTATGCACGCGACCCTGCGATTCGGTTTCAGGTACACGCTGCACCCGGTGTGCGCCGGATTCAAATTTTAATTTTGAGTAAGCTCCCTGGCCGACAATACGCGCGATAATTTCCTTATAGCCGCCATGCTCACCGTGGCTTTCACTCATAACTTCTACCTGCCAGCGCTGGGTTTCTGCATAGCGGCTGTACATTCTGAATAAATCACCGGCAAAAATAGCTGCCTCATCGCCACCGGTGCCGGCGCGAACTTCAAGGTAGATATTGCTGTTATCGTGGGGGTCTTTGGGAAGCAGTAGTTTCTGTAATTTCAGCTCCAGGTTTTCGCAGAGTTGTTGCGCATCTTTTTTTTCTTCGACGGCCATTTCACGCATTTCTGCGTCATCTTCCTGCATCATTTCTTCCGCAGCGGCAATGTCACTTTCGGCTGCCTGAAAATCATTAAAGGCTTTTGTCACCGGCTCAAGCTGAGAATATTCCATGGATAATTCACGAAATTTATTCTGCTCAGCAATAATCGCCGGGTCGCTTAATAATGCACCGACTTCCTCGTGGCGTTCACACAGAGTTTCAAGTTTGCGGCGAATAGAATTTTTCATAGGGTGTCTTTTAAGTATTTAAATTTTATTATGGGTTTATTTCTGTTTATCGGACGGCTTTGAAGCATTGCTCAAAAACAGCTGCCGTGCAAAGTCGAGCAAATCATGGCGGCTGTTTTCGCCGGTTTGTCGCAGAGTTGCACTGGGCTGGTGTAATAGTTTATTGGTCAGGGTGCGGGCTAAAAAAGCCAGTGCATCTTCTGCTGATTTGCCCTGCTCAAGCTGTGCCTGCGCTTTCTGTAAAATCTCAGAGGAGATACACTGTGCATGTTCGCGAATATCCCGAATAACTTCAACCGAATCAAGAGATCGTTCCCAGTTAAGAAAATCTTCTACCTGATTTTCAATAATTTCATGGGCCTGTTCTGCAGCTTCCTGACGGGACTCAAGATTCTCCTGAATAATTTCATGCAGGTCATCCACGGTGTATAAAAACACATCATCAAGTTCGTTAACTTCAGGTTCAACATCTCTGGGTACTGCTATATCACACATAAAAACAGGTTTATGTTTACGTTTTTTCAACGCGTTTTCCACCGCGCCCTTGCCTAAAATAGGCAGTGGGCTGGCGGTGGATGAAATGACGATATCTGCCCGGTGCAGATAATCTGGAATCTGGTGCAGGGCAATGGCTTCAGCGGCAAATTGTTCCGCTAATACCTGCCCCTTATCAACGCTGCGATTGGCAATAATCATGTGTTTAATATTGCTGCCATTCAGGTGTCTTGCCGCCAGCTCAATGGTTTCGCCAGCGCCAATCATCAGTGCTGTGAGTTGATTTAATTCACCAAAAATCTGTTTAGACAGGCTAACCGCAGCAAATGCAACGGAAACCGGGCTGGAGCCGATGGCGGTATCGGTGCGCACCTGTTTGGCAACAGAAAAGGCATGCTGAAATAATCTACCCAGCAGGCTGCCCATGGTGCCCTGATCATTAGCCTGGGCATAGGCCTGCTTCATCTGGCCGAGTATCTGGGGCTCACCAAGGACCAGTGAATCAAGGCCACAGGCGACCTGCAGGGCATGGCGGATAGATTCTTCATGCTGATGCGTATACAGGTGCTCATGGATATCCGAGCTATTCAGGCCATGAAACTGGCTCAGCCACTCGGTAATCTGATCTATTACCTGCTGCGTCAGTTTCTTATCATCTGTTGTGGCACAATATAGTTCAGTGCGGTTGCAGGTAGACAGAATGGCGGCTTCTTTAATGTTTTCCAGTGCAGACAATGACTTAACGGCATCCGCCAGACTTTCTGGCGAAAATACCAGGCGCTCGCGGATACTTACCGGTGCGGTTTTATGATTTAGGCCAAGAGTGATTATCGACATGCTGTGAAGGA
The DNA here is from genome assembly GCA_003228405.1 of Gammaproteobacteria bacterium. Lineage (GTDB taxonomy): Bacteria > Pseudomonadota > Gammaproteobacteria > SZUA-229 > SZUA-229 > SZUA-229. Next base: position 3,870 of record QIDK01000173.1, on the reverse strand, counting down.
TGACAGGTATTTGCAAGCCCGCCTGTTTAGTGCCCTGAATGAGTCCGCTAATAAAGCCTTTAATTTTGAGGCAATGAGCAGGTAATTACAAGAAATCAGTCATTTAAACGATCAGAGAACCTCAAACTGGAGGTCATTGTATTCCAGCCAGTTGAAATTTGATTGAACTTCATTCAGCCTGAACCCATCTGAATATATAACAATCAAGCAAAATTGAATAATTGGGTTATTATTTAATAGTACATATCTTTTTAGCCGTCATATAAGAGGTTGGTTAATTACATGAAACGGCTGTCGCCACAATTACACATGGTTCTTCTCTCCCCGCTACTGGTCACCGGTCTGCTGGCCTGTAATGCTATGCCTGTTAACAACGGGCCGGGCGAATTTGCGCCGAATGAGTCTGCACCGGATAAATATGAAGAAGTCATCAGAGGGGATGATATCGCCGCAGGATCTCTGGGTGGCGATTTACTGTTTAACCTGCTGGCGGGTGAGTTTGCCGGTGTCAGGGGGGAAATGAGTGAGTCGATTGCGTTTTATTCAGCGGCAGCGGAGCTTAGTAATGACCCACAGGTTATTTCTCGCGCCGCCTATATTGCTCTGTATGCAGGTGAAAATAATAAGGCAATTGAGCTAAGCGATCGCTGGCTGGCGCTTAAATTGCCAGCAAGTCAATCTATTAATCGTATTCGGGTGCTGGCTTTTTTGCATCTACAGCAACTTGAGCCCTCGGTTGATGCACTTGAAAAACTGCTAATGGTGGAGGGTAAGGTGCAAGGGCATTCAATCAACACCATGACCCATATTCTGAGTAAAGAAACAGAGCCAAAATTTGCAGTGCAGGTGATTAAACGCCTCGATAAAAAATACCCCGGGGATGCTTTTCTGCTATTGCTACTGGCTAAATTTGAGGCAAACCAGGGACAGCTTGAGCCGGCTTTACAGCATATAAACCAGCTGATAGAAATTGATGATGATCTGGCGGATGCCTATCTGGTTAAAGCACAAATTCATGCAGGGCAGGGCCATCAGTTACAGGCGGTTGAGGCGATTGCTATTGCGGTTGAAAAGCGGCCGGATGATACCCGGTTAAAGCTTCAGTACGGGCGTATGCTGGTGCAGTTGAAGCGTTTTGAGAAGGCACTGGCGCATTTTAAAGAATTAAACAAAATCATGCCGAATAATGAAAATGTGCTATTAAGTCTGGGCCTGCTATCGATTGAAACAGAGAACAATGATCAGGCCAAAGAGTATTTGCAGGAATTGCTGAAAATAGGCTATCACAACCAGCAGGCGCACTATTATCTAGGGCGCATCCAGCAACAGCAGGGTGAAGATATGGCCGCCATTGCTAACTACGAACGAGTGTTAAATGGTGATTACTGGCTGGATGCACGCATACGTGTGGCAGGTTTACTGGCGCAATCTGGCGATACAGAAGCGGCGTTATCCCAGCTGGAACTGCTCAGTAATAGCGATCAGACAGAAAATAGTCGAATTAGAGTTTATCTGGCCAAAGGCGAGGTGCTGCGTGCGGCCAGTCGCAATAAAGAGGCCTATTCTCTGTATAATACCGCATTGCGCCAGTCGCCCGAAAATACTGACTTGCTCTATGCACGGGCACTAACCGCAGAAAAACTGAATTTGCTGGATGTGGCCGAATCAGATTTAAAAATGGTGATTATGCATGAGCCGGAAAATGCCAATGCCTTAAATGCACTGGGTTATACCCTGGCTGACCGCACCGAAAGATTAAATGAAGCCCGTGAATATATTTTAAAAGCAGCTCAACTGCTGCCGGATGACCCGGCCATATTAGATAGCTTAGGCTGGGTTTATTATCGGCTGGGAAAATATGAAGATTCTATAAAGTGGCTGACTAAAGCCTTTGATAAATTGCAGGATGCAGAAATTGCAGCCCACCTGGGCGAAGTTTTATGGATGGACGGGCAAACCAAAAAAGCCTGGAGCATCTGGAAAAAGGGTGAAAAACTGGATGGCAATCAGGCACTACTAAGGGATACAATAGAGCGCCTGAGCAGTAGGTAACATTTGCATAAAATGTGAGTCTGTTAATACACTGTAGTCGAATTTTTTTAAGGCAAAAGCTGTTTACCTCAATTGAATATAAAATACGCTAATAAAACCATTATTTGATTAGAGAGCGCCGCAGGCGCACTTTAATCAAACAACATTTGCGGTAAACAGCTTTTGCCTTTGGTCTTCCGCTTCTGCCTCAGCGGCCTGTCAGATAAAATGAACAAGAACCCCCGATTTATGAAATTTCTATATTCTCTCCCGGCACTGCTACTTTTTCTGTGGTTGAGTGCCTGTAGCACATCTGCAGTGAGATATGAGCCCGTTGCAATCGGCGACTGGCAGCACTACCAGCAGATATTAAATAAAATTCAGCAGTGGACAATTCAGGGAAGAATATCAGTACAAACTGAAGATGACGGGGGCCAGGCGGACTATACCTGGAAACAATATAACTCGACCGATTATGATATTAGCCTGCAGGCGCCTATGGGTGCGGGCACGATGTTAATTAGTGGCAGACAAAGCGGCGTTAATCTTAAAACCTCATCCGGCGATGAACTTTTTGATACGGATGTCGATAAATTAATGTTAAGGCTCAATGGCTGGCCATTGCCGGTGAGTGGGTTGTATTACTGGGTACGAGGCCTGCCGGTGCCAGAAACTAAATATGAAGTCGTTCACTGGAATGACAATGGCCTGCCCTATGTCATGTTGCAAAATGGCTGGCGTATTGAATTTCGAAAATACAAAAATGTTGGGGGCGATCTGCTGCCAGGCAAATTATTTATTAGCCGTGAAGACAATGAAGAGATTGAGGTACGCCTGATTATTCGGCAATGGAATGTAGATGAGCGGGGCGGAAATGCCTAGTATTCAATTCTGGCCTGCCCCGGCCAAGCTGAATTTGTTTCTACAGATTACCGGCCAGCGTGACGATGGTTATCATCATTTACAAACCGTATTTCAGTTTTTAGATATCACAGACCGTTTGCGCTTTGTGGTGCGTGATGATGGCAAAATTGTGCGTAAGACAGATAATGAAGGCATAAAACCCGAGGATGATTTAGTAGTAAAAGCTGCCAGGGCACTACAGGCCGCCACTGGCACAGAAAAAGGTGCAGCTATTTATCTACAGAAAATTCTGCCCATGGGCGGTGGTGTAGGTGGCGGCAGTTCAGATGCGGCAACCACCCTGGTGGTGTTAAATCATCTCTGGGATACAAAGTTAGACGACGCAGCATTAGCAGAAATCGGCCTGTCTCTGGGTGCCGATGTGCCGGTTTTTGTGTATGGGCATGCCGCATTTGCACAGGGAGTAGGGGAGAAGCTGGAGAGCGTATCCCCGCTTGAGCCCTGGTATCTGGTGGTTCAGCCGGATGTACATATCTCAACAGCAGAAATTTTTAACGATTCCCAATTGACACGAGACTGTCCAGCCATCAGAATATGCGACCTTCAAATCGGCACTGTTAATGAAGCCGAAATATTTGATGAGTTAGGCAATGTGTTTGAGCCGATAGTGGCACAGCAATACCCTGAAATAGCTGAAGTTATTCAGCACCTCAGAAAATACACCAATGCCATGTTAACCGGAACCGGTGCCTGCGTATTCGCGGCATTTGAGACAAAACCGCAGGCAGAAACGGCACTGGCCAAATTGCCAGATCACTGGTCGGCTTTTGTTGCTAAAGGTTTGAACAGGTCACCGCTACAGGCTATGCTTGAAGCTGAAAGTGACAGAGAAAAAATTGATTAATTATTTTGCTATATTAATTAAGAATTAAGCATGATATTTTGTTAGCCGGTGTTTTTTGAGCCATGATTAGG
>QIDK01000166.1 GCA_003228405.1 Gammaproteobacteria bacterium | reverse complement strand
TAGCTGACGAAATATTTGTGCAATGCGAAGCGAGCCGTATAATACATCGGCTCGCTCCGCATCGCCTTCTATATCGCCAGCTAAAGCTACCCCTACAAATTATATTTTTTTATTTGCATGTGTTTGCGTTTATTTGTGGTAAAAATGCTTTTTTGGTTTAGAGATATTCGTGGGGACAGCTCAGGGGCAAGCCTGTAAGCCAGAAACATCATAGACTTAATCAGTGGTTCCCCTGCAGAAATTTAAACCATGTTTAAACCTTAGTTAACTGGTAACCCCCCCTATCTACATGTAAAATTGCCCTCTGAGTTTTTACCGGCCGAAAAATTGAAAAATACACTCCAGACGCTGCTTACTCAGGCACTAAGCAGCCTGAAAACCAGTGGCGTAATTCCACCTGAAGTTTCACCTGATATCCAGATTACCCGCACTAAAGATCAGACGCATGGCGATTTTGCCTGTAATCTGGCAATGATGCTGGCAAAACCTGCGGCTAAAAACCCACGGGAAATTGCCCAGTTATTAATCGATTCACTGCCCGCCTGTGATCAGTTAGATAAAATTGAAATTGCCGGCCCAGGATTTATTAATTTCTTTGTTTCACAGAGCAATACTCTGTCGGTTATCAACACCATCAATACCCAGGCTGAAACCTATGGCCTGAGCAATATTGGTGCTGGCCGCAAAATTCAGATCGAATTTGTATCTGCCAACCCCACCGGGCCATTGCATGTGGGGCATGGCCGAGGCGCTGCCTATGGTGCTACCGTGGCTTCTCTGCTTGGTGCAATGGGTTTTAATGTACACCGTGAATATTATGTCAATGATGCGGGCCGGCAGATGGACATACTCTGCACCAGTGTCTGGCTACGTTACCTTGAATGCTGTGGTGTAGAAATTAAATTCCCCGCTAATGCCTATCAGGGTGAATATGTAAAACAGATTGCAGAACAGTTATTTTCACAGCATGATAAAAATTTAATGCACCCGGTTAAAGCCGTGTTTGAAAATATCCCGGCAGATGAAACCGACGGTGGTGATAAAGAACAGCATATTGATGCGCTGATTGAGCGTGCAAAAATACTCCTCGGCGAAGAATCGTATCGCCAGGTTTTTGATTTAGGATTAAATACGATTCTAGATGATATTCGCGACGACCTGAAAGAATTCGGGGTTGAATTTGAGACATGGTTTTCTGAGCGCAGCCTGTCAGGCAAAGGTTTAATCAAACAGGCCATTGAGCGTTTACAGAAAGCTGATTACGTATATGAAAAAGAAGGGGCTCTGTGGTTTAAATCGACCGAGTTTGGTGATGAAAAAGACCGGGTGGTCGTGCGTGACAATGGTCAAAGCACTTATTTTGCATCAGACATTGCCTATCATATGGATAAGATGGAACGTGGTTTTGAACGGGTGATTGATATCTGGGGTGCAGATCATCACGGCTATATTCCACGGGTTAAAGCCGCCTTAACCGCACTTGGGGATGATGTTGATAAACTGGATGTTTTGCTGGTGCAGTTTGCAATTTTATATCGCAACGGCAAAAAGGTGCCCATGTCAACTCGCTCCGGCTCCTTCGTGACACTACGCGAACTTCGTGATGAAGTGGGCACAGATGCGGCACGTTTCTTTTATGTACTGCGAAAATGCGAGCAGCACATGGACTTTGATCTTGATCTGGCCAAATCCCAGAGTAGTGATAATCCGGTATATTACATTCAATATGCACATGCGCGAATTTGCAGCATATTCCGCCAGCTTAAAGAAAAACAGCTAAGTCATAACACAGAGCATGGCAGCGAAAATCTTTCTTTATTAACTGAAAAGCATGAAGCTGAGCTGATTAATGCACTCGCTAAATATCCAGAAATATTAGAAAAAGCAGCACTTAATGAAGAACCGCATCTACTCGCCCATTTTTTACGCGAGCTGGCAAATGAACTGCACACCTATTACAACGCGCACCAGTTTATCGTTGATAATGAAGCGATACGCAATGCGCGCCTGAACCTGATTAATGCAACTCGCCACGTATTACATAATGGCCTTAACCTGTTAGGTGTTAGTGCGCCGGAAAGTATGTAATGGCTGCTTCACGTGATTTAAAAGGACGACAGATGTCGAACAATAAACCTGTACCTGGTTATATCTGGATGCTGGCGGGTCTGGCAATTGGGTTATTTGCAGCCTTTCTGGTATATCTTGATAAACAGCCAGCCGAACAGGTCAGCTTTACAGATGCAGTGAAGCAGGAATTAAAAAAAGCCCGCAGGCAAAAGCTGGAAGATGAAAAGCAGACGCCTGTTGGGCAGGGAAATAATTCTGCTGATAGCAACACCAGGAAACCCCGCTTTGAATTTTATACCATTCTTTCCGAGCTGGAAGTATTTGTGCCTGAACCTGAAGTTGAAGACGCAAAACTGAAAACCCCAACTCAAACACCCCCGGCCATAGAAACTTCAGGTGGAAAAAAATATCTATTACAGGCCGGCTCTTTCAGAAGCCAGCAGGATGCAGAACGGCTAAAAGCCAGCCTTGCCTTACTTGGCGTGCAATCGTCTATACAAAGTGTCAGTATTAACCAGGATAACTGGCACCGTGTACGCATAGGCCCATTCAGTAACCCGATTCGACTGCGTGAGACCCTAAGCACCCTGAAACAAAATAATATACATGCAATGACGATGGAGTTAAAATAGGCTGAACTATTCAGTTGTCTCCTGTATGACTCCATCTGTGTGTTGATTAATGGTCATTTATACCTGTAAACACTCATTTTCCGCCCTGATCTGAAGTCACACAGTTGCCGCCTGAACAGTTATTGCCTTGTAAAACAGGTTTTACATCTGCATAGACAGATGAATATCCCCCCTCTCAGCATCCTCTGCTTAAGCAGCTGGATACTGATTTAGTATTTTAAATGGAGCTCAGGTTTGAATTTGTTTGATAATGTGTGGATGAATAAATACAGAGATGAATGGAATAAAGACCCTTATTTGATAAGACATCTTAAAGAAATAAATTTTTCTTCTATCATTGGATATGGTTTTCCGGATGAAGAAAGTCCGCGTAGCTGTATTGTGATAGAAAATGGCTATGTTGTAGAAGCAGGAAATTACAGCAACCAGCGACTTAACTGGGATTTACGTGCCAAAGAAGGCCACTGGAAAGAGTGGATTAAAAGAGAAGTTGGCTCTACCGGCCTGGGCCTGGCTTACGCCACAGGCAAGTTAAAATTTGTTGAAGGTGACTACAAGACAATGATTAAAAATCCGATCACGGCATCACCTTTTATAAAAAGTTTTTCAGCTATGGGGCGCGTTTAATACCCATTTATATCCGGTTCTAATTTGCTGATTTTGTACTGCTAAGAATTTAATACTGCTGAAAGCTGGTTAGCCGGCTTTTTATGTTGACCGTGTTTAAGATAATCTGAATCTGGCTGTAGTTTTATGGCCATAGGTTAAAGGGGTGTTTCTCTGTGCATAAGAGTCTGGAAAAAAACCTGCCTTTTTTAATTGAGGAATTTTCCAGCAACGGCACATCAATTGATATACGTTGGCGAACTATACTGCAACGTTTTTTTTCTGATTGCAGCCTTAAAATATCTACCGAAACATTTGCGGAATGCCGCATTAATAAACAACACAATGTGCTTGAAGTGCCTGCCATTATGCTCAAGCACGGCTACATATTGAGCATACTCAATAAAGCAACCCGCTTTAATAATGATGACATTGAACTTGCAAGTTCACTGTTGAAGCTTACGCGGCAGTTTATCAGCATTGAAGAAGCCTTTGAAAAAGGTGCTTCTGAAGAACGCCTGCGTATTGCTCGTGACCTGCATGATGATGTGGCAGCGCGTATGTTAACCCTGATACATACCGTTAAAGATGAGCAGACTATAGCGCTTTCACGCAGTATTCTAAAATCCCTTAGAAATTCTATCTATACACTTGACAATAAATCAACAGCGACGATACTTGATGCTATTATCGATGTGCGATCAGAAATACAGGACAGACTAAATTCGATTGGCATGCAACTGTTGTGGCATCAAAGCAAAAACTTAAATGGTTTGACCTTTACCCCCAGGCAGCACATTAATTTAAATCGTATGCTGCATGAAATAACGACTAATATTATCAGGCATGCGAATGCACAGTTTATGGAAGTTATTATCGACATTGACCAGCAACAGATTACAGTTGAATGTAGTGATAATGGGGGTGGGTTCGATATGCAAAGCTGCGTCCCTGGCAAAGGTTTAAATAATATTACAACAAGAGCACAGGAATTAGGTGGCTACGCCAGCTGGTTTAACCTTAACGACCCGGAAACGGGTGAAAATAAAGGCAGTTGTGTAAGAATCAATTTTTCGATTTCGAAAACAGCTGAATAATTTATGCAAACAGTACTTGTTTTAGAAGATCATCGCGAAACACGTGAATGGCTCACGGATATTATAAAAAAAGCATTTGTCGAAGTTAAAATCCATGAGGCATCCAGCCTGGCACAGGCAAGAATATTAATTAATGATCATCAACTTGATCTTGCCTTAATTGACTTAAATTTACCTGATGGAAACGGCGTTGAAATAATCAGTGAGATCAGCAAGAAATCACCGGATACCTATTGTGTAGTTGCCACCATATTTGATGATGACAATTACCTGTTTCCCGCACTGGAAGCCGGTGCCCAGGGTTATTTATTAAAAGAACAAACCACGGATGAGTTTATTCAGAGTTTACAGGGTATTATAAAAGGTGAACCACCTATTTCACCGGCAATTGCACGTAAAATGATTAACCATTTTCACAGTGATATTACCCCTTCAGACAAGCCAGATTTGTCTGCTCGTGAAAAAGAAATTCTCAGTGCCATTGCCAATGGTTTAAGCCGGAATGAAGCCGCAGATATTTTAGGCATTACCTCTAATACAGTGGCCAGCCATCTTAAGAGCATCTATGGAAAGCTGAATGTGTCTAACCGAGCACAGGCCACGCTCGAAGCATTACGTCTTGGGCTGGTAAAACCTTAGGCTCTGTGCCGAATGTCACTTTCTTAAGCACAAAGCTCCTGTCACATAGGCTCTAGACTGGGGTATACACACAAATACATCTAAAAACAAAAAGCATTTTTACCGCAAATGAACGCTAATATACGCAAATAATTGCTCCTGCGCCCGCAAAATGAGTGCATCCTTGTACGTCAGAGCAAATACATTAAACAGGTGTAGTGTTGTGCTCACTGAGAAGTATATTGGTCATAAAAATCTGCGTGGCCTGTTTTCCCTATACAGAACTGCCGCATAACAAAAAACTTTGCGTGTTTTGCGTTCATTTACGGAAAAAATGCCTTTAATCTTTTGATTTTTAAGCGTGTTTCGTGGGTACAGGTCTATATCAAAGCTATTTTTTGATAATTTCAACTTTCTGAATGATTATATCGTTCAGAGGAACATCGCTGCGAAACATGCCTTTAGGGCCGGTTTTGCTGTTTTCTATGCTGTCGACAACGTCCATACCCTTAATAACTTTTCCAAATACGGTATAGCCCCAGCCACGCGTTGATTTATTCTGGTGGTTCAGAAAATCATTATTTACTGTATTAATAAAAAATTGAGCGGTAGCCGAATGCGGGTCATTGGTACGTGCCATGGCTATAGTGCCACGATCATTTTTAAGTTTATTAAATGCTTCATTTGCAATAGGCTGTTTAGTTTTCTTATGCTTTAAATCCTGGCTGAAGCCTCCACCCTGAATCATAAAGCCCTTAATGACGCGGTGAAATATTGTGCCACTGTAAAAATCATCATTAACATATTGCATAAAATTTTTGACAGATTCTGGCGCCTTATCCAGATTAAGTTCAACATCAATATTGCCTTTACTGGTTGATATCCTCACCTGCGGGTTGTCGGCGGCGAATACATTTAAAGACATTATAAGTAGAGATAAGAGTATTAATATTTTTTTTAGCATTTCTGGCCTTTATTATTGAGCGGGTTCAATTATTTTCATAAAGAGACTAATGACTTCATCAACTAAACTGGCAACAGGAATATCTATAAATCGATCGGTTTGCTGCAGGCATTTCAATAATAAAACTTCACGAATAATGCCCTGGTACATTAATGCGGCAGCTTTTGCATTAATCTGTTTGATCTTATCCTGAGCATGTAATTCTAGCAGATTGTATTCTATATAATCGGTAAAACTTTTCCACCGATTCAGGAAAAATTCCTGACTGGCGCTGGAGCCTTCGAGTTGTGAGTGCATCTCCATTTTAAGCATATCAGGGTGATTCATAATGCTGGAGACAAAAACCGTGGTCATGGCTCGAAGCACCTGTTCAAAACCAATATCATCCGCAACGACCGCCTCTACATAGGATTCACGGGTAGCAGAAAATTCCTTTAAAACAGCTTCATAGAGCTCATCTTTGGATTCGAAGTGACGATACAGAATGGCAGGGCTGACACCCACTTCCGTGACAATCTCATCGATAGAGACACCGTGAAAACCACTTTGTGAAAACAGGCGTTTGGCTACCTTTATGATAGAGGCGCGACGCATCTCTGCTGATAGTCGTTTGGCCAAAAGCTGTAACCTGTGTAAGCTAAATTGGGAATAAAAAAAGGCACCCGTGAAATGGGTGCCTTTAATTTAAATTTGATTAAGACTTTTTAATCATAAATTCAAAAGCACCGTCTGCTTCAGCGCTGGATAACAGTTCATTACCCGTTTGTTTGCAGAATGCTTCAAAATCTTTTACTGAACCTGGGTCAGTAGCAATAATTTTTAATACCTGACCAGCAGATAGTGCAGTAATCGCTTTCTTTGCGCGCAGGATAGGAAGTGGGCAGTTAAGGCCTTTAGCGTCTAGTTCAGCATCGAAACTCATGGGTTTCTCCTTCATTAAAATTGGATAAGAATAAGTAATATCGACCAAGTTAGTGATCGTTCACTAACAATACGACCTGAAAGTCTACTTGTCAACCATAAACCATGGGTATTCAGATAATTATTCTGCCTCTTTGCATATCTTCTGTATCAGAAAGATTCAGTAAAACAGCAGACAGAGCCTGAACTATCACGGTTCTTCTCCGCTTTAATGAGTGAAAAAAGATGCTAACACCACACTAACCTGTTGATATCTCTGTGTTAATTTTCAAGTAAAAGGAATTTATAATATTTAATATTTGTCTTGCAAATAAAAATTGATTGTCGTCATCCCCGAGCGCTTTTATCGGGGATGCAGCGGTCTTAACACTGCAAAGTCACTGGATTCCAGCTAGAAGCATGCTGGAATGACAGAGTATGACGTTTCCAGACATACCAATACATACACCACAAAATAATCTATAAAATCAAATAGATACTGAAAAAGAAGTTGCTAAAAATAATAGTTGAGCCTGAGCATGAAGGCTTTTAGATTTTCAGGTCTTTTATATGATAAGACCTTTAAAACTAATGCATATTACTAATGAAGCAGATGAAAAGAATACCTGCCTTAACCCACAGAAGCTTAAAAAAATGGTTTCTTCTGTAGGAGCCAGCTTTAGCTGGCGATAGTGATTGCGAAGCGAGCCGTTAAGCTTAACGGCTCGCTTCGCATCGCCAGGTGTATCGTCAGCTAAAGCTAACTCCTACAGGCGCTGTTTTTCTCTAGCCTATTGCAGTCTTTGCGACTTACATTCTGACTCATATTTTTCTTTATTTGCGTACATTCGCGTTTATTCGCGGTTTCTTTTTCTTTACATTTTTATTGTTAATCATTAACTGTATTCTATTGAATGATCTATGGCAAAATAGACAGATGAAATCCCCGCTTAAAAAACTCCTGCAGACCCACAGTAAACTAAATCAGAGTGACATGATGAAAGTTGAGTCGCATGTACAACGTGAATCCGGTGACTGGGTAATCAATACCCTGCTAATTGAGGGTTATAACGTACCGTTTAAATATAAGCGCAAAAAGTTATATAAAAATTTACAGGGCCTGAGAGTTAATCTAACTTATTATCCTGAAGTTGAAAATGTGGCGGGGATTGAAGTGGAAGTAATGAATATCGTAAGAATTAAAGTATCTTAAATGAGTGGCTCTTTTAGCAATGACAGTATCAACTACTGGCTACTTTCCAGACTTTCTATTTTTTTACTTACTTTTTCTGCACGATTAATAAGTTGAGTAAGCTCATTATTCTCCGGGTCAAGCAATAGCGCCTGCTCCCATAAATTTAATGCCTGCCTGATTTTTTTCTGACTATAAAGCTCTTTGCCCAGTTCTATTTTTTCCTGTGTTTGTTCGTTTATTTCCTTATTCAGAGATTTTAAATAAATATTGGCCTGTTTGTGCGCAGGGTTAATGGCCAGTAATGTATGCAGGTGCATTTTGGCCTTATTATACTCATGCTTTTTATATGCATTTTTATAAGCTGCCAGTAGTTCACTGTAGCGTTTTTTATTGGCGTAATTTTTCAGCTGGATATCAAGTTTATTTACCCATGTCGATTTTTGTGTTGCAGGCTCCAGCTGGTTTGAAAGCGAGTAACAATCTCTGGCCACGGTGTATTGTTTTTTTTCTCTGGCCTGGTCGCCGCACTGATTAAGATTTGCTGCTACTTCAGACCTGTCTTTTTCATAATGATTAATATCATATTGTGCAATATAGTCATCGGGGACAAGCTGATGAAGTTTTGCGTAAATTCTGGTATAAGATATCAGAGCATTGGCGCGCTTTAGCAGTAGCTCTTTTCGTAACTCGATAATCTGTTCATCTCTTTCTATAATAAGTGCGTTTCTTTCCTTTTTAAGCTGAGTCTCATTTTTTATATTTTCAAGTGCCGCATTATACGTATCCAGTGCTTTTTGCCATTGATCTTTATCTTTATATTTTTTTGCAGACGCTGATGTTAATTTTATATATTCGACTTTTTTATTTGCAATAGAATCTTTTTTCTGTAGTACATTTTTAAATTGACTATCATTTTTATCAAGCGCCCGAAGCGCATCATCAATTTCATCAAATTTATTTTCAGAAAGCCATTGGTTTATATTTGTATCGAGAGTTAGAGGCGTGGGCTTTATTAATGCACAGGAATAGAGTGCCAGGCCTGTAACCAGTATGAATAAAAATTGTATGCGTTTATGAGTCATAATTAACTACTGGATTTATCTGAACTACCTAGTATGGCTTCTATTTTCTGATCCATAAGTTCTCGCTGCTCTTCATCAATGTCATGGACTATCCATGTCGACACTGAATCCTGTTTGCCTCGAACACGAATTATCTTATGCTGGGTTGCGTCAATATATTGAGACACATTATCCTGCTTGTAAAATTCTTCGAGTATAATTATCTGATCGCTTTCAGCAATGCCGGCCAGTCGAGAGGCCAGATTAACAGGATCGCCAATCACTGTATACTCCATACGGTCACTTGAGCCCAGATTACCTGCTATCATAACCCCGCTATTAACACCAATTTTAAAGTGGACTGGGATTTTATTTTGTTTTAATCTTTCTTCATTTAGTCTGGCAACTGTATTACGAATCATAATGGCGCAGGTTATCGCATTGAGGCTGTGGTCGCGGGTATAGTCTGGCACACCGAATACAACCATTGCACAGTCGCCCATAAATTTATCAATATGGCCATTGTGAAGTTTAGCTATATTAGAAATATGCGAAAAGTATTCATTTAATAAGCTGGCTATTTCTTCTGGTGGTAATTTTTCTGAAATACTGGTAAAACCGACTATATCGGCAAATAAAACCGATGCCGTTACATGCTTACCACCCACTTCAACTTCGTCTAAATTTTGCAGAATTTTTTGAGCGACATTGGAGGAAACATAACGAGAAAATACATCTTCTACCTGCGTTTTCTGTAACAGACCATGGGCCATTGTATTAAATGCACAGGCTAGTTCACCAATTTCATCATTGCGTCGCTCACTTAACCGAAACCTGTAATCACCTGCGCCAATGGCTTTACTGGCAAAAACCAGATTATGTATCGGCTTGGATAAATGACGGCTCATTACAAAGGCAATTAATATCGCAATTAAGGTCATTAAAGCGGTTACCATAATAATAATAAACCGAGATTCCTCTAATGCTTTTACCATTTGCTGCTTGCTGAAAGTAATAAGCACATGCCCTGCGATAAGCTGATTAAATTTTATCGGACTATCGAAACAGATAAATGTATCTTGCGGCTGCATAAGTGAGCTCCATTGAAAAACAAATGGTGCCTTACTGTTGCTAAGCTTTTTCTGAATAATCTCTATGCTGGGTATAGTGCCAGTGCTAACAAGAATTTCATTCTTATCAGAAATAATGACAGCACCTTTTATTTGTTTATTATCAACCAGATTGTTGACCAGAGTCTGTAAACCAAGGTTATCATCGGAAAGCACCATTTCTGAGGCACTGCTGGCAAACTGCTCTGCGATGGCAGAGCCCATATCATTTATTTGCTGACTAAGAACTGCCTTCTGGTTTTCCAGGATAATAAATCCTAGCGTTGTCATGCCACTCACGATTAATAAGGTAATGGCGAGCGCAAGTTTTATGGCAATGGGTATTCTAATATTAAAATGACTATCCTTATCTTTTGCCTGTGTTTTTATAGTTATATTATTCAACTGAGCCTCATTGGCCTGATTTTTATTCCAGCTCGAAATCATAGCATGTCCGCCAGTCATATAGAGACTAACAATTTTACTGACTACCGAGGTTTTTTATTTACCTTTAATATTCAATGACTTGTGTGGCTCTTTAAGCTGACTGAAATATTCTGGATCACAGATCTATGTACATACCCGCTAATGAAATTGAACTTATCAGCAACTCGGGCGTCTACTATATGCAAGCCAGCATTTTATGGGTAGGGAAATTTATTTATCTCTACCCGTTTTTTTATGCGTAAAAAATATCTCCCTTATTGCACCTCTTCTTGTTTAGAATAGCCATTCAGTTTAATCATTTGAAGTTAATCTATGCAGCCAGCAATACTGCCAGTTATAAAGGTAGACCAGTTACATAAGCACTTTGATCAGCTAAAGGCGGTTAATGGCGTCAGTTTTGAGGTGCAGGAGGGGGTTTGTCTTGGTTTGCTCGGCCCGAATGGCGCGGGTAAAACTACCACGGTTGAGATGCTGGAAGGCATTAAGCAACCTGATGCCGGGCAGGTGTATTATCGCGGTGCGTCCCTGAATGAGACCTTTAGAAACCGCGCAGGGATTATGTTTCAGTCAACCGCGTTGCAGGATTTTATCACCGTGCAGGAGTCACTGGAGTTATTTCAGCGGTTTTACCCTGAGACACTCGATCTGGCACAAATCATTGAAGACTGCGCATTGCAGGATTTTCTGCAACAGGACACGGCAAAACTTAGCGGTGGCCAGCGCCAGCGCCTGCTGCTGGCAATCGCATTAGTTAATGACCCTGACATTTTATTCCTTGATGAGCCGACAACGGGATTAGACCCCCAGGCCAGGCACAATTTCTGGCGCCTGATTCATAAAATCAAACTGCAGAATAAAACCATTATCCTCACTACTCACTATATGGAGGAGGCCTATGAGCTATGTGACCAGATTATTATTATGGATCAGGGCAAGATTATCGCGCAAGGCACTCCCAGAGCACTATTGTCAAAGCACTATAATGATGTGGTGGTGCGCATACCTTCCAGCGTTGCGCTTGAAGGTATGCTGAGTTCGTCGGCCAGTCATCCAGAGTTGAGCTTTAGCCGGCACCAGGGAACAATTGAAATATGTACCTCAGATATCAATCAGACGATACAGAAGCTACTTGCGGCCGAGGTGTCTTTGAGTGGTATGCAGGTTAGAGAGCGCACACTGGATGATCTGTTCCTGGAGCTAACGGGAAAGGAAATACGCCAATGAAATGGCAGCGATTTTTCAGTGTCCTCAAAGCGCGGGATCGAGAATTTATTCGTGACAGAAGCGCACTGGCCTGGAATATTCTTTTCCCGTTACTGATCATTCTTGGTTTTGCCTATGCTTTCACCGGTGATAAGATGGATCAATATAAAATAGGGGTTGTGGCCCAGTCTGCAGATGCATCCCTTGAATTTTATGCCAGCGACTATATGCAATTTATTGAAATTGCTGAATCAGACAGGGCCAGTGCCATTAATAAGGTGCAGCGACATCAGCTGGATATGCTGCTGGATGCACAGCAGAAGCGTTACTGGGTGAATGACAGCTCTTCCTCGGGCTATATGCTAGAAAAAGTACTCGCTGGTAGTGGTGGCAGCGCGTATTTGAAACAATCGGTAAAAGATGAGCAAATTCGCTATGTAGACTGGTTAATACCTGGTGTGCTGGGCATGAATATGATGTTCAGCGCCTTATTCGGAGTGGGTTATGTGGTGGTTCGCTATCGAAAAAACGGGGTGCTCAAACGACTCAGGGCAACGCCGTTAAGCGCACTGGAGTTTCTTTCTGCTCAGGTGATATCCCGTTTGTGGCTGATTATGGCAGTGACTACTGCGGTATATATTGGCTGCGACCTGTTAATTGGTTTTGCCATGTATGGCAGCTATCTTAACCTGTTTCTGGTGTATGCCCTGGGCGCATTTGCAATGATCAGTATGGGTTTGATAGTGGCGGCCCAGGTAAAATCAGAAGAAATGGCGGGGGGCCTGTTGAATATGCTGTCATGGCCAATGATGTTTTTATCCGGTGTCTGGTTTTCGCTGGAAGGCCTGCATCCCTGGGTACAGAAACTGGCACTGATATTTCCCCTGACCCACATAACCCAGGCAGCGCGTGGTATAATGCTTGATGGAGCAGGCCTGACAGAGATTCTACCCAATTTGCTGGTGCTGTTACTTATGAGTATTGTTTTTTTACTGCTAGGTGTGCTTATGTTCCGTTGGGAATAAGCATACCTGTTCCTCCCCCCTGGAAAGCAGGTAAAACTGTAAAATTTTGAGGTTACAACATGTTTCATTTAAGTGAAGAGCGGCAGATTCTACTAACACAGAAAATTATGAGCAATCTGGATGAATGGGGTCTGTGTGCTGCAGATCAGCTAGTGGTTCTTAATTTGCCCGAAGACACTCGCAGCCGTAAATTACGAACTTTTCATGAAAACACCCCGCTACCAAAAGATGATAATGTTGAATTTAGAGCCTTGCGCCTGTTAGGTATTATTGATGCCCTGCGCACCACCTACCCAAAAAATCAAACCATGGGTGCCCGCTGGATGAAAGCACCCCACCGCAGGTTTCAAAACCGCCCACCCTTGCAGTTGCTGGTAGAAGATGGCAATACAGGAATAAATACGGTACTGGCTGAGCTGGACTGTACTTATGCCTGGGAGCTGAGTGGCTCACTGGCTAGATAAAACGGACGCACTACTCAGCTCACTCTCAGGGGCTAAAGAGTGCATTGATCAAATAAACGAATATTTTTAGCTAAAAATACAGGCTATAAGTGATATTCGAAGTCATTCTGTGAGATATTCGACTTAACCCGAATATTTTATGGGTTTTTGTGATTAGACATATATCAGGTGTGATTTTATGACAGATTATCAGATAGAAGTTGATGCAAGGAATCTGAGCTGCCCTGTGCCGGTAAAGAAAACCAAGCAGGCGCTTACAGCTATGGCAGCAGGTG
>QIDK01000123.1 GCA_003228405.1 Gammaproteobacteria bacterium | reverse complement strand
AAAGTTAACTTCATGGTCTGGACGATTATGCAATTGTCAGAAAGTTAACAAGTAGCGTGGCCAGGGTCAATCAAAAGTTTGCGAGTTTAATGGGCTATAATTAGATAATCACAGCTAGCCTTGAATATTAAGGAGTCATGGTGTTTTATTATATTGCGCGAATTATCAAAATTACTGCACTGTGGGTAGATCTTATTCTGCTGACTTTATTGCTGTATGCGCTCTCATGGATGCCGAAAGTCTGTTTTGGCGCCTGGTATTTCCGCCTGTACAGGGTATGGTGCAGGGCTTTTGTTCGCGCATTAGACGTAGACCTGAAATTACACCAGAAAAATTTTTACCAAATTCCAGAAAAATATATATTAATTGCAAATCACCCGTCCGCATTTGAAGATATCGGTATACCCGCATTATTTGAAGTTCATTCACTTGCAAAAATAGAAGTAAAAGACTGGTGGCTGGTCGGGCGAATTTCATCAGCAGCGGGAAATCTGTATGTGGAGCGTGAATCCAGAGAATCCAGGAATCAGGCAGCACAAACCATTCTCAATGAAATAAAAAATGGAAAAAATATAGCTTTGTACCCAGAAGGAGGCTGCAAGGGAAAACGTATATTTGAGTCATTTCGTTATGGTGCATTTGATGCGGCTATGAAATCAGGTGTGCCCGTTTTGCCAGTGTTTTTACACTATGAAGCACAGGATGATTTTGAGTGGCGTAACCCACATACGCTGCTGGATAAAATGGTTCACTTTCTAAATACTAAAAATAGCACCGCCAACTATTATGTGTACGATGCTATAGACCCATCGCAGTTTAACAGCAAAGAAGAATTCACCGAATACACCTGGCAGTTATATAAAAACTGGCAGCGGCAATATATGGAATAAGTTTGGCCATTCATAGTATCCAGGATTCAAATGCACTTTTGCTCTACAGGGTAGGGCCGATTCTGGTGTGTTCACCGACTATGCCGGTAGAGATGGTAATCATGCCGCCGAAGATAACTGTGCCACCCGGTGCAAATAATGCTGAGCCAGGTGTTTTTAAATCCATACATGGCATTGTGCGTCTGGTTGATTTGCGAGTCAGGTTTGGTGTAGATGAAGAAGACTTCGTCTCCCCAGGGAAAATTATAATTGTTGAAGTAGAGGGTGGATATGCTGGCTTCTGGGTAGATGAAATAGAAGATGTTATCAGCTTTCCCAAATCAGGCTGGAGCTCACTGCCAGCTTATATTCCCAGCCAGGTGTTTAAGCGTACCCTGATTAGGGATGATAATATAAGGCTATATGCAGATTTTGAAAATTTAGATAAATTCAAATCTACAGGATACCTGCGTAAGCATATTGAAATGATTAAGGCAAAAATCAGCAAAGCAGAAATAAAGCGGCCGCAGCCAGTTAACAAAAAACAGGACATGCCGGAGAACACGGAGGCTGAAGAAGCTGCGGTAAAGATAGAGGCAGAGCAGCAGCATAAGTCGGAATTAATAGAGGAATCAAAGCATAAAGATTCATTATATAATGCTGAAAAAAACACTGATAATAAAAAAATAGCCGACACGAAAAAGCCGGACGTGATAAATAGAGAACACAAACCAGATGCGACAACGAAACACAGTTTCGCCGCTAAGAGTGAAAATATAACAACAGATGATACATCAAAATCAGACTATGTAAGAGAAGAAAAACATACACCTCAGAAAGATATAAGGGCAGAAAAAAATAGTAGAGAAAATCATACGCCACTGCCGCAATCGAATGAAACAAAGCCACTGGAAAAACATAAAACTAATAATGAAAACAATAAAGGAAGTGGTCTTGTCTGGTTGAGCCTGGTAGTTGCTCTTTTGGTGACAGTGGCCCTGGTTTCAATAGAGCTGTTTGATTCTGATGTAGAGGATAAAAATGAAAGCAGGCAAAATAAAAGACTGCAAACTCAGTTAAATAAGCAAGCTAAAATTTTTAATAATGTAGAAGATACATCGTTCTCTGCAGAGGTAGAAACTCAGGCTAAGGCTGACGCCGAGGTAGCTGTGAAATCCGCTAACGAGGGAATTAGTGCGGCTGAAACTAAAATTTCTGATGGCAATGTTAAAATATCCAAAGTTGACGATGGTGTGCTCATTGTTATTAATGATTATGTGGAAACTGAGAAGATAGAGCAGAATGAACATGAGGAGCCTGTAGTTGAACCAGCTATTATCGATAATAATGTCGCTCAATCTACAGACAGGGAAGCAGAAAAAATTACAGACGCTAAAGATGTAATCGTTTTAACAGGGGGAAATGTAACAATCGACAACGGCTTACAACAAACTGAAAGGGTATTGCCTAATGTAAATTCAGAAAAACAGGTACAGCAACCACGTAGCAAAAAATACGTGCATGTGGTCGTTAAGGGTGACACCCTGTGGCATATTGCCAAAAGATATGTGCATAACCCCTGGCGATATCCTGAACTGGCAAAATTAAGCGATATAAAAAACCCGGATTTAATTTATCCCGGTGAGCAGGTTGTTATCATAATAAATTACAGATAAAGTAATCTGTACTCTAATGTGATTCCCTGACTGCAGGTTTAGCAGGGGTGTCGATACTGTAAGTAAAAGGACGAATATTGCCTCGAGTTATCCTGATAATATTGATTTTGGCGATTTTAGCTTTTCTGGTATACCGCTTTAGGCGGCTGCCGGCAAACAGACAAAAGAAGCTCATAAAGATATTTCTTATTGCAGCACTAGGCCTGTTATTGCTGGTGCTGGTGCTAAGTGGTCGCCTTAACTGGTTATTTGCTGCACTGGGCGCACTACTGCCATTGATTCCCAGAGCGGCAAGATTATTTATGGGTTTATGGCCTTCCATTTTGCCTTATTTCCGGCGATATCAGCAAAATAAACAGTCGAGTATGCAGACGCGATTTATGAAAATGCAAATTGATATGCTCAGCGGTGAGTTGCAGGGTGAGGTTTTAGAGGGAGAATTTAAAGGGCAGAAATTGCAGTTAATGCAGCTTGAGCAACTGCTGTCGTTACTTGAAATTTGCAGGCAGCAGGATTCAGAATCAGCCGCCTTACTCGCGGCTTATCTTAATCGCACTCATTCCGGCTGGGCAGGAGATGATAAGCATTCCTATGAGCATGCATCCAGTCACTCAGATATGAGTGAACAACAGGCCAGAGATATCCTCGGTGTGGCCGAAACTGCCAGTAAAAAAGATATTATAAAGGCGCACAAGCATTTAATGCAGAAGCTGCATCCTGACAGGGGGGGCTCAGATTATCTGGCACAGCAGATTAATAAAGCCAGAGATCGATTGCTTTCATAACCGTTAGAAAAATAGTAAATCAACCTGTTAAAAATATATATCGTAAGCCACTGTTGCCCCGTTAACTTTTTAAAATATTAGCTGTAGGCCTGATATATTAAGCTATGAACATGCAACCGATTAAATGAAACATGAAAATAGCAAACTACTAATTCGTCATCCCCGATAAAATTTTCTGGAAAGATTTTAAACATGCTTGCACGGCCTATAAGGCGAAGAGCGGGAGCCCGTAGTAATGCCTATGTCGATGTATGGACTCCACCAACCTATTGTGCCGAGAACGACAAAGCAAGTCTGCCTAAAATAATTAGTTAAACGAGTCGGTTTAAAAAGAACCAGTATAGCAAACAAAACGGTAAGAACTGCGAGGGCCCTGTTAGTTAGTGGTGAGAAATATCTTGCAATGGTAGTATAAAAAAATACCACGAAGTCATCGTCATTCCAGCATGCTTGTGGCTGGAATCCAGTGGCTTTAGAACAAAGCCAGGACGCTGGGTTCCGGCTCAACAACATACCGGAGCGACGCAACGTTTTTACAGTTAAATAGCGAATGGGGAGTATTTATTTATATATCGCCGGTTTAATGCACTGCCTGGCCTGGGTTTAGCTCAAATGTATTTTAATGGTGAAAAAAAGCCAGCCTATTTCAGAGTGGCACCACGTAATAAATCGTCAAATGGTGAAGTCTGGCCTGGGCCAATTTCAATCACAATAATCTCATCCATTGGAATTTCATCGGCTTCCAGGTGTGGCAGAAGCTGCTCAGCAACTTGTTGAATAGTCATCATGCCCTGCTGATTATCTGTATCTGTTTCAGCTTCTATGTCTTTTTGCAGAGCAGAAATGTATTCTCTAAGCGCAGTTAAACGATCCTCAGCGTTTAACTGCTGAAATGCAGGTTTAAAACCCAGCTGCAATTCCCGCAGGCCAGTTTCGTTGTTATCGTTAATTGAGATTGTAAATGGGCCTTGTATTTCCACAGTATTTACCAGATTATATTTGATTAATTAAATATTTTATCAAAAATGATGATGGCTAGTTGCCTTTTATTTGCGACTATTCTTTATTAGATCATAGGCTGATTTTATTTCAGCGGTTTTTTCATTGGCCAGTTTAATCATTTCTTCCGGCAGGCCTTTTGCAACCAGCTTGTCCGGGTGATGCTGGCTCATCAGGCGGCGATAGGTTTTTTTCAATGAGCTATCTGAAATTTCCCGGTCGACACCTAATACCGCATAAGCCTGAGACAGGGTGGCCTTAGGGGAAGCAGTCGCAGGCCGCTGTGAGTACTGTTGCTGAGCACTCACCATATTAATCAGGCGCTCAAACTGAGCTGCAGAAAAGCCAATATTTCGCGATATATACTGCAGCGCCTCATGTTCTGTTTTATCGAGCTTGTTGTCTGCATAGGCTGTAGCAATCAGAATTTCGAGAAACATCTGCAATAAATTTGTACGTCGATGACACTCCTGCTTAAATTGCAGCAGAATATCATCCAGCGGGAAGTCATCCTGTTTGCCCTGATTAAACAGATCAATGGCGGTACTGCGCTGGCTGGCATTTAAATTCATCTGCGCCATGATATTCTCAGCCATCTGAATTTCACTGCGAGAAACCTTGCCATCCACTTTGGCGAGGTAGCCCATTACTGAGAATGTAGCGGTAAAAAATGCAAGTTGTACCCGCTCAGTATTGCCTGGCTCTAAATCAACCGCATGCAGGCCCTTATCAAACTGGTGTCCGGCCGCCATGCCCATGAGTGCACCTAAGGGTCCACCCAGCATAAAGCCAAAACCACCACCAATTATTTTTCCCCACCAGCTCATAAATATTTCCACTAATCATTAACCGTTCAGCTTATTCCAAACAGTGACGTTATTTTTTAAAGTCTTTGCCCAATTGCGAACCTGTACGTCTGACAGATACTGCAGTTAAAGATTCATCATCAGGGAAGAGTCGTTTTAAATCCTGCATAGTAAGAGACTCACCCTTTATATCATATTCAGCCCAGATAGCTTCCCAGCGGTTATCATCAAAATAAAAACCAGTCGGTAGCATGGCCACGGGTTTATTGTTGAAATCGGTAATGACTTTAGGTTCGATAAGTTTACCGGCCACGTTATTTCCACCACAAAGTTAAACTGGGTATATAGGATATCATAAGTAGCCAGATAAGCATGATAGCCAAAAAGGGCAGGGCAGATTGAAACAGGGTGAGTATACTTTTGCCAAAGCGCTGTGAGGCAATAAATAAATTAATACCCACCGGAGGCGTCATATAGCCAATTTCCAGGTTAGCTAAAAACAGTATGCCCAGATGTACCGGGTCAATCTGGTAGCGCAGAGCCAGTGGCATAATTAACGGCACAACCACAACGATGGCTGAAAAAATATCCATCATCGCGCCAATCACTAATAAAAATAAATTAAGAATTAATAAAAACTGTAGTTGGCTGTCAATATGGGTTTCAACCAGATTGAGTAATCGCGTGGGTAGCTGGGTATCAATGAGTAAATTTGTCAGCCCCATAGCAACGCCAAGAATAATTAAGATACTGCCAACCAGCCTGGCAGTGTCGATTAAAATTGTGGGCAAGTCCCGTATTAACTTTATTTCCCTGTATATGATGGTTTCAATAAACAAAGCATAGGCGGCAGTAATGGCAGACGCCTCGGTAACGGTAACAAAGCCGCCAAAGATGCCGGTAATAACTAATATGGGTAAAAATATATCCCATTTGGTTTCATTTGCGGCGATCGCTAATTTTTTAAATGAAAATGGGTGGATGGGTTCATGCCATACCAGTGCAGATTTATAACTATAGAGAGAGAGTAAAACCAGTAAAATAAATCCGGGTACTATGCCCGCCAGAAACAGATCGTCAATACTGGTGCCGGAGACAATCCCATATAAAAGAATAGCCAGGCTGGGAGGGAATAATAAGCCGAGTGAACCGGATGAGGTGAGTAAGCCCAGGGTAAATTTTTCATCATAATTTGACTGAATAAATAAAGGATAAAGCAGGCCACCAAGGGCAATAATAGTGACCCCCGAAGCACCGGTAAATGCGGTGAAAAATGAGCAGGAAACAATCGCTGCCATCGCCAGGCCGCCGGGCATCCAGCCCAGCAGGGCATTAAATAATTTAATTAAGCGTTGCGGGCTGCCACCTGCTGCCATCACCATGCCGGCCAGAGTGAATAAAGGGATGGTGATCAGATTAGGCTGATTGGCGAGGCGGTATAATTCAATAATCAGCAAAACAGGGTTAAGTTCAGATTCAATGCTGGCATAAATGCCGCCCGCCGCTAATGCAATAAACAGGGGCAGGCCGAATAAGGCAAGTAAAACTAATATAAAAAGAAGGATTGCCATTAATCTGTATCAGCAGCATGCTGCGTTAAACACAGCAACAGAAAATGCAGGAACAGGGTAAAAAAACCAGTCGGTATAATAAGTGCAAGATATAAAGCGAGTTGTTCATTGGGCGGCGCATATAACAGTTCATCTAGCCAGAACTGCAGTGCATACCAGAAAAGAACGGCACAAACTATTGAGCTAATTAATAGTAGTGGTCGTGTTAATCTATGTTTAATGGATGGGGCGAGAATGGCGTTAATGCAGTCAATTTTTATATGCTGATTGCCTTCAGACACCAGCGCTGCGCCCATAAAAGTTATAAATAGCACCAGATGGCGAGAGATAACATCAAACTCTGCAAAGCCGAGTTCAAAAAAATTGCGTAATATAATCTGTGCAAGAATGAGGATTAATAGTAGCAGCAGGCTGCAGCCAGCCAGTAGTTTCTCAATGTAGATGAGCTTTGTTTTTACGTTATAAAAAATATTTGTATGCATATTTAATATCAGGCGTCTCTATTATTAAAGATGGCCAGTAACAGGCGTGTCATCTTTAGAAAAGCTGTATTGAAGAGTCAGAATGGAGTATGTCACCAGATACGCCAGCTAAGCTCAGGGCGAAATAAAATACCGGCAGCTATATTAATTTTTTTGTTGCCTGAATTGCTGCAGAATTTTTGTAACCTGAAGAAAATATTTTTCTGGTATGTAACCCGATTCTGCTAATGTCTTCGCTGCCTGGTCACGTATTTCCAGCATTTGCTGTTTTTCGCTGTCCGTCCAGTGCCATAAAAACTGAATACCACTTTGTTTGAGTAGCTCTATACTTTTTTTATTATCGCGTCGTGAAACCCGATTAATTTCTTCAGCAGCAATATTGCCACTGGTTTTAATCAGTTTCTGCAGGTCTGCGGGGAGTTTGTTAAAAAAAAGCTGGCTAACCACGAGGCTGCCAATGCCATTGGTGAGTGGGACATGGCTGGCGTATTTTAATTTTGTGTGCCATTGCATGGCAAGGGCACCGAAGGGGGAGTTGTAAACCGTATCAATGCTGCCATGTTGAGCGGATAACTGTGTATAAACATCCATAATCGACAGGGGGACCGGGGATATGCCTGCAGCACTTGCAAAGGCTTCTCCCATAGGGTCGCCCTGCCATAGCCAGATGTGACGGGTTTTAAGTTCGGCTAATGAATTAATGGGTTTTTTGGAGAAGAAATGTAAAAAGCCAACTTCTGGCCAGCCTAGTAATTCAAAGCCCCTGTCTTTAAAGCCCTGTTCAATATCTGCCATGATGTTTTGTCGAACATAATCAGATTCATCTGTGTTCTGAAAAAGAAAGGGCATTTCCAGTACTCTGGCAGGTGGGTAAATGCGGCCTATGCCATAGCCGGTAAAAAAAGCACCCTGTAACTGCTGGCTGCGAATTTTTCTTAAGACATCCGGTTCGTCACCCATCACTCCGCCAGGATAGATTTTTAATTTCAGGCGTCCATTGCTTTTTTCTTCTAATTCTTTAGACCAGTTCTGAATGATATTCATCCAGGCGGTATCTGCCGGTATAAGTGATGCAAATTTTAAGGTATAGGTTTGTTCGGCATAAGCCGGAGTGGCAGCTAATAGAAAAAGCAGCAAAAAAGGTATTAGAGTAAGCGCTTTTTTTAAAACCATTGTGATTCCCTGGTAAGTAGAATTTGAGCCTTACGTTTTGCTATATTATTTATCAGTGCAATATCAATATTGCTGCTTTTACTGGAGTTAATGATTTTTGTTAATCGCTGGTGAAAACTCTGCTGATCAAATTTCTGTCGGTCCAGGTATTCAGCCTGTAACAGATCTACCATTAATAACTGGTTGTTATTTAATTTTCGCGCCGTATCAAAGTGTTGTGAAGATAACTTAAAATTACCGCCTAGCATAGGCGAGCGGCTGCCATAATAGACGCCGAAAAATAAATGAGGGCTTGCCATAAAAAAGTTTTCATCCAGTTCAATGACACGCTGCATTAGCATGGCCACTTTGGGTAAATCCGCAATGGCTTCGGCTTTATCCCGATTATGGTCAATCCACTTGGCCCAGTTTGAAGCGGCCCAGAAAAGTGCCGGCACATTATCATCACCCAGAGAATTAAGTGTTGCCTGCAATGTTTGCAGGTCACCGGAAAGAATGTTTTGATCTAGCCCACTTTGCTGCAGATTATAGAGGGCATGATTTAAACCGCGCTGATAGAAGTTTACCGCCCGTTGTGTATTTTTATCTTCGATAAAACCATAGGCATAACCATAGTATGCCTGAGCGGCATAGTTTCTTAATTTTTCATTATCGGGGGAGTTAATGATCATGCCTTCCATAAGCGTAATGTTGGCGGGCATGGATGCTTCGGCTAAGAGTAAATCGGTTT
This sequence comes from Gammaproteobacteria bacterium, assembly GCA_003228405.1. Taxonomy (GTDB): domain Bacteria; phylum Pseudomonadota; class Gammaproteobacteria; order SZUA-229; family SZUA-229; genus SZUA-229. The sequence goes on along the minus strand of QIDK01000123.1, from coordinate 4,851 downwards.
CACGATTAAGTGCGGTCATGCCGCCTTCAATCATGGGCATAGAGGCTTTAACCGTTAGCTCGGCCATAGAACAGGCACTAAGCTGTAATATTATCCATATAAAACAGAGGCGCTGCAGGGTCAATTTCATATTGGTTTTTTATATGTATTTATTTGCATAGAGCTTATCACAGCACAATGAACAATATATAAAGATATTAATCAGAGGTCCCCTGATAATTTATTGCTATATCAGTCAAATGTGTTTAATTATGTGCCAATGGCTCACTGCATAAAACGAATTTTCTATTGCTGTGATTAAACCAGCTCTGGCTGCCGCCAGTTAATCTGAATATTTTTAAATCGACCATCCATTACCTTCAATGCTTTAAACGGCCTGCCATTCCACAGGCGTGGAAAAACCCTGCGATGAGTAGGAAATACCAGCCCTTCAAAGGTTTTGTGATCATCACAAATATGGCTGCCGATGGCGAATGGGCTTATTACATCAGCGGTATAATCATGACGTTTTAACAGGCCTTTCTGGTTGAAATAGAACACCTGCTGTCTACTGTGGGTTGGAATATGTCCGGGGTAACGAACATTTAAACTGCTGAGAACACTGCCGTCTGCTTCTATCCAGTCTTCACCCTGGTGGCATTCAAAACCTCTATCATTAAAAATATAGGGGCTGCAACTATAGTTCCACAGGGCGTAGCCGAGGAAGTAGATAAGATCGAGGTGGTCCCAGTGCAGGCGAGGTTTACTTTTGAGATGGTCGCAATTGTTATAACTACGCTCACAGTAGATCTTGTCACTGGCATTATAAATATACACATTATAACCATCAAAAATACCGGTATGACCCTGTTCAGGGAAATCATGAAGGCTGACATAGGGTTTGTCGGTGAAAACATTGGCGGTGATATTGGCTAGCCAGGGGGATTTGAATTTGGCGATAAGAATTGGCCCAAAAATATCCATCTGTAATTGAATGGATTCAACCATTCGCCAGCGCTCAAGGCCACCATGTGCATTGCAAATACGGTTAATCAGGTCATTTGTTACCATTACTGTTGCTCCTCTATGAGTGTCGGCGTAAGGCACAATCATGTGGACACTGCCCACATGGTCCAATTTAATGATAGACTATTAACTTGTCAATTGTATTTTGGAAGCAGATTGTGCAGCAGGCGAGTTACCATCACGGGGATTTACGCAATTCATTGCTGGATACCGGCATTGAAATGCTCAATGAGAAAGGCATTGCGGGCATTAGCCTGCGTGAAATAGCGCGCACCATCGGGGTTGGGCATAACGCGCCCTATCGGCATTTTCGTAATAAACAACAGCTACTTGAGGCCATTGCCGAAGATGGTTTTCGCAGGTTAAAGGCCAGAAATACCCGGCTTGAGCTGGAGTATGCTCATGACCCTGAATTACAGTTATTTGAGAGCGCGATGCATGTTATTAGTATGGCGGCCGAGCAGCCCAGCCTGTTTCAGCTTATGTTTGGCGGCTTTTTAAAGCCGCAGGATTGCGGACAGGATCTAAAAACCGCAGCAGATGAAGCCATGCAGAGCCTGATTGCCATTATTCGTAATGGCCAGCAACAGCAGGTATTTATCAAGGGTGACCCGGTGAAGTTTGCCCTGAGTGCTATGTCGATGGTGCAGGGGCTGGCGATGATGGTGTCTTCCGGTAAGCTAATGCCCCATGCTCAGGTAAAGTCATGGTCTGATCATCAGACCATGCTGCGCGGTATGGTATTGCAGCTGTTTGATGTGTTTTTGCTGGGATTAAAAGACAGATAAAGCAAAGTCGGAAAAATGCAGGGAGGCCAGGATGAAACCTCGCCGGCTAAAACTGAAAACAAAGCCTGGCTTGATGAAATTGCAGTGGCTGATATCTGCAATAGGCTTATAATGCCCCCCATGTATCTTGAACACTACGGACTTCTGGAATCCCCTTTTTCCATTGCCCCTGACCCTCGTTATCTGTATATGAGCGAGCAGCATCGGGAGGCACTGGCGCACCTGCTGTACGGCATGGCGTCTGATGGTGCTTTTATTTTACTCACAGGTGATGTGGGTACGGGCAAAACTACGGTGAGTCGATGCCTGCTGGAACAGGTGCCAGAAGATACAAATCTGGCACTGGTACTTAACCCAAAAGTGAGTGCCATAGAGTTGCTGCAGGTTATTTGTGATGAGCTGCGCATAGATTATAATGACTCTGATATAAGTGTTAAGACGCTGGTTGATTATATTAATCGTTATTTGCTTGGTGCTCATGCTCAGGGTAAAAAAACAGTCGTTTTGATAGAAGAGGCACAGAATTTAGACCTGGATGTATTAGAGCAATTACGCCTGCTCACAAACCTGGAAACCAACGAGCGCAAACTTTTACAGGTCATTTTACTGGGGCAGCCAGAGTTTCTGGATGTACTGGATCTGCCCGAGCTGTCTCAGCTGGCTCAACGCATCACCGCCCGTTTTCATTTAATCCCATTAAAATTAAACGAAGTTGAAGAATACATCTCGCATCGGCTGGCGATTGCGGGATGCCGGCGACCTTTGTTTGTACACGGTGTAATAAAGCAGCTTTATCATTATAGTGGTGGCGTGCCACGCCTCATTAATGTTATCTGCGATCGGGCATTGCTCGGCTGTTATGTACAAAACCGCCATCAGGTAGATAAGCCGACCCTGGTCACGGCCGCCAGAGAAGTGCTGGGTGAAAATAAGGCGGCGCTTATCAGGGCTAAAACCTCACCCGCAATATTTAGATGGTTTGCAATGGTAGTGCTTATTCTGCTACTGGTTGGTGTTGTGGTTTATGTGTCTGATTTTAAGCTTCAGTCGCCCTCAACTATAGCTAAGCATATGGATGAAACCACAGAATATTCAGATTCGGTGGAGCTGATCGATAAGTCGTTAACAGCAGAAGCAGAGCAGCAGACTAAAAAAATAGCATTAGCACAAACAGAGCATACATTTATCCAGTGGCCTGATAGCAATCAACGTATGCGCAGTAATTTGCAGGCTTATCAGGCTCTGTTTGAGCGCTGGCAATTAAGCTATCGTATTGCTGCGGATGGAACCCCCTGTTTTTATGCGCTAACTCAGGGTTTGTCCTGTATGCATGAACAATCTAACTTTGATGGTTTGCGCAAACTCAATCGACCCGCCATATTAAAGCTCTACGATGACTTTAATCAGCCGCATTACACGGCACTATTAGAAATGGGGCAGACAACCGCTAAGGTTTTTATGGCCGACAGGGCGCAAACCATTCCTTTAGAACAGTTGCGCTTATACTGGAAAGGCGAGTTCTCATTGCTCTGGCGAAAGCCAGCCGATTATCAGGACATTATTCGTCCCGGATTTTCCGGCAAAATAGTGGTCTGGTTAAGCCAGGTAATGAGCCAGATTAATAAACTGCCACACAATATCGGGCATAGTTATTATGACGGAGAACTAGTAGAGCAGGTAAAAGCATTTCAGCTGCGCCAGGGGCTGATTGATGATGGTGTGGTGGGGGTAAAAACCCTGATTCACATCAATCAGCTTACGGGGCAAAAAGCGCCCCTGCTGGAGACAGGTTAGTGTCGTATATTCTGGATGCTCTGAAAAAATCAGATCAGGAGCGTAAGCGCGGAGATGTGCCCGACTTACAGACCGTGCATATTCCCATTAGCGTGGAGCAGCGCCTTCCCTGGGCCTTATACGGGTTTATATCCCTGTTAATACTGGTGCTGGTATTTGTTACCGGCATGATGATATCGTCTAATAAAACCAGCAGCCTGGTACAGAGTGTTGACATGCCAGAGCAGATAGAGCAGATAGAGCCGGTAGATATAGATAACCACATAGCGGATAAAATACCCCCTGCGAAGAGCCACAAAGTCATTCCCCCGAAAATCGAAAGCAAAGCGCAAAGTGCTATATTGGCAAAGCAGCCAGATGCCCCCCCGGCAAAGCCGGCACTGGCTGAGTCGCAGCAAACGCCTACGGCCGTTGTTAGCGCAGCTGATAGTATCCCGGATTTAATTGAAATTCCCTATTTACATGAGTTGCCAGAATACCAGCAGCAATCCATTCCCGAGATGAGTTTTGCCGGGCATGTCTATTCGTCGAAGCCCACTAGCCGCTCGGTCATTATTAATGGTTATGCCATGTCAGAAGGCGACACTATTGTGCAGGGTATAAATATTGAGCAAATTACGCCAGTCGGTGTGGTTTTTAGCCTGCATAACGAGTTTTTCAGAATGGATGTTCTGCAGGACTGGTCTTTTGACTAAGCTGTAATAAGCTCTTTCCACTTTATTTTTTAAATACTTGGTCTACTCTTATAAGTAATAGAATTATTACAGATTCGATATTATTAGCGTTTACTTATTTGATTATCGGGAAAGTTAGATGGCAAAAATACTGGTCGTAGATGACTCAAAGACACAGGTACAGAGTATTATTAAAATTCTCAAGAAGCATGGTCATGAAACACTCTCAGCTGAAGATGGAGATTCTGCCGTAAGTGTGGCTCGCAGCGAGCTACCAGATTTGATTTTAATGGATGTGGTAATGCCAGGGCTGAATGGGTTTCAGGCCACTCGACATATTACAAAAACCGAAGGGACACAGCATATCCCGGTTATTATTCTCAGTAGCAAAGACCAGGAAACAGATAAAGTCTGGGCAGAAAGACAGGGTGCCAGTGGCTATATTACCAAGCCGGCTTCTGAAGATGAGCTAATGTCGGCTATTAATAAACTACTCTAGCCCTGAGCTATCCCCACAAATATCTCTAAAAGCAAAAAGCATTTTTACCGCAAATAAACGCAAAGACACGCAAATAAAAAAATATAATTTG
>QIDK01000029.1 GCA_003228405.1 Gammaproteobacteria bacterium | reverse complement strand
AAAAACAGCCTGAACAGTTACAGACCGGTGCTAAACAGTTATAAAATGCCCTGGATTCAACTCACACTGCAAACCGAAAAAGCCAGTAACAATAAAGCTGAACAGGCTTTATTAGATGCAGGCGCACTCTCGGTCACCTTTAAAGATGCAGAAGACAATCCCGTTTTAGAACCGCTGCCTGGTGAAACGCCTTTATGGGATAAAATTATTCTTACTGGCCTGTTCGAAGCCGACATCAACACCGAAACCTTAAAACAAAAAATTAAATCGCGGCTGGGTGAGCACATTAAACTTAAGCTGGAAGCACTGGAAGATAAAGACTGGGTGCGTGCATGGATGGATAATTACCAGCCCATGCAGTTTGGTAAACATTTATGGGTTTGCCCGAAGCATCTGGCGCCACCCCAGGCGGATGCGGTCAATTTAATGCTTGATCCGGGTCTGGCATTTGGCACCGGCACTCACCCCACCACTGCTTTATGCCTTGAATGGCTGGATGCAGCCGATGTAAAACAAAAACAGGTTTTAGATTTTGGTTGTGGTTCCGGGGTGCTGGCCATAGCCGCTTTATTACTGGGCGCAGCACACTGTGATGGCACCGACATAGACCCGCAGGCCATTATTGCCAGCAAAGATAATGCACTGCAAAACCATGTGGCGAATAAATTAGATTTATATTTACCGGCTGAGCTGCCAGCCAGTCAATCAGATGGAAATTATGATATTGTATTAGCCAATATTCTCGCTGGCCCTTTAACTGAACTTGCCGAACAACTGGCCAAATTCTGCAAACCCGGCGCTGATATTATTTTATCCGGTATACTGCAAACCCAGTCAGAAAAAATAATTCTGGCTTATTCGCCCTGGTTTAAGTTAGACCCTGTTACTGTAAAAGGTGACTGGATTCGAGTAACGGGTCAAAGAAAATAAACTGGAAAAACAACCGTAAGCTGGGCAGATGAAGCAGGCCCACACTACAGAAAACATAAGCCATATGCAAACTGAATGCCCACATTGCAATACTGTTTTTTATGTAAAAGAATCGGATCTGGAACAGGCCGACAGTCAGGTGCGCTGCGGTCATTGTCTGGCAATATTTAGTGCCGATAATCCTTATAACTCCATTTCCCTGCAGACAGATTCTAAAATAAAAGAGCCTGAAGAAGCAGAAACTCATATTGTTGCAGATGTAATCCCGCCGCAGCTACGTGCTGAAACCCATAAAGACAAAATCCGCTTTGCATTTGTTGGCAGCCTCTTTTTAAGCCTGGGAATTCTCGGCAGTATTGCCGCAGGGGTTTTGCAATACGCTTATTACAATCGAGATAATCTGATAAAAATTGAAGAGCTACGCCCATGGTTAGTAATATTATGTGAACAGACAGGCTGCACACTGCCACCACCGAAAGACATAAAATTAATCACCCTTAGTAGTAAAAACATTTTCACCCACCCGAATGTCAGCAATGCCCTGATGGTGAGCGCAAGTATTGTGAATCAGGCAGATTTTGCTCAGGATTATCCGGTAATTGAATTACGCTTTGAAAATATCCGTGGCCAGACAATAGCGGGGCGGCGCTTTTATGCGGTTGAATATTTAGGTATCCCTGAAGATCAAATTTCAAAAATGCAACCTGATGCGCCTGTTAATATTAATCTTGAAATTAAAGACCCGGGTGATGATATGGTTAGTTATGAGTTTTCGTTTTTATAAAAAAGTATTCATCCTTAAACAGGCCTAAAATAGAGCCTTCTCAGAAAATCAAAAGACTACCGCAAATGAACGCAAATAAAAGAAAACGCATAGTTTATTAGCTGGTTCCCACCGCTCCTGAGGCTATGAAAGTATTCATCATGCCTCGGCCAAAAAGGGAAAACCCCACCTTGTTCTCAAATATGGGTTTTAAATAAGGCGCTGGGGCTTCAGCCCCGAACAACAAAGCGAGGCTAAAGCCTCACTTCCTAAGCATGGCTATTTTGGATTTTTAACCCACGCAAATTCTCATTCATAAATACATTCACATTCTCTCCTCCGTGAGAACCCAACTCTTTATCAAATTCTGATACAACTGTATGCATTCCCGCGCAGGCGCGTGGGAACGAGCCACAGTTTATTTGCAACAAATACTTTTGCTTCTAAATCACCACTCCAGATCATCCGGCACCTCAAAATCTGCATACGGATCATTCTCATCTTTTGTTTTTTCTTCGGCCGCAAAAATAACCACCCGTTTTTCATTTCTCTGCTGTATTTTCTCTGCAATTGAAACAGGTACCAGCTCATATACTCCTTCTATGCGAGCGATACCCAGCTTCCCCTTAATAAGCTGCTGTTTCATATCTGCATTAATATAAATACGCTTTACTTTTTTCTGGTGTTCAAAATTATAGGCGAGCTCACACTTTTCATCACGCTTAATCAGGTTATCTTTAATAAGCTGATTTATTTCAGCTGAAACTGCTTTACCTCGAGCCTGGTCTTCTTTTCTTTTATTTAATTCACGGTCACGTGCTGATTTTTCGTCAGCTGCTTTCTGTGCTTTAAGTTTTGCTTCATCAACCACTTTTACTTTTTTATTATTATGCTGCTGTTTTTTCTTCTTTTTCTTGTCCTGCTGTGCTTTTTGAACCTGCTGTTTGCTAACCACACCAGCTTTAAGTAATTGTTCCTGAAAGGGATTATTCATGAGTTTATCCGGATTTTTCTGTGCATAGATTATTGGCGCTATTTTACCTCTGATTTACTGTAATATGTAACACCTATTTTCGTGTCCCCTGAAAATGACAGGCCTGCTACGATTTATTTAATAAGCCTGTTATTTGTCTGCTTATTTATTCCACAACCAGGCAGCACCTCGAACACCGCTTGAATCTCCATACATGGGGGGCAACAGTCGAGTATTCACTTCATCTGAAAATACATAATCACCCCATAATTCAGGCACATTTTTATAAAGCCGTGAAATATTGGACATACCACCACCCAGCACAATGACATCCGGATCAATTATATTAATTATATGCGCCAGCCCACGGGCCATTCGATCTTCATATCGCTGTAAACAGACTTCTGCCTGTGCGTTATTTTCTGCCGCAGCGGCTATTTCTATGGCTGTTTTGTTTTGCCCTGTTGCTGCCAGATAGTCTACTGATAACCCCGGGCCGGAAAGAAAGGTCTCGATACAACCCTGTTTGCCGCAGTAGCAATCTGGCCCTGGCCGCTCATTGTCTTTCGGCCAGGGTAAGGGATTATGTCCCCACTCACCTGCTATTGCATTTTGACCACTTAAGGCTTTTCCATCGACAATAATGCCCGCACCGGTGCCGGTGCCAATAATCACACCAAATACAATTGCCGCGCCTTTAGCAGCACCATCGGTAGCTTCTGACAGGGCAAAACAATTAGCATCATTAGATATTCGAATTTTACGTTTGAGTAAACTTTGTAGATCAGTTTTAACCGGCCTGCCATTCATGCAAACGGAATTTGAGTTGCGTAATAACTGCGTTTTATGGGAGATAGAACCCGGGGTACCGATACCAATAGTGCCGCTCTGGTCAGTATTTTGTTCTATATACTGAATTAAATTAACTATAGCCTGCAAGGTCGCCTGGTAATTTCCCGCAGGCGTTTCTACTCTGTGACGTAGTAGCTCATTACCATTTTCATCTAATGCGATAGCTTCAATTTTGCTACCACCTAAGTCAACACCTATGCGCATGTTCATCCAGGAGAATTTTTATCTCCTGAATTATAACCGATTTTCTGAATCATTTTCCCCCGGGAATCGTTCAGGGATAGCTCAGTGACAGACCCGAATAGTAATTATTACTGAATCAGAAATAAAGGGGCCTGCTAATAAGCGTTATAAAAATAACACCTGTAGGAGTTAGCTTTAGCTTACGATGCACCTGGCGATGCGAAGCGAGCCAATAAGCTTAACGGCTCGCTTCACATCGCAATCATTATCGGCAGCTAAAGCTAACTCCTACTGAAGAAACCATTTTTTGTTAAGCTTCTGTGAGTTAAGACAGCTATTCTTTTCATCTGATTCATTAGTAACTTAAGCACAATCATCTTTTTAGAACTTCAGATTAATATTCATCTGTAAGCGCAGTCGGTCATCATCAGAAAAATAGGGCAAGCCGGAGCCAGCCATGCCCGCAAATGTAGCATCAATTGCACTCATGCTATAAAGGCGAACATCCATGGCTGCATTCTTATCGAGCTTCTGATCATATTGCAGACGGAAACCTTCAAAGTTTGATAAACCGGCACCATTCTGATCAGGAAAGTCGTCCTGTCCGTATCTACCATCACCAGGAATAGACTGAGCTTCTACATATAAATAATACAGGCGCACACCCATGCCATCGCCAAAACTTTTACGGAACTGCACTGCATAAGCCAGATCTTCTATGTCGGCATCTGAAGAAGATACTTCAACAACTGCACGCCAGTCCGATGTTTTATATTGTCCTGAAAGTGTGAGTATATTTTCTGCAGCACTGCCATCGTTCACATTTAAGTATCCAAGGGTTGCGGTTATTTTATCCGCGCTATACACACCCTGTAACATTTCAATTTTATCATCACTGCCATTCCAGCTGTTATTCTGTAGTACTACGTGAGCAGCATTCACTTTAAAGCCATCAAAATTATATGTGAAACTGATAGCATCAGGATTAAAGTCTTTATCCCATATCATTTCAGAACTATTCCAGAAATTTAGCGGTTGCTTACCCGCACCTACTTTCATTGCACCCTTTTTATACGCGAGATATGCCTGATCAAAACCAATATCAGGGGCGCTACCAAATGTGACATGAGGTGAATTTATACTGGTAATATTTGTAGCGATTCTTATTTTAGCTGACCAGTTATCATTTACCTGGTATTTAACCCCCATACGGGCACGGTAGCGTAAACGATTTCGATCCTGTTTGGTTCCATCTGCTTTTGTTCGATCATCATATTCTGCACGCAGGCGAAAATCACCAAATGTTTTTACTTTACCCGCAGCATCTAAATCAACAGATGCAGTTGCAGTTGAAGCTGCTAATGCGGCAACAATACCCGCAGCTATTACTGACTTTTTCATTATGAATCTCCAGCAAATTATTTTATTAAATTTGCAGCTGTAAAATTCAGCTGCAAATTCACTCTCACATTGACAGAATGTTAAACTACATTCCGTGGCGCAAAGGACATAGATCGATATTCGTTCTTATATTTAGATTCGCCAATTTTTTTAATCCTTGCCACTCCCATCTTGAAGTTGTAATTACCACTAATGTTATCAACAATTCTTACACTCAGCGCATTGGAAGGCTGGCGCATATCTATCATATTGGCGTATAACACGCCCTGCTTCACTATTGGCGTAACTATCGCGACTGCTGTCACCGCCGCTTTATTTAGCTCTATGTATCCGCGTTTTTTTAACTCGGAAAACTGGAAGTGATTTTTATGCACACCTATGATGGTATCCTTAAAGCTGGCGACACGATCAGAGTACATCATTACCTGATCACCGGATTCAATACCGCGTTTCTTCGCATCTTCGGGATTAATTTCCACCCAGTTTTCAGGCCAGCGCTGGGTAACATAGGGACGGCGTTCCACATCATCAAAACCTGACTGCCAGATTTCATTAATACGACCATTACTGAACCACAGCTCATCACCTTTTGGATTTAACCATTCCCATAAGTCAGAGAACAGACTCCAGGGATGTTTTTCCAGATTGATCTTGCCGGTCTGCGAGTTAAAGTGGGTCATTTTCTTGCCGTACCAGTTAGCACCTTTGGTGCCATTGATAAGGCCCATCCTGTCAAAATCAGCTTTGCTCAGCGTCGTGTCATGCAGGCGTTTGGTGCCATGCAGTTCACCGGTTTTATAGTTATAAAAAGTTGGCCCCTGAATACCGTCGTTACCCAGTTCACGCATTTTCTCATGCAGGGTTTTTCCTTCTTTATGGGCGGCAATTTTAACCATGTGATAGGCCTTGCGACCCTTACGACTAAAGCGTGAAGATTCTTCTGCGACATCGTTAGAGTTTTTCCAGTCGAAACCGTCATAACCCATCTTTTTCGCGAGGCCGGCAATTATCCACCAGTCAGGCTTAGCATCGCCCGGTGCATCGTAGAACTGTTGATAAAGACGCAGACGACGTTCGCCATTTGCTCGCATAAAGTCTTCTTCACCCCAGGTAGCGGCAGGGAAAACTATATCTGCAAATCTTGCACCAATCGGATCACGCAGATAGATATCCTGATTGATGACCACCATGCCACCGGAATCAGCACGCTTTTTCAGTGTGTCGATCATTTCATCTTTACTATAGGAACCAATCTGATGAGGATTGTTTGTCACCAGTTCCTGAAATTTCTTCAACAGGCCCTGCGAACCTGACATGGATTGAATCCAGGTGGTGCCAATGACGTGAGCGAATCGAGTGTGCCCTGAATAAGTCCAGCGATCGGTATCCAGTGCACGTCTGCGACGACCCGGTACTTTCTCAGGTGACTTGTTGCGCGGGTATTTTCCACCTTTCTGACCGCCCCGTTGATGGCCACCAAAACGCCCCACTACCTGACCCGGACGACCACCGGCACCACAAATTGTCGCCAGTGTAGACACCGCCATGGTATTACCTGTGTTGTTAGACCAGTAGAAACCTTTCTCGATAGCGATAGATGTTTTAGGCCTTGTGCCATCTGTTTTTGGTTTTGCCAACCATTCAGCTGCTTTTTCAATATCTGCGACTGAGATACCGGCTTTTTTCGCCGCATACGCAGGGTCATATTCTTTCTGTTGGAGGTTCCATTTTTTATAGCCCGCAAACCCTTTGGTCTGGAACTTGCCCCAGGTTGTGCGCCACTGCCATGGCGTGTTGCGCGTACCCTGTCCGAAGCCTGAAGAGGTTTCCCATTTATTGTTAACCCACTTCTTAATCCAGTCTGAATCTTCCCAGCCATTTTTCATAATGACCCGTGCGATAGCACCTATAACCAGATTATCTGAACCTGGGTAGGCCTGTAAATGTAGCCCCCCGTTAGCTTTTATATAAGCAATACCCGCAGTTTCTCGAGGGTTCAATGCAATGACTTTCATGCCTCGCTGAATGCCGGGCATAATATGTTGGGTAAACAAAACGGTTTTTGTTTCATAAGGGTCTGTACCACAAATCATTAGTGTGTCTGCACTGCCCCAGTCATCATAGCTTGGACCGAAATTATCGAAGCCCGCATCACGAAAACCTGGGGTTGAAGTTACATCTGAAGGTGTATCATGAAAGGTAAAGTTTGGCGTGTTCACATGACGCATTGCATATTTAGTAATGGCATAGGTATTTTCAATATACTGGTAAGAGTATGTTTTAATACCGTAGGATGAGGCGCCGTGTTTCGCGATAACATACTTGCCCACAGCTGCGGCTACATCTAATGCGAGCTCCCAGGTTACCGGCTGCAATGTACCCCCGATACGTATCATCGGTGAGGTTAAACGATCTCGGGTTGGGGTTTTAGGGTTGTAGCACTTCTGTGCAATCAGCCCGCCGCGCATGGAAGAGTCACCATTTGTGTTTACAAAATTTGTTTCTTTATCCGGCACAATCACAATGTTATGTGGCACATGATTATGCATAACGACATTATGCTGTGCAGGGGCGACCCATGTTTGTAATACTGCACTGGGAAAATCAATACCAAATGCATTTTCAGCGGCTTTCACTCCACCATTACCTGAGCCAACTGGCCAGCGGTATACTTTATATCCACAGGCAACAATGCAGTAATCGCAGGCGGTGGTTAATACTTCCGCGTGTTTCGGAGGCAGAGGTGCATGATCTTCTGGTAAATAGTAATTTGTACTCATTATTTGCTCCTCCCTTAAAGGTTTGAATCTCTGCCAAACAGCAGACCCATTAAGCCAACGGCATAAACATCGTCACCATCGATTTCCAGTAAAACCTGCGGCAAACTTTCATAAGCCTGGCCGGAAACAATAATGCCATGACGGCGCATATCATAAGTTGACAGATGTAATGGACACTGGCCTAAAATTCTCTGGTCACCCACAACTTTATAGCTACCCTGCAAGGGGCCACCCTGGTGTGTACACAGGTAACTAAAGCTTACGATGTCACGTTGTTCACCTACACCACCACCGGCTCTAACGCCGCCCAGTTTCACTGCCATGCAGGAAGAGTTAGGGCCATCATCTGGATAGTTAAAATCAATTGGCTCGTTGTCTTTGAAGTCACCTAAAGCAGCAATTTTTTTACGTGGATAACCTACCACCCTTGCTTTCATATTTTTTGCATCAGCGGTGCCGGGATATAATGAAATAGACACGGTGCTTGCCGAAATAGCAGCTGCGCCTGAATACATCATAAACTGTCGGCGAGTCATCATGCACTTACCGTGTTCCTTTGCCGTTTCTTTACGTTTTCTGTCTTGCTCAGTAATTATTCGGCTCATTTTTTAGCCCTCTTTAATTCTGCTTTTGTGAATAAAGGTGCGTACCCGGGTAGAGCTGGTTTTGTTATGCTAATTTCATCGCCCGAAAAGGCTTCAATAAACGCCACCAGATCTTCTTTTTCTTCATCTGACAATCCCAGCGGTTTAATCAGACTGGTTTTGTTTTGTGGATAACCGGTAGTACGTCCATCTTCATCCACACCACCTCGATTATAAAAATCGACAACTTCACTCAGCTCATAAAATGCGCCGTTATGCATGTATGGTGCCGTGTATTTGGTGTAGCGTAGACTGGGTGTACGGAACTTGCCCAGATCCCATTCATTTTTACCGCGAAAGTAAAAACCTGGGTCGGCTTTAGCACTGCGATACAGAGATTCTTTAGCACCCTTGGCATATAGTTCAAAACGGAAGGTGATTTGCGCCATGCCATCTTCTTCCCAACGTTTGGCCGGTGGCACACCAATATTGTAAAACTCAAAATCGGTTGCCATTGCTCCGTTATGACATTGAATACATTTAGCCTTGCCTTCAAACAATGCTTTACCACGCAGCTCTGCTTCACCTAGTGCAGCCTTATCACCTTGCAGATATTTATCCAGCGGTGTATCACGCTGCACCAGGGTTCGTTCAAACGATGCAATCGCTTTCCAGGCATTCGCTATAATTGGCCACTCATCACCGAATACTTCGTTAAATGCTTTTCTATATTCAGGAATCAGTGCCAGGCGTGCTTCCATAATGTCATTCTCACCATTACCCGCAACACCCCCTTTTGCAGCAGACGGAGCCTGGGCTTCTAAAGAAGGAACAGAACCTGCCCAGAATAAACGCGGATAGTAAGCCGAGTTAATAACCGTTTGTGAATTTCGCCAGTGAACGGTGCCGGGATATCCGCGAGAGATGTCTTCTGCCCAGCCCCAGCCCTGCTCAGGCGAATGACAGGTAGAACAGGCAACCGAAGCATCACCACCTAAGCGTGGATCAAAAAACAGCTTTTTACCCAGTGCAATTTTTGCATCAGTCTGTTTATTATCTGCGGGAATAGGTGGCTCACCTAAAGGTGCTAATGGTGGTAACCCAGCTTTCGGCACACCGGATACAGCAACAGCCGTTTTCGCTGCAGGTGCTACAGCCACATCACTGCGAGACGTTTTAGCTGAGTCGTCTCCACATGCAGACAGACTAAATAAAACGGCAGTCGCAACTAGCGTTGTCGATGTTTTCGTTAATTTCATTCGTATTTCCTCCAACGCCTAGTTTTTGACTTTAGTCCAGTTAGCAATAACCGGATACTCTTCAGGGAACTCTTCTTGCCAGACATATTGCTTAGTAGTGAGCGCTTTGCCTGATAATGAATTAAGGAAAGCAACAAGATCCTGCTTCTGACCTTTAGACAGGCGCAGTTTTTTCAGACGCTTATCTTTATTACTATCTTTGCCACCACCGTTGTTATAAAAATCAACAACACCTGCCAGTGTTTTAATCATACCGTTGTGCATATAAGGTGCTGATTGCGCTAGCTCACGCAGTGTCGGTGTCTGGAATTTTCCCATGCTGGAACCATCTGCTTTATGTTCCTGAATATGGGCTCCCGGATCGCGTTTGATATTCATATAATTACCCACGCCCACAAACATGGCATAGGCTATAAATGCCTGGTGTCGCATAGGGTCAAGGAATATATCAAAGTTTTCAGGAACACCGGTGTTATAGGCATTGTTATCGGTGAAGTTGCTACCGTTATGGCATTGAATGCAGCCGGCCTTACCCTTAAACAATTTCATGCCACGTTTTGCTGCAGCGGACATCTTGCCATTATCAAAAGGCGCGCCTTTAGAGGTTAATGTTTTTAAATATTCAGGAATGGCTTTACGTACGCTGCCATTAGAAGGCTCACCATAACCGGCATCCTTAAACATCTTCATGTATACCGGGTCCTGCTTTATACGCTCCTGCATAATGCGCATATCCATATTCATAATATAATCTTCGGTGAGCATTTCACGGGTCATATCATTTAAGTTTGTGCCAATGCGACCATCGTGCAGCCATACTTTTTTATGCGCTACATTAATCAGTGTCGGCGTATTTCGAAAATGCTCATTACCCGGATAACCTTTAGATAAGGCCAAACCATCAGCAAAGCCTTTCTTCGGAATATGACAGCTGGAACATGATATAGCCGCATCACCCGATAAACGTGGATCAAAAAATAGTCGTTTACCCACTTCAGCTTTTTTCTTATTAATTTTAAGATCAGGCAGCGGACCGATATCGGGATAGTTTGCAGCTTGTGCAGCAAACGTCATACCCATACCAACCAGTATTGAAATCAGGCAACGTTTTTTAAATGCTCGGGTAGTCATACATATCCTCCTGTTTTAGATATTTCCCAAACAGAAATATAAAAATATAAGGTTTTGTGTTTCTAATTCTGGCAGAACAGTTCATTCACAAGCTCGCCAATAAATTTCTGTACATTGGATAAATGCATAATACGTGCCGGTTCTATAAAAACCTTATTTTATGATGACTATCAATAACATAGGACTTTTTATGATCTAGATCATAATGTAAAATTAAACATGAAATTACACAGTGTGTTCAAACCCTGTTAAATACAGTGGTTATTTTGTTCAATAAAAACTATGGCAAATAAAAAATGAACAGAGTGTTCAATTTTGTGACGAGGTCTTTTTTAAAAAGAAGTAAAGAATTTAAACAGGGGCGGTGACTGAGTGATTCTAACGAAATATATCTAAAATCAATAATATAACAGTAAAAGAAAACGCGAATGCACGTGAATATAAAAAGGTAAAAAAGGAAGACAAATGGGGTCGGGTGCACCCTGTCAGGAAACGAATTTCTCTTAACCTACTGGCATTCAGGTCAGACCGTGGGAACCTGAGCAGAGGCTCGCTTCTTTTTATATATCACTGCCACTCAGTAAAGCCTGTCACTTCTCTGTAATGTCTTCGTAAACACCGCGTCATAATTAATTGTTAATTTAATAAAACAATCATAAAGATAACGATGTGTTGAGATATGAATTATAGAAAAAGGTCAATTAAAGGAATAATTCTGCTTGGTATTTTACCTGTAATGGTAGTGAATAACGCTTATGCCGATGAAGATGAAAATTATCTTAAGCTGGCAGAAAAACTGGTGGCCTTACGTGGCCAGGTTAGTGACTTAAGTAATGAATTACAGCAGATAAGAGATGAGCATAAGCTAGAAATGCGGGGCTTGATATCGCAGAAAAATACGCTGAATGGAAATATTAGGCAGGAAGAAATCACTATCGATCAGTTGCAGGAAAGCTTGCTGGAAAATAAAAAAATAATAAAAGAAATGGGGGCAGATAAGGAAACAATAAAAGGCGCGCTGCTGACAGAAGTTGAAAAATTTAAAATGTATATAGAAACAGGTCTTCCCTTTAAGGTGAAAGAAAGAATGCAAAGTCTGGAAGGTTTTGAAAGAAATCTACAGGCAGGCGTGCTTTCATCACATAAGGCAGTAAATATATTATGGTCAATGATAGAGGATGAACTGAAGCTTGCGCGTGATAATGGTGTTTACAGGCAGTCGGTGACGCTTAATAAAAAGGATAATCTGGCTCATGTCGCCAGAATAGGCATGGTAATGATGTATTTCAGAATCGCGGATGAAGAATATGGGGTATTCAGGAAAAAGGATAACAGCTGGGTGGCAGAAGTGAGTACTGATGCAAAAAGTATTGAGCAGATAAAAGACCTGTTTGCTTCAATGGAAAGGCAGATTCATGTTGGATACTTTAAATTACCGAATGCACTGTAGTGTGATGTTGAGATTGAGATGAGTTATAAAAATATATTGAAAATAGTGTGTGTGACATGTTTTGTACTGCTTGCAAATATAAAGCCAGCCATTAGTGATAGCCTGTTATCTGCGTACCAAAAAGAATATGCCTATCTTGAGGAACAGCAGCGAAATCTGGTTTCTCGACTGGCAAAATTTAAAGCGGATAGCCTGGCAGAAAGAAAGGCATTAATGACTAAGCTTGACAGGTTGTCACAGAAGTTTAGAAAAATACAGAATCAGTCTAAAAACATGAATGATATGACGTTTGAAAGTGAGAGAACACTTGAGTCCGCTAAGGATAATAGAGATGTATTTACCTCAACATTTGATCAGGCTGAAGATACATTAAAGTCTTATGCGGTGAGTTCTGTAGTAAATAGAGATGATGCTGCCGATATAAAAGTCAATGTGCTTTTTTCTAATGCGTTTGACGTATTAAGTGACGTCCGTTCAATTAGAAAAGAAAAAGGCAGCTTCTTCTCTGCGACCGGTGAACGAGTCGAAGGAGAGTTACTGCATATTGGACAGGTGGCGACCTATGGACGGTCTGGTCAAACCAGAGGGATACTGGTGCCAGCGGGTGGAGGTGAGTTTAAGATGTGGCAGCAGCCGGCAGTAGCTGTCACTGACAGTCTGTTTGCAAATAAGAAACCGCAACAGCTGGAAATATTTATAGTTGAAAATAGACTGACGGCAATTAATACGGGTACTGATAAAAATGTAACAGAGTATATCTCAAGTGGTGGCATGGTTGGCTGGATTATTGTCCTCCTGGGTGGGCTTGCGATTGTGTTAATTATGTTCAGGGCTGCATTTTTAAAATCGGCCAGTTCAGCATCTGAGAAAATACTCTCTGGTATAAAAACATATATCACAACACATGATATTGCTGGGGCACAGGCGTTCTGTAAAAGATTTAAGGGCAGTACTTCTCGTGTAGTCAGCGCAACATTACGCAATATCGAGAGAGACAGAGATCATCTTGAAGATATTATTGCAGAAAGCATTCTGCATGAAAGTCCGGTGCTTAACAGATTTGGAGCAGTGATTATTGTAATTGCAGCTGTCACGCCTTTGCTTGGTCTGCTGGGCACAGTAACCGGCATGATATCAACATTTGATATTATTACAGAGTTCGGCACCGGTGATCCAAAGCTACTATCCGGTGGTATTTCAGTTGCTCTGGTAACCACGCAGTTAGGCCTGATTGTAGCCATTCCTGCTTTAATTCTCGGTAACCTGTTGTCAGGCTGGAGCAATCGAATTAAGGATGATATGGAAAAAGCGGCGCTAAACGTTATCAATATTTACGATGCTCCACAGCTCGCAAAGTAATTTATAAATTCGAGATGAGGTAGCAGGTTGTGGGACTGATAAACGAATTTATTGAATATTTCTTTTCCGGTGGTTTTGTTATGCCGCCGCTAATTCTGGCAACTTTATTACTCTGGTATGCATTGGGATATCGCTATGCTGTGATGTTAAAAGCCGGGCATACAAAAAGCATAAGAAGTATTGTTGAAGACTATGAAAAAGGCAAATGGTCTCGAGCTGACAATATTATAGAGAATGCAGTTGCTGAGGCCTTCAGATTAAAAAATGAAAAGGTAATACCGATAAGAAAATATCTGGATAACGCATTCTGGGGGCTGGAAAAAGAGCTGAGCCGATATCAGGTTCTGGTTAAAACAATTGTATCCATTACACCCTTGTTGGGTTTGCTGGGTACAGTGGGTGGCATGATTGAGACATTTGATTCCTTAAGAGATATGGAATTATTCAGTCAGACCGGAGGTATTGCAGGAGGTATTTCGCAGGCGCTGGTGACGACTCAGTTTGGGTTGGCAGTTGCCATTCCCGGCTTACTGGTCAATG
>QIDK01000043.1 GCA_003228405.1 Gammaproteobacteria bacterium | reverse complement strand
AAATAGGCAACAACAGTGGCACCTGCATACGCACCCGTTTAAAACATAGTTTTCAGTGTCAATGGACACTGACATTTGCAGACGGAAGCATCCAGGTGGCCGGTCGCGAACTCGACCAGGGAACTTCGACCATCAGCATCATCGGTGGCACAGGAAAGTATGCGGGTATCAGCGGTGAGATGGAATCCCGCAATAATAACAACGGCACCTTTACCCAGACATTACGTTACTGGATTAAATAATATAACGATACCGAAAAATGCGCATCGAACATGTAGCCGGGTGATAATACGTGCTTAGCTCAGTGTTCAGACTTATGTGATACCAACTGATCTGCTTCTTCGTTGGTTAATTCGACTTTTTCAATTTTATCAAAGCGTGAAGTTATTTTTTTAGCTGATTTATGCACATCATTCACATCATTGCTAGCCTGTTGAATATGCCTTGATAAATTATCCATTCTCACCTGAAACCGTGAAAAATCTTTTGATAAGTAAGCCAGATGTTCCTGAATCAGATGTACCTGCTTACGTGTAGCCGAATCTTTTAATACCGCTCGCGCAGTGGTTAATACCGCCATTAATGTGGTTGGTGACACCAGCCATACTCTGGCCCTCTGAGCTTCTTCTACCAGATCATAATGATGGGCGTGAATCTCTGCAAATACAGCTTCAGCTGGAATAAACATGACCGCGCCATCTGAGGTTTCACCGGCAATAATATATTTAGTAGCAATATCACTAATGTGTTTTTTGATATCTTTTTTGAACTGTTTTTCCGCCGCCTGCCGATCGGCTTCTGCACAGTCAATATCGGTCATTTTTCTAAATGACTCCAACGGAAATTTTGAGTCAATAGCAATATCACCCGAGGGTTCCGGCAAAAACAACATGCAGTCGACCCGGGTATTGTTACTCAGTGTATGCTGAAATGAGAAGCTGTTTTCGGGCATTACATTACGCACCAGTGCATTTAGCTGCACTTCGCCAAATGCGCCGCGTGATCTTTTATCTGCGAGCACCTCCTGCAAACTCACCACATTGCCGGAGAGTTCGGTGATTTTTTTCTGCGCCTGATCTATCAGAGCCAGACGTTTAATGACGTCGGTAAACGTTGCAGTGGTTTTTTCAAAACCTTCATTTAATCGCTTATCAACCTGAGTTGATATTTCTTTTAAGCGCTCATCAGTTGAGCGTGTGAGTGCATCTACTTTTTTGCCCAGATCATTACCGTTTTGCTGCAGTGCTTCTGTTACCTGTTTGCGCACTTCACCCATACCCTGGGTTAAATTTTCCTGTTGAATTTTTAATGCCTCTAACTGACGTTCCTCAAATGCCTGCCGGTGTTTATTTAAACCCTGCTGCAATAATTCATTACTATTATTCAGTTTAACCATCAACTGATCATTGAGCTCCGCTATTCTTCTTTCCTGGAAGTTTTTTAATTCGCTTATTTTCTCAGCCAGTGTATTTTGCATGTTTGATAATTGCTGCAATTGCTGCTGCTGTGATTCACTTAGCTGTTCTAATAATGTTTTCTGTAGATGATTTTTGAATATATCAAACTGATGTTTTAACCACCACAAAATGACAGCAAAACCTGACAATAATATAAGGCTGGTAATGATTTGACTATTGTCCATATATTCCTGTTTTAATAAGTTTTCAGGGCACGCCTAAACATAAACTGTTTCTTCTGATCGAATTGCTGCGGGTATTATATTAGCCGGCATATAGCTGGAATCTTCCTGTTTATATTTCACCATAACCTCCAGCTTCTGTTCACTTTGATTGCAATTATACCATTCTTCACAAACACTCAGTGCTTCACTCACCGATAAATAATACGCCAGCACATGACCCGATTCGGTCATTAGTACAATTGTATTTTCACTCCATTCACGTATATGAAATTTCATCTGATTTTATTCCTGCATTGTTGTTGGCAGAAATTATCGATGGAATGTATGTCCTGATTGTGAAAATATTATGACGATTTTATGACCCGCGACAAATACAACTTAATGTACAGCTCATTTATTCACCATATTGTCAACCTTACCCATTGCACAACTGACAAATGATTTTGCTCTGGCTTTTGCGGCGACCAGCCCTTCCGCGGTGCCGGATTGCGGGTAGCCCATTTTCAATAATGCTGCGCTAAAATCTGACTCAGCCCCTTCTTTTGCGGCAATGCTTACCCGGCCCTGCTCTATATCGACTTCAACTGAGCTAATTCTACTATCACCGAGTAATTTTTTCTTAATGGTACCCGCACAGCCGCCACATTTAATATTTTCCACCTGTAAATCAAATTTCATTTTTCTTCACTTAGCCATTATTTTTAAAAATTAAATTATACAGCTGACTTGCATGCAATGTCACAAGGCTGGACAATACCACTGTTTTTAATTTCCATTATGACTTTCTGTGAATATAGAGATATTAGATCGTAAAAAAGCCATGGACAAAGCTACCTGGTGGGGGCTGATTGTCAATTTACTGCTTTCTATCGGGAAACTGGTCGTGGGCTTTATCGGCCATTCCCAGGCACTGATTGCCGATGGCCTGCATTCTTTATCAGACCTGGTGTCTGATGCCATGGTGCTGCTGGCCACGCATCACTCTAATGTTGATGCGGATGAAGACCATCCCTATGGCCATGCTCGCTATGAAACCTTTGCGACGATTACGCTGGCGGTGTTACTCACGGTGGTCGGCATAGGCATAGGTGTTGATGCCATACACCGGCTTATGGATTACCAGAGCATCCCGACACCCTCACAACTCACCCTGGTTATCGCCGGGCTGTCTATTTTCAGTAAAGAAGCGTTATACCAGTACACCATGCTGGTAGCGCACCGGGTAAAATCAAAATTACTTGAGGCCAATGCATGGCATCACCGAAGTGATGCGATTTCTTCAATCGTCGTTTTTGTGGGTATTGCCGGGGCTATGTGGGGCTACCCGCTGCTGGATTCGGTTGCAGCGATTATTGTCGCCCTGATGATCTGCAAAATTGGCTGGGATCTGGGGCATCAAAGCTTTCAGGAACTTGTCGATACGGGCCTGGACCCCGAAACGCTGCAGGCCATGGAACAGACTATATTATCGATAGACGGGGTTGACCAGATGCATATGCTGCGCACACGCAGAATGGGACACAGCGCCCTGGCCGATGTGCATATACTGGTATCTCCCAGGCTCAGTGTCTCCGAGGGGCACCAGATCTCTGAAGCCGTAGATATGGCGCTGACCCGGCAATTTGAGGAAATTAATGATGTCACCGTGCATATTGACCCTGAAGATGATGAACATGCAGAGAACAGCTGCAAACATCTGCCCCTGAGGGCCGAGGTGATGAGCTACCTGGAAGAAAACTGGAAAAATATTCCGGAAACCCGCCAGCTTATGCAAACCACCCTGCACTATCTGGATGGATCGATCAATATCGAACTGGTTCTGCCACTGGACATTATTCAGTCTGGCACCCGGCCGGATCAGTTAAAACAGCGTATTGAAACTGCCAGTAATAAACTGGAATGTATCGGCACCGTCGATATTTTATATAAATAATAGCCTTTTTGCGTTTTTTCCCATGCCGGAGATACTCTGATCAATGCTGTACCCCCTCTGTAGCTGCGCTTATAATGGTGACTTAACTATCTGATTTTATACTAACTTTTTTACATGCCTGGTAAGGAACTGCCGCATTTTAGCCCTTATGGCTAACCAGATTAAGATAACCGGGCGCATTAATTGGTTTTACAAGTGGCCTATTTTGTGCAAAATAGTCGGCTGGGCTTTCGCGACTTTAGTAGAGACCTGTCGCATTTAGGCAGTCAGCATGAGATTACATGCTAAGTGCCTAAATGCGACAAGTTTCAGATTCGCACTATTTAACAAATATTTGGAGACAGCACATGTCAGCTAATGACGTATTAAAAACCATGAAAGACAACGAAGTTAAGTTCGTTGATTTTCGTTTTACAGACCCGCGCGGTAAAGAGCAGCACGTTTCAGTTCCTGCACACACAGTTGATGAAAGCACTTTTGAAGAAGGCAAAATGTTTGATGGCTCTTCGATTGAAGGCTGGAAAGGTATTAATGAATCAGACATGATTATGATGCCAGACCCTTCAACAGCAGTAATGGACCCTTTCTGTGAAGAAGCAACTCTTAATATCAGTTGCGACATTATCGAACCCACAACGATGCAGGGCTATGAGCGCGACCCTCGCTCCATCGCCAAACGCGCTGAAGAACACATGAAAGCCTCAGGCATTGCTGACACGGCCTACTTCGGGCCTGAAAATGAGTTTTTTGTATTCGATTCCGTAACCTGGTCTAACAACATGGGCGAAGTGGGTTACAAAATCGGCTCTGAAGAAGCGGAATGGAGCAAGGGCATACAGACCGAATCAGGTAATCTGGGGCACCGCCCTGGCGTTAAAGGTGGCTACTTCCCCGTACCACCGGTTGATTCACTTCAGGACCTGCGTTCAGCCATGTGTCTGGTTATGGAAGACATGGGCGTTAAAACTGAGGTTCATCACCACGAAGTTGCTACCGCTGGCCAATGCGAAATCGGCGCCGTATTTAACACCCTGGTTAAAAAAGCAGACGAAGTTCAGAAGCTTAAATATGCTATTCACAATGTAGCCCATGCCTATGGCAAAACAGCAACCTTTATGCCCAAGCCACTGGTTGG
This sequence comes from Gammaproteobacteria bacterium, assembly GCA_003228405.1. Lineage (GTDB taxonomy): Bacteria > Pseudomonadota > Gammaproteobacteria > SZUA-229 > SZUA-229 > SZUA-229. Next base: position 9,800 of record QIDK01000043.1, on the reverse strand, counting down.
TGATAACGGCAACGGCATGCACGTGCATATGTCACTGGCTAAAGGTGGTAACAACCTGTTCTCTGGCGACCTGTATGGCGGCCTGTCGGAAACCGCTCTGTTCTACATTGGCGGCATTATCAAACACGCACAATCTCTAAATGCATTTGCCAATGCCTCAACCAACTCTTACAAGCGTCTGGTTCCCGGCTTTGAAGCACCTGTTATGCTGGCATACTCTGCACGCAACCGTTCCGCCTCTATTCGTATTCCTTTCGTTTCAAACCCTAAGGGCCGCCGCATAGAAGTGCGTTTTGGTGATAACACGGCAAACCCATACCTGTGCTTTGCAGCCATGCTAATGGCAGGCCTGGATGGTATCGAAAACAAGATTCACCCGGGTGATGCGATGGATAAAAATCTGTATGACCTGCCTCCAGAAGAAGAAGCGGCTATCCCACAGGTTGCACATTCATTTGATCAGGCGCTTGCAGCACTAAACGAAGATCGCGCATACCTGACTAAAGGTGATGTATTTACAGATGACCAGATCGATGCCTACATCGAGCTGAAAAACGAAGAAGTACAACGCCTGCGCCAGGCAACTCACCCGGTTGAGTTTGATATGTACTACTCTCTATAAGCATTAGAGCTTATTCAGGAACCCCCTGATTATGCCTGCCTGATGAGAAAAAAAGCCCCGATATTCGGGGCTTTTTTTATGCCTGTGGTTTATCGGGAAGTACAGGCTAGCTACTTACATGCGGCCAGGGACAGTTCTACCTTCGAGCAAATTTGCAGCACAGATAGCCGCTTTACTGAACACAGTTCTTCTAGCCACTAAATACTTTGCACCCTGCATCAAATGCCTTTAATATAAGGCCATGATTAAGTACCTTCCAGTCCTGCTGCTGTTAATATTCTGTTCTTCAACCGCCATTGCCCAAATGTATAAATGGGTCGATAAAGAAGGCAATATAAGCTACTCAGACCAGCCTCCTTTTAAAGGCGCAGCAAAACTGGACGTGCCTGAATTAACGACAATGCCTGCCACTGATGTTCCCAAAAAAAAACCTGTGTCAGCAAAAGAGAAAGAAAAAGAAAAAAACAACACCAAATACACCTTCCTTAAAATTACATCCCCCGAAAATGATGCCTTTATTCGCAGTATCGAAGGCAACTTCTCAATTTCTTTTACAACTAAGCCTTCTCTTAATACTGAGCAGGGACATTATTTTACGGTTAGCATGGACGGTAAAATTGTAAAGGATAAGCTTTCTGCAAGCTCAGCAAACTTTAGCAATATTGACCGGGGCACCCATAAACTGCGTGTTTCGATTAAAAGTAAAAGCGGCAAAACATTGCGCAAATCAAAGACCATTACGATGCATATGCACCGCCAGACCATTGTAAGAAAACCCGCGCTACAAGCTAACTAAGCATTACCGCACCAAATTAGTGCATTTTTGCGCTGTTTATATTATGCTCTGCCTAAGGCGGCTAATAACAACCTGATTTTAACCCTGTTTCTGCCCGCCTTATTCTATTTAAGCAACTGATTTTATACGTTTTTTATTGACTCTGCGCAATTAACCCCATCCAGAGCAGCTGGTTCAATTCTTGCAATTACCTTTTTATGTCTGACAAAAGCCATTCTAAATCAAATTATCAACGCAATATTCTCGATAATCTGAATACCTCTGTGGTTTTGCTTAATGCCGACTTACATATTGAATATATTAATCCCGCCAGTGAAAACCTGTTTCAGATATCTAGCCGCCAGGCCGCTGGCGCAAAGCTTGATAAAATAATACTGGTTGAACAGGCATTCAAAAGCCGGTTGTTGTATGCCATCAATAATTTCCACCCGATTTCTGAACACGAAGCCTGCATTACGCTACCCGATGGGCGTGAAATTATTGTCGATTACGCACTTAACCCTTTGCAACTCGCCGACCAGCAAATGCAGCTGATACTGGAAATCTCTCATATGGATCGGCATATTCGCATCGCCCGCGAAGAAAAACTACTCAGTGAACAAAGCGCAACGCGCAATCTGGTGCGGGGCATGGCCCATGAAATCAAAAACCCTTTGGGCGGCTTAAGAGGGGCGGCGCAACTTCTGGAACGCGAACTGCCGAGTGAAGACCTGAGGGAATATACGCAGATTATTATCGGCGAGGCAGATCGCCTGCAGTCTTTAGTTGATCGCATGCTGGGGCCTAATAATCTGCCCAAAAAACGCAATATTAATATTCATCAGGTATTAGAACATGTACGACAACTGATTCAGGTTGAGCTTACTGAAGATGATCATATTGACTTTACACTGGATTATGACCCCAGCCTGCCAGAAATTATGGCGGACTCGGACATGATGATTCAGGCGATATTAAACATCACCGGAAATGCGGTGCAGGCGCTGGCCGGCAATGGTGAAATCACTTATAAAACACGCCCATTACGCCATTTCACCATTGGCCACACCCATCATCGGCTAGTACTGCAAACCGATATCATTGATAACGGGCCAGGCATAGTCACTGAATTGCAGGAACATATTTTTTTTCCCATGGTCACAGGCCGTGCTGAAGGCACCGGCCTGGGTTTATCCATTGCACAGTCCATTATTAATCAGCATGGAGGCCTGATTAAAATGAGCAGCCACCCTGGGAAAACGATTTTCACTATTTACCTGCCGCTGGAGTACGCTCATGGCTGAACATCATATCTGGGTTATTGATGATGACCCATCTATTCGCTGGGTACTTGAAAAGGCACTTAAATCTGCCGGTTTTCTGGTTAGTAGTTTTGAAACCGCCGATGCGGCACTGGAATATTTAAGCCATTCGCAGCCCGATGCAATTATTAGCGATATCCGTATGCCGGGCATGGATGGTTTGGAATTCCTCAATATTCTGAATCAGAAATACCCGCAAATTCCTGCCATCATAATGACCGCACATTCCGATCTGGATAGTGCAGTATCGGCTTACCAGGGGGGTGCATTTGAATATTTGCCGAAACCGTTTGATATAGATGATGCGGTTGATCTTACCCGGCGTGCCTGCAAAAAACACGATGAGCAGGCGAATGATCCGCCTCAAACCCCGGATACACCCGATATCATCGGTGAAGCGCCGTCCATGCAGGAGGTATTTCGAGCCATAGGCCGCCTGTCCCGGTCGAATATCACCGTGCTCATTAACGGTGAGTCGGGCACGGGCAAAGAACTGGTTGCCAGTGCCCTGCACAAGCATAGCCCGCGTGCAGATCGCCCTTTTATTGCAATTAATACCGCAGCGATTCCGAAAGATTTATTAGAATCCGAATTATTTGGTCATGAGAGAGGCGCCTTTACCGGCGCTACCTCACAGCGTCGCGGACGATTTGAGCAGGCAGATGGGGGCACACTGTTTCTGGATGAAATTGGAGATATGCCCGCAGATCTACAAACCCGCTTACTGCGGGTGCTTGCAGACGGGCAGTTTTATCGTGTCGGCGGGCACACTCCGGTTAAGTCTAATGTGCGGATTATTACCGCCACCCATCAAAATTTAGAACAACGGGTTAAACAGGGCCTGTTTCGCGAAGACCTGTTTCATCGCCTTAATGTCATCCGCATTCAAATCCCTCCATTGCGTGAGCGCAAGGAAGATATCCCCGCCCTGCTAAATTTATTTTTACAGCAGGCCGCCAAAGAAATACAGGTGGAAGAAAAAATATTGCTGGCGGAAGTAGAAAGTTACCTCGCCAGCCTGGACTGGCCAGGTAATGTGCGCCAGCTTGAAAATAGCTGCCGCTGGATTACGGTGATGGCATCCAGTCGCGAAATCCATATGTCAGATTTACCCCCGGAACTGCTACCGGAAAGCGCAAGCCCAATGGCACTGCCCGCTAAAAGCTGGGAAGATGGCCTGCAAAGCTGGGTAGAAACTCAGCTAAATATGGGCAAGGAAGATATTCTGGCGGTAGCCCAACCTAAATTTGAACAAATTTTAATTAATGCAGCATTAGTTAAAACCAATGGTAAACGTCAGGAAGCCGCAAAATTACTGGGCTGGGGAAGAAATACGCTAACACGCAAAATTAAAGAGCTGGGGGATGGCATTGTGTGAGAATTAAATAGCCATAACAAATCATTGCTGTCACGTTAACTAAAAAAGCACCGTCATTCCTGGGTCGACATTTATAGGAATCCAGGTAATCCTGTAGACACTGGATACCTGCCTGCGCAGGTATGACGAAGTGGCGTATCTGGATTTCATGTCTACCTTCACTCCAAAATTCATCAGCCTCTTACGAATGAATCAGATAAAAAGAATAGCTGTCTTATCTCACAGAAGGTTAGCAAAAATGATTTCTTCTGTAGGAGCTAGCTTTAGCTGGCGAAAATAATTGCGATGCGAAGCGAGCCGTTAAGCTTAACGGCTCGCTTCGCATCGCCTGGCGCATCGTCAGCTAAAGTTAACTCCTACAGGTGTTATTTTTACATAGCTTATTGCAGACGCCTTTATTGCTGATTCAGTAATATGTCGCTAGATTTTATTAAATTTAAATAATTCTAAGCGGGACAGTAATGATAACAAATCAAAAAAAACCCCGCTAAAGAGCGGGGTTTTCGCTATTAATGTCTGAATTTTTTTACAGCTTTTTAATCACGGTATAGTTAGTATCCTGAACATATACAGTAACGTTTGCATTGTTCTGGAACTCGCCGCCATTACCATCACCATCATCTAACTGACGATCCAGTATTTCGCCGATTTTACCCTGAAGATCTTCCATGCAAACCACATTGCCGTTAATACCATATAACGTATCTTCTACACCAATACGGCCACCAAAGGCGTGGTTGGGTAAGTTGGTACCTGTACCGGCTACCAGACCAGACTCACGTAAATGCAACCATAACTGACGACTTTCGGTATTTGCATTACCCGAGAAGCAGGCGCCACTCACCAGGCCATTACCATTACCCGACTGAACCGCACCGCCCCAACGAGCTGCCGCATTTGGGTCATCCCCCGGAAATGCACCGTAACGATCAAGGTACGAGAAAATAGCCGCAGACACGCCATTAAAGTCGTTTGCAGTGCGTTTAATTTTGGCATTGGTCATCATTTCCTGACCCTTCAATACGCCGCCTAATAACAGACCGATAATAACCAGTACAATGGCAATTTCAATCAATGTAAAACCAGATTGTTTTTTCATAATAATGTCTCCCGAGAATATGCTTTTAAATAAATTAGCTTATGAACCAATGTGCACAGCCCGTGCCAAATTTTTATAGCTCTTGTTTTTCAATAACTTAGCAATTACTCGTCATTTTTTAGATTAAATTTTGTTGATATTTCAACACTTTAACGCTAGCTTCTGTTGAGATATCAACAACTGTCACTGTTTCAACAGAGCTATGCCTAAATTACATTTGCCTTCAAATATAAATATCATCACCAAGTTTGAATTTATTAATCTTGGTTTAATGCTGCTGCTGTTAAATTTTGCACTGGATCAGCCGAGCAGTAGTCAATATCTGGTTTCAGCCCTGCTACTCTCCCATATTGGCTTCTTTCTGCTGTGGCAGCCGGCACTTAATGCCTCCCGACAGATACACCTGAAAACGCTGCTGCCTATCGTTATTATTACTTCTTCCCTGTATTTGCTGCTGGGTGATCTGTTTATCGCAATATGGATAATTTTATTAATTGGGCTCACCAGTGGTAGCGCCCTGGTAAATGGCTTACAACGTTCACTCTATGCATTGGCAGCGGTCATTTTATTTTTACAACTAAGCCTTATTCTCACACCGCGGCTATTTAACCTGGAGGTGCTGGATAGTGAATTAGAGCAGATTATTATGTACACCTTAATTGCGGCATGTGTGTTTATTATTTTATGGCCCGGCAAAAAAAATCGTGCTATTAAAATTGATTATCTGCATAGCCTGTTAATCAGTTTCGGATTATTCAGCTTCTATATCACCAGTATTCTTATTAGCTATACATCGAAGATTCATTATCTGCAGTCTCTACTAATTACGGCTTTGTCTATTGCCATCCTGTTTATATTATTGAGTATTATCTGGTTACCCCGACACGGTATTGCCGGCATAGGACAGATATGGGAACAACATATTTTAAATATTGGTAACCCGTTTGAAAACTGGGTTAAGCAAACTTCACTGCTTGGTCAAAATAATAAAATAACGCCAGATCTGTTTTTAGAAAATAGTATTGCACAATTATTAACCCTGTCCTGGGTCGGTGGAATCCACTGGAAAGACAAAAAGCATAACCATCTTTATGGCGAGAAAACCAGACAACAAACACTGTTTGAAGACAATAACATTCAGATGGTGCTATATAGTTACGTCCCGATGGGCACTGCTTTAAAAATTCACGCTCAACTGCTTATGCATTTAATGAGTTATTTTTATAATTCTAAATTACGTGAAATATCTCTTAAAAACCAGACTCATTTGAAAGCCGTTTATGAAACAGGCTCTAAACTCACCCATGACATTAAAAATATATTACAGTCTTTACAGGCTCTAACCGGTGTGGTTCAGAGCGCCGAAAACCCTGCCGAAAGTCAACAGTTAATTGGCAAGCAACTACCGATATTAACGCAGCGCCTGCAAAATACACTTGATAAATTGCAGGCAAAAACAGATACCGGGCGTAGTTTTAAAACGATGGACATCTGGTGGACAGAATTACAGAGCAGATATCATGGACGCGACATTCGCTTTGAGGGAACAACAGTTGCAGAGGTTTCTATCGATATTGATGTATTTGATACCGTGCTTGAAAACCTGCTGGAAAATGCCCGCAGCAAACGCCAGGTTCACCCAGATACTGAAATCATTGCTTCAATTAAAGCGGAGAACAATCAGGTTATTATTAAAGTATGTGATAATGGCGACCCTGTGCCAAGCTCAAAAACAGAACTGTTATTTAAACAGATTTTACCCTCTCAGTCTGGCTATGGCATCGGCCTTTATCAATCGGCACAACTGGCTGAACGCAATGGTTATAAACTTGAGTTAGTAAACAATGACCCTGCCAGGGTATGTTTTCAGCTTTCGCCTATGGCTGATTAATCCCGTGGATGTAACAGTTTTTATGTGTTTAGCAGAAAAATCTTTAAAGCTTGATCTGCCTGTGAGAACGTATTCAGGCTTTATTATGCAAGAATATCTGGAATCAGCTGATTTTCGATTTTAATAATTATCTCTTTTAATTTGAGTTTGCGCTTTTTCAGGCGTTGCAGCTGCATCTGCTCCATTCCACCGGTCATATGGAAGCGATGGATGACATCATCCAGATCACGATGCTCCAGCCGAAGCTCATCCAGCTTTTTTCGTAATAGCTCTTTATCCAGTTCTGGCATAGTAAACCCATTGTTGCTCGTGCAGAAGCTGCCTTTTTATTATAGTCCCGATTTCATCAACTGGGCAATGTAAACTTGATGTAGCCGCAATCTATGCCACACTTGATATATATACTGTTCTATCTCATACGCGGCTGATTATTATATGAATATAACTTTTTTAGGAGCAGCCCAACAGGTCACCGGTTCCTGTCATTTAATACAGGTCGGCAAACGGAAACTATTACTTGATTGTGGCCTTATTCAGGGCGACCCTGAACAGGATCAGAAAAATCATGACAGTTTTCCTTTTGATCCGGCCACGATTGATGCCGTTATTTTAAGCCATGCCCACCTTGATCACAGTGGCAGAATCCCCTTATTGGTTGAAAGAGGTTTTCGCGGAAGCATTTTTGCCCACCCTGCCACCATCGATTTGAGCGAAGTTTTACTAGAAGACGCGGGTTATTTGAATGAACGTGGCGCTTTCTGGGAAAACAAAAAACGTCAGCGACAGGGGCTTGAATTAATTGAACCTCTCTATACTCAGCAACAGGCAAGTCGTAGTTTAGAGTTTTTCAAACCCATCCCTTATGCAGAAATTCACAGCTTATTCAGCGATGTTAACCTGCAGTTTCATGATGCCGGCCACATATTAGGCTCATGCATTGTCGAATTAACTCTTAGCGAAAACGAGCGCACTAAAAAATTAATTTTCAGTGGCGATCTAGGTCATGCCGGTGCCCCAATTTTAAAGAACCCCACTTTTTTAACAGATGCAGATATTGTGCTTATGGAAAGCACCTATGGCGACCGACTACACCGTGACTGGGAAAGCACATGGGATGAGCTAGGCACAATTATTCGAAGCGCCCATAGCAAGCGGGGTAATATTTTAATTCCTGCCTTTACCGTAGGCCGAACTCAGGAATTATTATTTTGTTTTAATAAATTTTTTGATGACTGGCAATTAAACAAGTGGAGTATTTTTCTGGACAGCCCTATGGCAATTAAGACAACCAGTATATACAAAAAATATTCATCTATTTACGAGGCCAGTGTGCGTCAGGATATTAAAAGTTCTGGCAGCCCTTTTAATTTACCCAATCTTCGCATGACATCATCCACCGAAGAATCCATGGCGTTAAATCGTATTCAGTCTGGCGCTATTATAATTGCCGGTAGTGGCATGTGTAGTGGGGGCCGTATAAAACACCATTTAAAATATAATTTATGGAGACACCAGAGCCACGTTATCATTGTCGGATTTCAGGCTAGAAACACACCGGGCCGTATGCTGGTTGATGGAGCCAGCTGGTTAACTCTGTGGGGAGAGAAAATCAGGGTCAATGCACAGATAAACACCCCCGGAGGCCTGTCTGCTCACGCAGATCAACAGGGTTTAACGGACTGGTATGCGCATTTTAAAAACCGCCCACAATTAGTTCTGGTGCATGGCGAGCCTGAAACCCAGGCTATATTATCAGAAAAAATTAATTCTGAACTGGGGATTGAGCCCATTATTGCCCAATACAATCAGGTGATAGAGCTGTAATTTATTGGCCATTTAGTGTCTTTTAATTCAATATTTAAACCCAGGGTGTGAAAAAGAATACAGGCGATTGCCTTAAGAAATGTCTGTCATTACTCAGGCTATCTTGCCGAAGACGGTGAATCTCCGACACTGGTATTACTTCGCATTTATTACTGAATCAGAAAAAAAGATACTATGTAATAAGCGATAAAAAAACAGCACCTGCAGGCGTTAGCTTTAGCTGACGCCTACAGGAAAAACGATTATTGTTATGTTCTGTGATATAAAAACAGCTATTTTTTTCGACTGATTCATTAGTATATGCCTACGCTGGCCGCTTATTACATCTCCCTCAGAGTAAATAGACCGCACTCGGGCTACGAGGTAGACAAATACCTTCAAATTATAAATATTTCCAAATAGTATTGGAAAATAAGCCCTGCTTAATATAGAATTCGCGCCTCTTTACGAAGTAGAGAATATCTGGGGTGATTAGCTCAGTTGGTAGAGCGTCGCCCTTACAAGGCGAATGTCGGGAGTTCAAATCTCTCATCACCCACCAAATTACGGACCGGTGGACCGGTAGTTCAGCTGGTTAGAATGCCGGCCTGTCACGCCGGAGGTCGCGGGTTCAAATCCCGTCCGGTCCGCCATATAAAACAAAAAGGCCCCCCTGCGCAAGCAGGGGGGCCTTTTTGTTTTATATGATGGCCCGGAGGGCTCTGATTTGAACCAGTTTCAAAAAAAACGCCCGGAGCGTTTTTTAACATGGTGCTGCTGTTTAGCACCATGGCCGCGAAGCGGTGAGCGCAGGGACAGCGCGAATAATCCCGACTTTCAGATTCCCGAGAACTTAAAGCGTGGCTAAGAACCTGCGCAAGCAGGGGGGCCTTTTTGTTTTATATGATGG
>QIDK01000013.1 GCA_003228405.1 Gammaproteobacteria bacterium | reverse complement strand
AAATGGGCATACTGGCGGTGGATCGTCCCCACTTAATGCCCTTCGGTGGTGTCTTAATGCTGAGCGTTATTGTGTGGATGCTGGTAAAGCGGTTTGTAAACGCGTTGAATGAAATGGAAGATCTTAATCGGGATCTCGATATGCGTGTACAAATTAAAACCCGGCAACTGGAACAGAACCATATGCATATCGAACAAATTGAGCGGGATAAAATTTTGGCGCAGGAACGCGAACGCATCATGCGCGACATGCATGATGGTACCGGGGGGCATCTGGTTGCGGCATTGGCGCAAGTGGAAACAGGAAACATCAATACAGAAGTGCTAAGTGAAACCCTGCAAAATGCACTCGACGACATTCGACTGATGATAGATTCACTGGACCCCATTGATGAAGATATTGTTGCTGTATTGGCGATGTTCCGTTCACGCATCGAACCCCGTTTAAAGTACAGCGGGATAGGTATTCAGTGGAAAGTGCAGGATGTTCCTGCCATTGCAGGGTTTGGCCCGGAAAAGGTTTTGCAATTGATGCATATTCTCCACGAAACGGTTACCAATATTATAAAGCATGCACAGGCGAATACGATTATTTTTCGCACGGGAGTATGCGATATACCCAGTAAAAGTGAACATGTTTTTATCGAAATTGAAGATAATGGAAAAGGTTTCTGTGATGAACAGGAAGAAGGACGAGGTATTGCTAATATGCTTTACCGTGCTACAGAAATCAATGCACAGATTAAACTCTTTAATAGCAAACAGGGCGCGATTGTACGTATTTTATTTCCAGGATCATAAATCAAATACCTGTCTCCGGCTTTTCGATACGCAATTGGAAATGAAACTTTAGTCTCATGCTGTTGTTCGGGGCTGAAGCCCCGACTCCGATGACTGATGTGTTGTTAGTGCTAAAAAAAAATTACCTCGCAAAACATATAGTATCGCCGATTATTTTAATCCTTAGTATCAATATTGAAGTGCGACACCTGATTTATCAGCAAGTATCGTGACAGTAATCTATACTTGTTATTATGCTATTACTCGATATCCCCTCCATTCAATCTATTATTCTTAGCATTGGGCTGGAGCCTTTTTATAGCCGCCTGATTCAGCAACTGGAAGACGATTTTAAACACTGGCAGAACTTTTATAAATCACCCAGACATGCGATTCATTATAAACACGGTGTTATTGAATTAATGCCCTGCTCAGATGATGAACTATATAGTTTTAAATATGTGAATGGCCACCCGGAAAACACTAAACAGGGCAACCTCTGTGTGATGGCGATTGGCATGCTAGCCGATGTAAAAACCGGCTACCCATTAATGATTAGTGAAATGACACTGCTAACCGCAATACGCACCGCAGCGGTTGCTGCTCTGGGTGCTAAATATCTGGCTCGAACAGACAGCAACGTTTTGTGTATTATTGGATCAGGAGCCCAGTCTGAATTTCAGGCAATGGCGATGAAATCTATATTCCCCATAGATGAGATTAGAATTTATGATATCGATGCAAAGGCGATGGATAAATTTTATAATAATTTAACACCTGAATTTAATCGTATTAAGAAATGTGAATCTATCGCAGAGGCTATTCTGAACTCTGACATTATAATCACCGCCACAGCCTGTAAGAAAAAAGCATGTTTATTTAAGGCCAGTGAAATCACCGACGGCACACACATTCATGCAATGGGTGGGGATTGCCCGGGCAAAACCGAGCTTGATGCTTCTCTTTTAAAAAAATCTAAACTGGTAGTAGAGTTTACAGAGCAAAGCTTAATTGAGGGTGAAATACAGCAACTGGATATCAGTCATATTCATGGAGAACTGTGGCAGATTATAAATAAACTTATACCCGGTCGTGAAAACAATAATGAAATCACTATTTTTGATTCGGTTGGATTTGCGATAGAAGACTTTTCAATTTTAAAACTGGTTTATACCTTAGCGCAGGAATTAAAGCTGGGAGTTGATATTGATTTAATTCCTGATATAGATGACCCTAAAAATTTATATGGGTTAATAAATAATCCGCTAAAAAGAAAACCTCGTTAGGCTAGTGCAGACTGGGCCCGCGCTGCTTAATCCACCTCGTCTGTCACTCTGCGAGTTCAGTGTCTCTGAACGACTTTTTAACTAAAAATAGATTCGATAATTTCAAATATCAGTTTTTCTGTTTTCTTATTGATATCATTTTGAGGATCAAATTCCGCAATTTCCAGGCCGATAAATTTATCATCAAATTCAATATCATTAAAAACCGAAAGCAGGTTTTTTGCACTTAAACCGGTCTCTTCCCGGGTTTCGACCCCCGGTGCATCATGCGGGTCAATTGCATCTAAATCCAGACTAATAGCAAAATAGTCATAACATCGTGCAATGGTTTCAATGAGTTGTTTCAATACAACCTGCGTGCCTCCATCCCGGTTTATTGTTGCAGTGTCAAATACGTTTACTTTTTGCCTGCTTAACAGTACCAGCTCATCAGCCTCATAACTTCTAACTCCAAACAGATATAAATTTCTGCCATTTAAATACTGTTGTGCAGGAACACATGATAACAACTCATGTTCAACCTCACCCAGTAACATTGAAACCGGCATTCCATGCAGGTTGCCCGAGGGCGAAGTTTCAATTGTATGGGCATCCATATGAGCATCTATCCAGATTAATGCAAAGCTTGAATCAGCAGCTAGTTGATTAATCACCCCCGCCCAGGTTCCCACTGCGATAGAATGATCACCACCTAATACTAAAAATGGCCGCTTATTTTCTAACTGCTGCTGTGTGAACTGCGATATAAGGTAGCTTTGTTTTTTTAATGCGTTAAGTGAATTCTGTGACGTTGTTGACACCTCAAGCATTGGCTGCCAGTTAAGGTTCTGTAAAGCATATTTAGATGCCTGCAATACTTTTGGGCCCTGCGCACAGGTTTTTGAAGGCCCGCCAACGCAAGATGCAACACCCAGTGTAGGAATATTTTTTTTACTCATAAATAGTTACGTAGGTTGGGGTGAGGCACGAACCCCAATAATTGGGGCATGGGAATCTCTGGTCATGTTGGGGTTCATTCTTCACCCCAACCTACTTTTTGTTCTGCGATCTTAAATAATCCAGCTTCTGTTTAATTTTAATTTCAAGACCCCGTTCAACCGGGTGATAAAATTCCTGCTCGCCTATCTCAGCTGGAAAATAGGTTTCACCTGCGGCATAGGCTTCTTCCTCATCATGGGCATAACGGTAATCTTTTCCATAACCCATATCTTTCATTAAACTGGTCGGGGCATTACGAATATGCATGGGCACATCCATAGAACCACTGTCTTTTGCACATTGCATGGCCGCTTTATAAGCCATATATACAGCGTTTGATTTTGGTGCACAGGCCAGATAACTTACCGCCTGGGCAATGGCCAGCTCACCTTCCGGGCTGCCTAAACGTTCATAGGTGTGCCAGGCGTTAAGAGCCAGTTCGAGGCCACGCGGGTCAGCATTGCCTATGTCTTCTGATGCCATGCGCACAACTCGGCGAACTAAATAAATCGGGTCGCAGCCGCCATCAAGCATTCTACACATCCAGTAGAGCGCTGCATCTGGATTGCTACCCCTGACGGATTTATGCATAGCGGAAATCTGTTCGTAAAATAAATCACCTCCCTTATCAAAGCGTCGTAAACTTTGTGAAGTGACTTCCTGAACAATATTTTCATTAACGCTTAACTGGCCATTTTCTTCAGCTGCCAGATCAACCGAAATTTCCAGAAAGTTCAATGCACGTCTGGCATCACCATCTGCCTGTAAGGCAATAAGCTGCAATACATCATCTGCAATTTTTACAGCTCTATCCCCCAGCCCCAGCTGCTTATTACTCAGCGCTCTTTGTAATAGACGCACCATTTCATCTACCTGAATAGATTTTAGAACATAGGTTTTACAACGTGACAGAAGTGCATTATTTAATTCAAATGACGGGTTTTCGGTGGTTGCACCAATGAAACTTACGGTACCATCTTCTACAAAGGGCAGAAATGCATCCTGTTGTGATTTATTAAAACGGTGCACCTCATCGACAAACAGGATGCTGGGCTTCTGATAGATATCGTAAAACTGATGGGCCCTGTCAATAGCGGCGCGTATATCTTTTACACCGGATAAAACCGCGGACACGGATAAAAATTGCGCCTGAGAATAGTTTGAAATCAATCGAGCCAGAGTTGTTTTACCCGTACCCGGTGGCCCCCAGAAAATCATCGAATGCAGTTTGCCGGATTCTATGGCGACTCGAAGCGGTTTATCTTTGCCGAGTATATGACTTTGCCCCAGATAATCTTCGAGATTATCCGGGCGTATGCGATCGGCTAGTGGGCGAAAATCCTGATCAGACATATTTATTACCAAAATAAATATTCATTATTTGATGTCATGCTGAGTGCAGTCGAAGCATGACAAAATTATATATTTAGAAATCTCCAACAATATCGGTTCCTTCAGGTGCTACAAACTCAAAATAAGACGCTTCAAATTTCGGGTTAATAAGCAGCTGTTCAAACTCTATTTCCGTTTGCTGATCAAAGTTATCTATGAATCGCATGGTTTTAATTTTTCCATTTTTCAAACCCACCTGCATTTCCTTAAAGTCACTTTCAATATTTTTAGGAATTAATTTAATCCAGTCCTGATCTTTATTTGAAGGCATGGGTTTTACAATGAATTCTATATCCAGTTTCTGATTTTTATCCAGCAAATTAACAGGTGATGATGCCAGCAACTGACTATAGGGGCGTACATTGGCCTGTTCTAATTCTGAATCATATATCCATATTTTTTTGCCATTGGATATAATATTTTGTGGGTAGGGTAAAATATAATCCCAGCGAAATTTACCCGGTCGTTGCATACTTAAACTACCGGCAGACTGCTGTAACAGAAAACCATATTGATCCACCAGTTTTTGCTGGAAACGTGCAGATAAACTTTTTGTATTATCGAGAAATTTTTCCAGTTTTAGCTGGGTGGAAATTTCTTTCGCATTGGCACTGGATAAAATAAGCAACAAAAACAAAGTTGTTAGTGTTTTTAGCATGATTAAATAAACCTGTATTACTTTGTAGATGATCTTTTTTGCGCAGCTGATGCAGCACCTGCATATTTATTACTAAAAGTCGAATGAATTTACATTTCTGGAGGTGGCGGCGCCAGCACTTCTCGCTGACCATTTGACTGCATCGAACTAACCACCCCTGCCGCTTCCATATCTTCGACCATACGCGCGGCACGATTATAACCAATTTTTAAGCGCCTCTGCACATAGGAAATAGAGGCCTTACCCGATTCGGTGACAATTTTTACCGCCTCATCATAAAGCACATCACTTTCTGCACTGGCATCTGATGCCGACGAACCTTCTCCGGGCAGCTTGATTAAATCACTGTTATCATTAATTAAATCTGCAATGTAATTGGGTTTAGCCTGCTGTTTGAGATGTTTAACCACCGCATGTACTTCGTGATCATCTACAAATGCTCCATGCACCCGCTCGGGAATACTCTGCCCTGCATTTAGATACAGCATATCACCGTGACCAAGCAATTGCTCTGCACCCATTTGATCGAGAATCGTTCTTGAATCTACTTTTGATGATACCTGAAATGCAATTCGGCTGGGAATATTTGATTTAATTAGACCTGTTATCACATCAACCGAGGGCCGCTGGGTTGCCAGAATTAAATGTATGCCCGAGGCGCGTGCTTTCTGTGCTAAACGGGCAATCAACTCTTCGATTTTTTTACCGACTACCATAATCAGATCGGCAAATTCATCGACCACTATAACTATAAAGGGCAGCGATTTTAAATCCTGTGCTTCTTCATCGACACCGAGTAATTCATCTTTTACAAACAGCGGGTCTTTAATCGGCTCGCCTGCTTCAATCGCATCAGAAACCTTGCGATTATAGCCGGTAATATTTCTCACCCCTAAAGAGGCCATTAATTTATATCGATTTTCCATTTCACCGACAGCCCAGCGCAATGCATTTGCCGCTTCGCTCATATCCGTTACCACCGGCGTAAGCAGGTGGGGAATGTCATCATACACATTGAGCTCAAGCATTTTAGGGTCGATTAAAATCAGCCGCACCTGTTCCGGGCTACTCTTATAAAGCAGACTCACTAGCATGGTATTAATGCCTACAGATTTACCTGAACCTGTGGTACCCGCTACCAGCAGGTGGGGCATTTTGCCTAAATCTGCCACCAGAGGCTGACCGGAAATATCTTTACCCAGGGCAACAGTTAAAGGTGATGCAGATTTATCGAACGCTTTGGACATTAAAACTTCACTTAATGAAACAATCTCTCGATGCTCATTGGGAATTTCCAGACCGACATAGGTTTTACCCGGAATAACTTCTACCACCCGCACAGATTGCACCGATAATGAGCGGGCTAAATCTTTTGAAAGCCCGGTAATTTTACTTGCCTTAATGCCTGGCGCGGGCTGCATTTCAAAGCGGGTAATCACCGGCCCCGGATGCACCGCCATTACTTCAACGTCGATATTAAAATCTTTTAGTTTGATTTCAACCAGTCGAGACAGGGCTTCAAGTGCATCGGTGGACAGGCCTTTGCCGGAACGAACAGCTTCATCTAACAAGCGTAAGGGGGGCAGCTCTGTATTAGCGGCAGATTCATCATCGAATAAGGAAATCTGGCTTTCTCTGGAATGCCGCTCACTGACTTCAACCTTATTTATAACCGGCTCAATGCGTACCGGAGTTTTACGGGCCTGCTTCTTTTTAGTTTCGGCTTTAATTACTTTTTCACGGGTCTCCCGTGCAGCATCACCTTCTTTTTTCTGTTCTCGGGTTTCTTTATAGATGGCTATTCTTGAACGCGTCCAGTCAAAAGTTCTGAGCAGGCCTTCACCAATAATATCCATCAGGCCTAACCAGGACAGGCCGCTAAATACGGTGATTCCGGCTAAAAATACCGCCAGCAGTATAAGTGTAGAACCCAGCACACCCATGCTTGCAGCCATACCATCGCCTATCCAGCGACCGAGAATACCCCCCGCATCCAGTGGCAGTATATCCGGCGAAATCACAAAATGCAGGCTGGCCAGGGCACAGCCAGATGCCAGCGTCATAAAGAAACCGAGCCAGCGAATTCCCAGCACATGGAAATCGATTTCACCATCATCGGTGCGCCCTCGCAGCACCAGCCAGCCGCTATAGGCGATCATTAGCGGAAACAGAAAGCTGAGATAGCCGAACAGAAGATACAGCACATCTGAAAACCAGGCTCCCATTACACCCGCCAGATTATTGATGCTGGTGGATGGGCCGGTGTAAGACCAGCCAGGGTCCTGGATGTCATGGGTAATAAGAGCCGTGAGAATAAATAGTGAAATAGCCAGCAGAATAAATAGAGCGGCTTCTCTTAAGCCTCGACTTATATGGATGGTGAGTCCGGATAGCGGCTTCTCTTCTTTCTTGCGGCGTGCCTGTGGCAAGGTGTTAAGCCCTCGTTATTGTTGTGCAATTGCTTGATTAAATAAGTATTTTTATAATTGCTGAATTATACCAGCTTAATGCAAAACTCTGTAGGGTGGATCAGGCAAAGTGCATCAACCAGGCTAGTAACAGCTGCTGTACCTCGCTTTACCTGATCCACAGTTTACTGTTTTAACGCCTGTATTATTAATGGATTATCAATTTCCCCATCTCGCACATTAATACCATTTTGCAGACTCTTATGCTGCTGCCAGTTATCACCACACAGACACTGAACATAGGGCAGAATCACCGCAGAAAGGGCCTGGGATGCAGTTCTGGGCACGGCTCCCGGCATATTTGTGACCCCGAAATGCAGAATATTATGCTTGAAGTAGGTTGGATTCTGATAATCCGTTGCCCGAATAGTTTCAATACAGCCGCCCTGATCTACCGAGATATCAATAATCACGCTGCCGGGTTGCATGCACTTTACCTGTGATTCGGTCACCAGCCTGGGTGCGTGCAGGCCCGGCAATAACACCGCACCCACCAGTAAATCTGCCCCATTAACCGCCTGGGCAATGCTAATTTCAGATGATAGCTCACCACTGATATTTGCATGCGCCTGACTCAAAATGGAAAAACGAGATTCATCCCGATCAATCACGGTGACTCTTGCTCCCATGGCCGCTGCCTGTTTTGCCGCCGCACTACCCGCTACCCCCGCACCCAGTACCACTACATGCCCCGGCTCTGTCATTGATAAACCACCCAGCATCAGGCCCTTCCCTCCCTGAGGCTGGTGCAGTAAATGGGTGCCAATTTGAATCGACAGAATACCGGCAATTTCACTCATGGGTTTAAGCAGGGGCAGGCTGCCGGCTTCATCTGTGACAGTCTCAAATGCAATGGCCGTCAGGCCAATTTCACAGAGCCGCCGGGTAAGTGGCAGATTAGCCGCCAGATGCAGGTAACAAAACAGAATATGCGGCTGGCGTAGATAGCTTAAATCAGATTCAATCGGTTCTTTGACTTTAACGATCAAACAGGCTGCTGCATACAGCTCAGCCGCACCCGGCATAACCACCACCCCATGGGCACTGTATTGCTCATCTTTATATCCGCTTGGCTCACCGGCGCCTGTTTCAATAAATACCTGATTACCCTGCCGAATTAATGCGGCACAGGCTTCAGGGATTAAAGCAACCCGGCCTTCCAGAACTTTTGTTTCTTTGGGGACTCCTATCTTCATCTATATAAGTATAGTCCTAAGTCATTAAGTCACATATCCTAAGTCAAAAGATAAAAAGCGCAAAGACATATGAGTTATGACTTACGACTTACAACTTAAATTGCTAGAATACCGCCAAATTTATTGAGCCCACGTTGGAGAACATATATGAGCGACACCAAGCATTGCAAACTACTGATTCTGGGTTCTGGCCCTGCGGGCTACTCTGCAGCGGTATATGCTGCACGCGCGAACTTAAACCCGGTATTAGTCACTGGCATGGAAATGGGCGGACAGCTAACCACCACCACAGAAGTTGATAACTGGCCCGGTGATAATGAAGGCGTTCAGGGGCCTGAACTCATGGAGCGCATGAAAGCCCACGCGGAACGTTTTGGTACTGAAATTATTTTTGATCATATCCACACCACTCAACTGAGTGAACGCCCGTTTACACTTATCGGCGACTCACACACCTACACCTGTGATGCTCTCATTATCGCCACCGGTGCCAGTGCCATGTATTTAGGCATGGAATCTGAAGAAACCTTCAAAGGCAAGGGCGTTTCTGCCTGTGCAACCTGTGATGGCTTTTTCTATCGTGGGCAAAAGGTAGCGGTTATTGGCGGCGGCAATACCGCAGTTGAAGAAGCCCTGTACCTTGCCAATATTGCAGACCATGTCACCATTGTGCATAGACGTGACCAGTTCCGTTCTGAAAAAATTCTGGCCGATCGCTTAAAAGACCGTGCAGAAAATGGCAATGTAACCATTGAGTGGGATAACACATTAGATGAAATCCTGGGTGATAACACAGGCGTAACCGGCATTCGCATTAAAAGCACCAAAGATGACAGTACGAAAGATATTGACTTAGCCGGTGTATTTATTGCCATTGGCCATAAACCCAATACCAGTATTTTTGCAGGCCAGCTGGATATGGATAATGGTTATATTACAGTGCAGGCCGGTATTAAAGGTAATGCCACTGCAACTTCAGTTCCCGGTATTTTTGCAGCAGGGGATGTCGCCGATCAGGTATATAAACAGGCGGTAACTTCTGCTGGTGCGGGATGCATGGCGGCGCTGGATGCTGAAAAGTTTTTAGATGAATTAGATGGCTAACACATTCCATCGCGAGCTAAAGCTCGCTCCTACAAGTGCAAACAGCTGTGGGAGTTAGCTTTAGCTGACGATGAATACACTCATGCAACTCAGCATATGTGAATCACTTAAAAACATTCCTGCACAACAATGGAATGCCCTCGCGGGTAACTGCAATCCTTTTATCCAGCACGAATTCCTGCTCGCCTTCGAAACCGGTCAATGCCTTGAAAAATTTGGCTGGTTTGCAAAATACTTTTTAATTCACTCAGCTGACAATGAATTAATTGGTGCTATGCCTGCATATGAAAAACACAACTCCTATGGTGAATTTGTTTTCGACTGGGCCTGGGCCGATGCTTATCAACGCTCAGGGCTGGAATATTATCCAAAGCTGGTTATTTCTATCCCCTACTCCCCCTGTCAGGGGCCAAGAATTTTAAGCCGAAATAACGACCCTGAAATCAAGAAAACCTTAATTAAATTTGCCCTGGATTTTTCTGCAAAAAACAGTTACTCCAGCACTCACTGGCTATTTAATTTAAAAGAAGATTTTGAAATTCTCAGGCAATTTACCGAGCTACAAAGATTTGACTATCAGTTTCACTGGAAAAACAATCACTATAAAAGCTTTGATGAGTTTCTAAGTTTATTAAAACCAAAAAAACGCAAAAACATAAAACAGGAAAGGCGTAAAGTCAGCGATCAGGGAATTAATATTAAAACCTTTAAAGGATCTGAGCTTGATAAAACCCAATGGGAAAAAATTTATTATTTTTATCAAATTACCTTTATGAAAAAATCCGGATCACCCACACTCAGCCTGGATTTTTTCAAATCAATAGCCGACAGCTTACTGGTTATTTTTGCCTTTCACAAAGATGAAATAGTCGCAGGCGCTATCTGTATTCTGGGAAAAGACACTTTATATGGCCGGCACTGGGGATGTTATGAAAACTATGACAGCCTGCACTTTGAAGTTTGTTATTACACGGGTATTGAGTATTGTATTAAACATGGTTTAAAAACATTTGAACCCGGCGCCCAGGGTGAACATAAGATATCACGTGGTTTTTTACCGGTTAAAACCTGGTCTGCTCATCAGGTTTTTCACCCGGAATTTAAGCGTATTCTACTGCAACATCTAGACAGGGAGTCACTCGCATTAGAAGAATATGGCAAACAATTAGCGGCCTCTTCGCCATTTAGGGCTATTGAATAAAATAAAATAGTAATAACATCAGAAGCTGAAACAACCTCACGGAATAGTCATTAAAATCAAAAAATATAAAAGAAAACGCAAATAAACACGAATGTACGCAAAAAAAGAAAAAGTTCAGTAGAGCAGATATTGGAACACCAGCATAAATTAGTTTTAAAAAGTTTACTGTGAAAAAGACTGAAACCCCTGGGATAAGGCTTAATTATTATTTTTTGTGTTCATTCGCGTTTTCTTTTTCTTTTTCTTTTATCTTTTAATTTTTAAGACTATTTTATGGGGATGCCTCAGCTTCTGAGGTTAATCACTTTTAGTCTTTAATTTTTACCATGCAACTTTTTATCTTCCGGTAAAAAATTATCTGCCAGAGTACTGTAGATGGGCGTTTTGCAAATTGATTTTGATATGCCCGTGGCGATATATGCAGTAACCATTAAAGGTATAATCAATTCATGCTGATCAGTCATTTCTATTACAATCACAAAGGCTGTTATTGGTGCCTGCACAACACCGGCAAAGTAACCCACCATAGAAAATAAAATAATAGCGCCATAGGAATAAGCAACCAGCCATTCTGAAATATGCACACCCATTCCCGCACCGGTTGCTAATGATGGCGCAAAAATTCCACCGGGTATACCACTTAAATATGACACAATGGTTGCCAGCAATTTTAGGTAGCCATATTCAGAACCGATTTCACCGGTGTTATTCATAATGGCCTGTGCCTGCTCGTAACCACTGCCATAGGTTAAGTTGCCAGAGTAATAACCAATAATAGCAATACCAAAACCACAAAGAGTAGCAACTACATAAGGGTTTTTACTTCGAAACGGAGAGACCCAGCGGCTACCGTGGATAAGTGCCAGGCTAAATACCCCGCCTGACAGGCCACACATTATTCCGCAAACTAATACCGGCACAATGGCATCTTTCAGTTCAATTGTTGCACTGGTTTTTCCAAAATAAGTATAATCACCTAAAATAGCAATCGCCACTATTGCAGCGACCACAACACACACCAGCAATAAACCCCGGGTGCGCACTTCAAATGATCGACTCAACTCTTCAATGGCAAACACTATACCCGCCAATGGTGTATTAAACGCAGCGGACACTCCTGCGGCACCCCCCGCTATTATTAACACCCGCTCCATATCATATAAACGAAAACGCACAAAGCGGCGCATTGAATACATAATTGCAGCCCCCACATGAACCGTGGGGCCTTCACGGCCTATGGATGCCCCGCTAAGCAGACCCATAATGCACAGCAACACCTTGCCTGCGGCAATGCGTATGCTCAGTAAAACGCTGCGTTCTTTTTCATGGCCGAGCTCAAGCGTTGCCACCACCTGTGGAATACCGCTGCCTTCTGCACCCGGGAAAATTTTCCGGGTGAGATAAACGACTAAAATCAGGCCTAATGGAGAAATAATAAAAGGGTAATAACTATTTTTTTCAACTATATTAGAAAAGCTATGGTTAGCCCATTCGCTGGATATGGCCATAAACACAGCCACCAGCCCCACCAGAGCTCCACCGAACATAAACACCAGGTTAGCCTTCCAGTCTTTATGTGAAATCAGCCAGCGGCCGGAGTGTTTGATGTGTTTATACATTTCTGGTTTAGTTTTGTATTTGAAAACGGGGGATTATATATGAAAAATAGTCGTAAGTCGTAAATCAAAGCGGCCAGGCTGCGCCTGTTTGTTTTTGCCTGTGACTTACGACTTACGACTTACGACTTACGACTTAAGACTTAAGACTATTTTCAAACATCAGCCAGCATATTCTGAATCATCGCCCGCACAGTATCACTCTCAAAAGGTTTATCGCAAATTCCAGAAACACCAGCCTGCTCTACTGCGGCCAGACTGCTCTGATTATCTTCTGAGGTCACCATCAATACGGGAATTGAGCGTTGATTACTACTGCTGCGAATATGTTCTAACAGCGCCTTGCCATCCATCTGTGGCATATTGTAGTCGGTTACTACAAGATCAAAAAAATGTTCCTCAAGAATCGGTACGGCACTAACACCATCATCCGCTTCGGTAAAATTTACTATGCCCAGCCCCTTTAATATTCGTTTAATGTAATTTCTGGCCATCTTACTGTCATCAACAATTAAGACTTTTAAATCTTCTGCATGAAAATCTTCTAAATTCAGGGCGCTCGGATTGAGAATATCCAGCGTATTATATAAACCGCGTTTTAACTGCTCTGATTTAAAAGGTTTGGGCAATATAGCCGAAACCCCTGCCTGTTTAATCGGGTCAATATAATTAAATCCGGTTTCGCTGGAGATCAGCATAAAGGCCACATCCATCTGGTTTGCATTACTGCGTATCTGGTGCACTAAATCGGTAGCGGTCATATCGGGCAAATGCATGGCACTTATCACTAAATCCGGTTTAAACTGAGACATGGTTTCCAGCGCAGATTGACCATCAATCGCTATATCAAAATGGGTAATACCCGCCGCTTTTAATTCCCGGTGAATAAATTTAGCCTGTGATTTAGAGGGTTCTACCATCAGCACATAAAGCTCAGACAGGGATTTTTCTAGCATTATAACTACCCGGTAAAATTATTCTTATTGTCTGAGTGTAGCAGTTCTCTTACACTTCGCTAATGATCCCATTACATTGGTTAGACAATCATTCATCTACAGGCTTTCCGCCAGTGGAATCAGCCCTCTCTGAACCCGATGGTTTATTAGCAGTGGGCGGAGATCTTTCTGTTGAGCGCCTGCTCAATTCATATCAACAGAGCATCTTTCCCTGGTATAGCCCGGGCGAACCCATTTTATGGTGGTCGCCTGATCCACGTTTTGTACTGTTTCCAGAAGAGTTGAAAATTTCCCGCAGTCTGGCAAAAAATGTAAGAAATAAACCTTTTCAAATTCGTATGGATACGGCCTTTGAACAGGTCATTTCACTCTGTGCGAATCAACCCCGTAAAGACCAGCCAGGCACCTGGATTTCTGAAGAAATGCTGCAGGCTTATATCAATATGCACCATGCGGGTCACGCCCATAGCATTGAGTGCTGGAAGGGTGATGAACTGGTGGGTGGTTTATATGGTATTCACACAGGCCAGGTATTTTGTGGTGAATCGATGTTTAGCCGGGAGAGTAATGCCTCTAAAATTGCGCTGGTATATTTATGCCAGTTTCTGCAGCAGCATGGTTTTAAGTTAATTGATTCTCAGGTGCATACGGAACATTTAGAACGGCTTGGTGCGGCAATGATTCCGCGCAGTGAGTATATTGAAATATTGCGACAGGCCCATGGGGTTAATATGCCGACTAACTGGGATGAGTTGTTTGAGGTGTTTAAAAGCAAAAGCAGTTTGTCCGCAAATGAACGCGAATGAACGCAAAATTTTTAGGTTAATCATCTG
>QIDK01000160.1 GCA_003228405.1 Gammaproteobacteria bacterium | reverse complement strand
GCATGGCATTACGTGCCGGAGTGGCATTACAGGATATGGCATTTCTTCAGTCTCATCCTACCGGTATTGCCGGGCGGGGTATGTTAATTATTGAAGGTGCGCGGGGTGAGGGCGGTTATTTAGTTAATGCAGAAGGTGAGCGTTTTATGGAACGTTATGCACCCTCGGCAAAAGATTTAGCCTCACGTGATGTGGTGAGTCGATCGATTTTCACCGAAGTCAAGGAAGGTCGGGGTTGCGGCCCGGATAAAGGTCATGTGATGTTAAAACTGGATCACCTGCCAGAAGATGTATTGCAGTCAAGGTTGCCGGGCATTCGTCAAACCTGCATTACCTTTTTAGGAATAGACCCGGCGAAACAACCGATACCAGTTTACCCAACGGCACATTATACAATGGGTGGCATTCCAACTAACCGACAGGGGCAGGTGGTAATACCGGTTAAAGATACTCCGGAAGAACCGGTTAGTGGGTTATATGCAGCGGGTGAATGTGCCTGTGTTTCAGTGCATGGTGCAAATCGTTTAGGCGGAAATTCCTTACTGGATATCCTGGTGTTTGGTCGCTCCGCTGCAAATCATATTATTCAATATTTAAAAGAAAATCGGTTTCATAAGGCGCTGGATGAAAACAGTATTAAACAGGCTTATACTAGATTGCATCGCTGGGATGATACAGCGGATGGCGGCGAATCTGTCGATGATATTCGCCGCGATTTACAGATAGCCATGGAAGATAACTGTGGCGTGTTTAGAACCCAGGATGTTTTAGATAAGGGTGTGGCAGAAGTATCGCAATTAGCAGAGCGCTTAAAACACGCAAAAATTACAGATCACTCTGATTTATTTAATACCGCAAGAGTGGAAGCGTTAGAGTTAGAAAATTTAATGGATGTTGCATTAGCCACTGTCTATTCAGCCGCAGCACGTACGGAAAGTCGGGGCGCACATTCAAGAGTAGACTATACCGAGCGTGATGATAAACAATGGATGAAACATACACTTTACACAAGCGAAGAGCGTAAATTAGATTATAAACCGGTAAGAACCAAACCTATGTCGGTGGCGAGTTTTCCACCCAAACCTCGGGTTTATTAAAAACTTGTTTACCGCAGAGGACGCAGAGATACGCAGAGTTTTTTATTTATGCAGCTTCGGTGCATTGTGCATGTCATACATTTTTCTCTGCGCACCTTCGTGTTCTCGCGGTAAAAAAACATAAGGTAAAAGTTATGCGATTTCGCATTTACAGATACAACCCGGAAACAGACAAAAAACCCTATATGCAAGATTATCAGTTAGATAATGTTACATCGGATATGATGTTGCTTGATGCTTTATTATTATTAAAAGAACAGGATCCATCTCTGGGCTTCAGGCGTTCCTGCAGAGAAGGGGTGTGTGGCTCGGATGGTATGAATATAAATGGCAGCAATGGGCTGGCCTGTATCACTCCGCTGACAGACTTAAAACAGCCGGTAGAAATTCGGCCGATGCCGCGTCTGCCCGTAATTCGCGATTTAATTGTAGATATGGATCAGTTTTATAAACAGTATCGTGATGTTAAACCCTACCTCGATGTTAAAGATCCATTGCCCGAAGTTGAATTACTGCAATCGCCAGATGAGCGAGAAAAACTGGATGGTATGTATGAATGTATTTTGTGTGGCTGCTGCACAACTTCGTGCCCTTCTTTCTGGTGGAACCCGGATAAATTTTTAGGCCCGGCAGCATTATTACAGGCGGCGCGCTTTATCAGTGACTCACGGGATCAGGCAACCGAAGAACGCCTGCAGGCACTGGATGATCCGTTCAAACTGTTTCGTTGTCATACAATTATGAACTGTGTGCAGGTCTGCCCCAAAGATTTAAACCCGACTAAAGCGATAGGTGAAATTAAAAAAATGATGGTGAAAAAATCTTTTTAAAATTAATGAGTATAAAAAATTTAAACCGAATAATGATAATATTTTATGAACACTGAAACATCAATGCCCAGTCAGCTCAACTCAAAACTCCGCTGGCGCTGTCGCCGGGGTATGCTTGAGCTTGATATACTGTTAAATAACTTTGTAGATAAACAGTACGTGCAATTAAGTGCTGGCCAGAAAAACACATTTGATCAGCTACTGGATTATCCAGATCAGCTTTTATTTGATTTATTTTTAGGCCATATGGAATCATCCGATAACAGCATCTCAGAACTTGTCCAGACAATACGCCAGTCAACTACTGTTTGAAGTTAAACCTTCTAAAACGTATCTGCGCATTGTCGTAATTTGTGCGTTTCTCGTATTTCTATCCATTTTACAGCTTAACTATTTTTACCCTTTTTCGACTATTTTTTTATCAGCGATGCTGCTATTTCTGCTGCTTGATTCTTTAAAAAATAATGTCGGACGAAATTTACAATGGCAGACAGATGGGTGCTGGTTAATAACACAGGATAATCTGCAACAAAAAGCAAAGCTACGTAGTGGCAGTGTTGTGACTTCGTTTTTTGCAGTGCTTAATTTTAAACTTGATAATAATAAAACGACTAATGTGATTTTATTTAAAGATAATATTGATGGTGAGAAATTCAGGCAATTGCGGATTCGAATAAAAGTTGAAGGAATTTAATCGAAACTGAGATATTGTACGCAAGCATTTAAAGTTGAGAGTTTTTTGGCTGATGATCATGCTAAGCTAAGTTTATGAATAAGTTATTAGAAACCTGTGTACAGAAAACCAGCCAGTATGGCTGTGAAGATGTGCTGCCGGGCGATTTTGTTAGCCTGATGGATATGTATGAAGATAATTTTATTAAGTTGCGCAAGTTGATTCCAGATATACAGCAGATGAAAACAGTCGCTATTTCGAAATCTGCCGGCCATCTGGATTTACACTTAAAAATTATTGAGCGCAGCAAATTCACTACAACACTGAGGTTGAGTTACTGCTTTACTGAAAACAGAGAATCAAGACTGGAGCCAAATCTGAAAATTAGAATATATCATGATGCAGGCTTAGCCGAAGTTATGTCAGGTAAATTACATCATGGTCGACTGGTATTAGATCATCTGCCTGCAGATGCACTAAGAGAAAAATGGCAGTTGAACCGCTTTTTATGTAAATGGTTGAAATACTGTTTACGCCAGAATCATGGTTTTGCAAACAATCATCCCCCGCTGTCGGGCGCTTCGCTGGTATAAACAGCAGCCATTTCAAACGTTTATACGGGTATAAAACCGTATGTTTCAAATTACCGTTAGTCCCTGATTTATGGTAATATTTCGGGCTTTATGGGGCACTACTCCGGTCTATATGCATAAATAAAGATAAAACTGAACAATGACAGGCTCTGTCTTCCTGAATCTCCGTGTTTGAACGCATTGGGCCGAGAATTTAGAGGTGTATGATATATCTCAGCTCACTGGATCTCCGAAAAGCACCCGGGGATGATGCAAATCATTACTAATTCCAGTTTTTACTGATATATCAATGATTTAGTTGTTATTTGTTTTTAATCCATATGCACCAGAACAGAGAAAAACCCTTAATGGCTACCGTTGGTAGTTTTTTAAAATAACCCGAATATAACGGATAAAAGAAGCACTTTATGGCCGAATTCGCCAAAGAAATAGTCCCCGTCAATTTAGAAGATGAAATGCGCCAGTCCTACCTCGATTACGCCATGAGCGTAATTGTCGGCAGGGCACTTCCCGATGTAAGAGATGGTCTAAAACCGGTTCACCGTCGTGTGCTTTATGCGATGTCCGTGCTGGGTAATGACTGGAATAAGCCCTATAAAAAATCTGCCCGTGTGGTAGGTGACGTTATTGGTAAATATCACCCACATGGTGATACTGCGGTGTATGACACCATTGTACGTATGGCCCAGCCATTCTCCATGCGTTATATGCTGGTGGATGGCCAGGGTAATTTCGGTTCTGTCGATGGTGATTCACCTGCTGCGATGCGTTATACCGAAGTGCGCATGGACAAAATTGCACACCAGATCCTTGCTGATTTAGATAAGGAAACCGTTGATTTTGCAGATAACTATGATGGTTCAGAAAGCGAACCTACGGTTATGCCTACAAGAATTCCAGCCTTGCTGGTTAATGGGTCGGCGGGTATTGCGGTGGGTATGGCGACCAATATCCCACCACATAATTTAAATGAGGTAATCGATGCCTGTATTGCTCTCATTAATAACCCAGAGATAGATATCGAAAGCTTAATGGATTATATCCCTGCGCCAGATTTACCGACGGCGGCTTTTATTAATGGCACCAAGGGCATTCGCGAAGCCTACCGTACTGGCCGTGGCCGTATGTTTATGCGCTCGCGCACCTCCATTGAAACGGCTGAAAATGGCAGACAGAAAATTCTGGTGCATGAATTACCCTATCAGGTAAACAAAGCGCGTCTGATCGAACGTATTGCAGAGCTGGTTAAAGAAAAAAAGATAGAAGGCATCACTGAAATAAGGGATGAATCGACGTCTGAAATTCGCATCGTCATTGAAGTTCGCCGGGGCGATGTGGCTGAGGTTATTCTTAATAATCTGTATAAGCAGACCTCAATGCAAACGGTGTTCGGCATTAATATGGTGGCGCTGGTTGATGGCCAGCCAAAGCTGTTAAACCTTAAACAGATTGTTGAAGCTTTTGTTCGTCATCGCCGTGAAGTGGTTACCCGCCGCACGATTTATGAATTACGTAAAGCCCGTGAACGCGCCCATGTGCTGGAAGGCCTGGCGGTTGCACTGGCCAATATCGATGAAATTATCGAGCTTATAAAAGCATCTAAAAACTCGGCCGAGGCTAAAGCCGGTTTAATCTCCCGCTCATGGCAACTCGGTATGGTTTCAGATATGTTGAGTCGCTCAGGAGCACAGGCCTCAAGACCTGATTATTTGCAGGATGAGTTTGGTATGCGTGAGGGTGGATATTATTTATCTGAAGCTCAGGCACAGGCCATTCTTGAATTAAGACTGCATCGTTTAACCGGTTTGGAACAGGATAAAATTATTAATGAATTCAGTGAGATACTGGATGTAATTAAAGCATTAATAGAAATACTGGCAAGCCCTGATCGGTTGCTGGAAGTGATTCGTGAAGAACTGCTGCAAATTAAGGAAGACTTCGGCGATGAACGTCGTTCGGAAATAATGGAAAGCCAGTTAGATCTGAGCTTAGAAGATTTAATTACCGAAGAAGATGTGCTAGTGACCTTCTCCCATGAGGGTTATGCCAAGTCACAGGTGCTGTCTGAATACAGTGCCCAGAAACGTGGCGGCAAGGGTAAATCGGCAACCCGCATGAAAACAGAAGACTTCATTGATAAATTGTTTATTGCCAATACCCACGACACCTTATTATGCTTCTCCAGCCGGGGTAAGGTTTACTGGATTAAGGTTTATCAGCTACCACAGGCAAGCCGGGGTTCGCGGGGCAAGCCACTGGTGAATTTATTACCTCTGGAAGAGGGTGAGCGGATTAATGCTGTATTGCCGATTCGTGAATACGACGAAGATCACTTTATCTTTATGGCGACCAGTTCCGGCACGGTTAAGAAAACACCATTAACCGCATTTTCTAACCAACGTGCCGGCGGCATTATTGCGCTGGATTTACGCGATGATAATTTGCTGGTGGATGTTGCCCTCACCGATGGCACAAAAGACATTATGTTAATGGCCAGCTCCGGCAAGGCAATTCGTTTTAATGAAACCAATGTTCGTGCCATGGGTCGAACGGCCGCTGGTGTGCGAGGTATTCGCATGAAAGATGGTCAGAAACTGATTAGTCTGATAGTGGTAGATGAAAATGCATCTATCTTAACCGCCACTGAAAAAGGTTATGGTAAGCGTACCGCAACCACTGAGTATGCCTGTAAAGGTCGAGGTGGCCAGGGCGTAATCTCTATCCAGACGTCCGATCGAAATGGTGAGGTAGTCGGTGCGGTTCAGGTTGCTGAAACAGATGAATTTATGATGATTTCTGATGGCGGCACACTGATTCGAACCAGTGTTGAAGAAGTCAGAATCATGGGTAGAAACACTCAGGGTGTGCGGTTAATCCGTCTCTCAGAAAATGAGAAGCTAGTTGAGCTAGAACGCATTGAGTTACTGGCTGACCCAGAATTTGAAGAAGAAATAGAACCAGAATCAGTCTAATAATTCAACGTGATCTAACATTCGCTCCTGCAGAAGCAGATTATATTACAGTAGCAGGCTGCAGCTCGTGAAAAGAGTTGTAGAAATAAAAGTTTATGTTTTAACGGGCATAATTTAGTAAATTTAAAAAATTAAGGTGAAAAAGGCAATGAGCCGAGTTTATAATTTTAGTGCAGGGCCCGCGTGTATCTCAGAAGAAGTTCTAAAACAGGCACAGGCAGAAATGCTCGACTGGCAGGGCACAGGCATGTCCGTAATGGAAATGTCTCATCGTGGTAAAGTCTATATGTCAATCGCAGAAAAAGCGGAGGCTGATCTGCGTGAAATCATGAATATTCCGAATAACTATAAAGTATTATTTATGCAGGGCGGTGCATCTACACAGTTTGCTGCCGTGGCTATTAACCTGATGGGTTCAAATCGTAAAGCCGATTACATACTCACGGGGCAGTGGTCTAAAAAAGCGATTGTCGAAGCAAAACGATATGGAGATATTAATATTGCGGCATCTTCAGAAGATTCTAAATTTACAACCGTGCCAGAACAGTCAAAATGGAATTTAAATAAAGATGCAGCTTACCTGCATTACACACCCAATGAAACCATCGTTGGTGTTGAATTTTCTTTTGTTCCAGAAACAGATCTGCCTCTGGTTGCAGATATGTCATCGAATATTCTATCGAAACAAATTGATGTGAGTAAGTACGGTATTATTTATGCCGGTGCACAAAAAAATATCGGCTGTGCGGGTTTAACCGTTGTCATTGTTAGAGATGATTTAATTGGTAAATGCATTGATGGAATGCCAGCCATGCTCGATTACAAAATCATGGCAGACAATGATTCAATGTATAACACCCCCGCCACTTACAGCTGGTATATTGCTGGCCTGGTATTTGACAGAATTAAACAGAATGGTGGTATCAGGGCATTAGAGGAAATCAATCGTCGTAAAGCAGCTAAGTTATATGCAGTAATCGATGAATCAGCTTTTTATTCAAACCCGGTTGATGTGGATTGTCGTTCATTAATGAATGTGCCCTTTATATTAGACGATGCCGCTCTTGATAGTGTATTTCTGGAAGGCGCAGCCAAAGCCGGTTTAAATACCCTGAAAGGCCACAGATCGATTGGTGGTATGCGAGCCAGTATTTATAACGCCATGCCTGAAGCCGGTATCGACGCCCTGATTGATTATATGAAAGAGTTTGAAAAAAATAACGCTTAAAATAATATAATAAAAGCTTATACCGCGAATTTTTTTGCCGGTAATGCAGCGGCTTTGCACTAAATTGCCGATAGAAATATTCGGCAATAACAACACTATTCTGGTTTTTAAATAACCTGAAAGAGTGCAAAGATCCCACATATTATATGGCAATACAAAAATTAGGATTAATAATGTTTAACATAAAAACCTACAATGCAATTTCACCTTTAGGTCTGGACAAACTAACTGCAGAAGGATATCAGGTTGGCGAAGAAATTAGCGACCCCGATGCTATCATGCTGCGATCATTTAAAATGCATGATATACCGGTAGCAAGTTCGGTTAAAGCAATTGGCCGTGCCGGTGCGGGTGTAAATAATATACCTGTCGATAAAATGTCTGAACGTGGCATCGTAGTTTTTAATGCACCGGGTGCCAATGCAAATGCAGTAAAAGAACTGGTTATTGCAGGTATGTTAATGGCCTGTCGTAACCTGATTCCAGCATGGAACTACACAACTGAATTATCGGGTTCTGATGAAGAAGTGACCAAAGCCGTTGAAGCCGGTAAGAAAAAATTTGCAGGTTTTGAACTGCCGGGCAAAACCCTGGGGGTAATAGGCTTAGGTGCAATTGGTGCCCAGGTGGCAAATGCAGCTGATACATTAGGTATGAATGTAATAGGCTTCGACCCTGCCATTACCGTTCAGTCAGCCTGGCAGTTATCTTCTAATGTTAAAAAAATGGACAGTGCTGATGAGTTGTTTCGTGAAGCCGATTTCGTCACATTTCATGTGCCACTGATAGATGCAACACGTAATCTTTTAAATGCAGAAAGTTTAGCCACCATGAAAAATGGTTCTGTCATACTTAACTTTGCCCGCGAAGGTATTGTTGATGATAGTGCAGTACTGGCAGCAATAAAGTCTGGAAAAATACATGCCTATGTTAATGACTTTCCATCAAATCAGGTAAAAGGTCATGCAGGTGTTTTCACGTTGCCGCATTTAGGTGCATCGACCGGTGAAGCAGAAGATAACTGTGCACAAATGATTGCCGATCAGTTAAAAGATTTTTTAAGCAATGGCAATATTAAAAACTCAGTTAATTTTCCCAATATTAAACTGGCACGACAGGGTGATTTCAGATTGGCTATTTCAAATTCAAATAGCCCGGATATGCTGGCAAAAATATCACATCAATTAGGTGATTCTGGTGTAAATATTTTGCATATGGCAAATGAATCACGCAATGAGCTGGCTTATACTTTAATCGATATTGAAACCAGTCCAGATAAAGCAACCATAGATAAAATTGCTACTATCGATGGTGTATTATCTGTGCGATTGATTTAAAGACTGTTTACCACAGAGGGCACAGAGAAAGCTTAATAGTGTTTTTTGCGCGTAGCGCGAAAACATAAAAAGCCTGCGTGTCCTCTGTGGTAAAAAAACGGGCAGAGTGAATGAGCGAACAAAATAAACTATCAGGCATAAGAGATAAAATTGACGCGATTGATAAGCAAATTCAATCGCTCATTAATCAGCGTGCACAATGCGCTCAGGAAGTG
This sequence comes from Gammaproteobacteria bacterium, assembly GCA_003228405.1. Taxonomy (GTDB): domain Bacteria; phylum Pseudomonadota; class Gammaproteobacteria; order SZUA-229; family SZUA-229; genus SZUA-229. Next base: position 5,726 of record QIDK01000160.1, on the reverse strand, counting down.
GCTGAAATAAAAATAAATGCCGGTGAAACAGAGCATTTTTATCGCCCCGAGCGTGAAGCTCAGGTATTAACTGAAATAAAAAAACGTAATCAGGGCCCATTAGGCAATGATGCCATGGCGCATTTATTTCGTGAAATTATGTCTTCCTGTCTGGCACTTGAAAAACCCATTAAAGTTGCTTTTCTGGGGCCTGCCGGCACCTATAATCATGCTGCATCCTGTAAACATTTTGGTGCCTCTATTGAACAACATCCAGTTAATAATATCGAAGAAATTTTCAGGTCTGTCGAAATCGGAGAATCACATTTTGGTGTGGCGCCGATAGAGAATTCAACTGAAGGCGTGATAGCACACACTCTGGATTTGTTAATCAATTCTTCATTACAGATAAGTGGTGAAGTTGATTTAAGAATACAGCATAACCTGATCAGTACTGAAACTGAGCTTAAAAAAATTACTAAAGTTTATTCGCATCAGCAATCTCTGGCGCAATGTCGACGATGGCTGGATGCAAATTTACCCAATAGTGAACATTATGCAGTGCGCAGTAATGCAGAAGCCGTGCGTATCGCTAAAAAGGAAAAAGGCGCGGCGGCAATTGCAGGTTTAATGGCATCTGAACTGTATGAAGTCCCTGTTTTATGCCCTGAAATAGAAGATGAGCCGAACAATACAACACGCTTTGTTGTTATAGGCAAAAATGAAATTCCACCCAGTGGTAATGATAGAACATCTATTATAGTCACCACCAGTAATAAAGTGGGCGCCTTACACCATTTGCTTAAACCACTTGCGGATAGAGGTATTGGTATGAGTAAAATTGAATCCCGTCCATCGCGTAAGGGTGTCTGGGAATATGTGTTCTTTATTGATATTGAAGGCCATAAAAATGATAAGGCGTTAGCTGAAGCACTGCTTGAAATTGAACATAATTCCGCAATGGTTAGAATTTTAGGTTCTTACCCTAAAGCAATACTTAAATAAATATTTATTACCACGGATAAGCCGGTCGTAATCTTTAGCCCGCGACTGAGGTATAAAAATATTAAAGATATCAGGAAATATCAACACTTAATTTTATGAATAATTTTCTGCAATACAGCGTACCCGGCGTACAAAAAATACACCCCTATCAACCGGGTAAACCAGTCGAAGAACTCGAACGAGAGTTGGGCATTAGCAATGCAATTAAGCTCGCCTCTAATGAAAACCCATTAGGCCCCAGTGCCAGTGCAGTAAAAGCGGCACAGGCGGTGATGGGCGATATTAACTATTATCCAGATGGAGCAGGGCACAAATTAAGTCTGGCCCTGGCAGAAAAACATCGTGTCGATCCGTCCTCTATTACCCTGGGTAATGGCTCTAATGATATTCTTGAATTAACCGGCCGAGCTTTTTTAACTGCGGGTAAGTCTGCGGTGTATTCCGAATATTCTTTTGCGGTTTACCCGCTGGTGGTGCAGGCCGCGGGCGCCGAAGCAAGAATCGCCAGTGCTTTTCCAGCTGATCATTCTAAAATGCCCTATGGTCATGATCTGTCTGCAATATATAAGCAGATTATCAGTTCTACCCGGGTCGTTTTTATTGCAAACCCGAATAATCCAACCGGCACCTGGTTTGAATTAGATGAGCTGAACCGGTTTCTTGAAAAGGTTCCTGATCATGTTCTGGTGGTGCTGGATGAAGCTTATTATGAATATATGCCAGACGAGCTCAAGCCAGATACAGAAAATTTATTAAAGCAGTTTAAAAATTTAATAATTACCAGAACCTTTTCAAAGATCTATGGCCTGGCTGGCTTGCGTATTGGCTATTCAATATCTCATCCTGATATTGCAGATATTCTAAATAGAGTGAGGCAGCCATTTAATACCAGTATGCCAGCACAGGCAGCGGCTTTAGCCGCTATAGAAGATCAGGCCCATGTTGCCAGTAGTGCGACTTTAAATGCCCGGGGTTTACAGCAATATGCAAAAGCGTTTAGTGCCTCGGGTTTAGAATACATACCCAGTATTGCTAATTTTATTGCCGTTAATGTGAATAAAGCTGCAATGCCCGTATATGAGGCCTTATTACGAGAGGGTGTTATTGTGCGCCCGGTTGCCAGTTATAATATGCCGCATCACTTAAGAATAACCGTAGGTAATCAGCAGCAGAATGATCGGGTGTTAGCAGCACTTGAAAAGGTGCTGTCAGGAGATGGCTTTTAAATGATAAATCATCTATGTATTATTGGTGTGGGTTTAATTGGTGGCTCTTTATCGCTGGCACTTAAGAAGGCGGGTTATGTCAAACAGGTGACCGGATTAGGTCGCGGCCTGGAAAATTTACAGAAAGCCAGACAACTGGGTTTGATTGATCAGTATGAAACAGATTATGCCAAAGCAGTTGCCCATGCCGATATGGTTTTTGTCGCCGTACCCTTAAGTGCAATGGCGGATGTATTTAAAAAAATACAACCCCATTTACAGAAACATGCCATAGTGACAGATGGCGGTAGTGCTAAACATGCTGTTATTGATGCGGCTATACAGAGTTTAGGTAGCAGAAAAAATCAGTTTGTTCCCGGACATCCCATTGCGGGTACAGAACGCTCTGGTGCAGCAGCGGCATTTGATTCTCTGTATGAAAAACGCAGGGTAATATTAACCCCGATAGAAGAAAATTCAGCGGATGATATTCAAAAAGTCCGCGCCATGTGGGAAGCAGCCGGGGCAGAGGTTGATGAAATGGGTGCCCGTCATCATGATCTTGTACTGGCAGGAACCAGCCATTTACCACACGTGCTGGCTTTTGCGTTAGTAGAGTGCCTGAACAATGTGGATGATGTAGATGAAATCTTTAAGTATGCAGCGGGAGGTTTCCGTGATTTCACACGTATTGCTTCCAGTGACCCCGTTATGTGGCGAGACATCTGTATAACTAATTCAGAAGCCATTCTGGCAATGATGCAAAATTATCAATCTGAAATAGATAATTTAAAGAAAGCCATACAGAACTCCGATGCGGATGAGTTATTAAAAATATTTTCCTCAGCCAGAAAAGCCCGGGATACGTTTTGCATGTAAATAAATTTTTTATTAAAAATAAAAACCACTCATTAAGTTAATACATAAAATTTTATTTTTTGAATTAAATAGCCTGCTGAGTTTATTATAGATCTGATATGCACACTGATAACCCATTATGTCTGGCAGTATTAGGTATATTGAAAAAGGCTGAGCAATCGTTAAGCCTCTATGAATTAATGAAGCTACTAGAAGGTGATGGTTATGTTCTGGCACTGGAATCAACTATCGAGAGTAGTGAGCTATGTCTGTTTCGCAAGAACTTCGTGGTTATGAATGCTCTGTATCAGATTCAAAAAGATGTAATGGATTCAGGTTATTCCCTGTATATCTCATCGCTCAAAATAGAACTTTCAGTTGAACAGGCTGTGGATATGGAGTCAGTAGTTACGCTTCTGTCATGCCAGGATAGTGATATTCTGGCAGGCATAGCGCTAAGCCAGTATTACCTCGACTGGGATAACTACCACAGCACTGATGAGCAGGCTGTAGAGACATTGTTAAAGTGTTTCTGGAGCCGCTATGCAGAGCACAATCAATACCAGCAGGCAAATGACAAACGGCTAGACTCGCTGCAGGTATTTGGGTTAGAATCTAACGCAAGCTGGAAACATATCGAGCAAGCCTACAGGCAACTGATTTCTGTTTATCATCCAGATAAGGGTGGAGATAGTACTCAGTTTATAAAAATCAGAGAAGCTTACCTGATTCTCAAACTCACGCAAAATAAGAGCCAGTAGACTGGCCGGATAACTGATTTATTATTTTTTTAATAAAGCAGTTATATTGAATATTAGTTACTTCTAATTAAGAGTTTAATTATAAACAAACATTTATGGTGTGGGTAAATGACGTTAAAAAATCGTTTTCTGGAAGCAGTGTCCAGTGGAGAGCTGGGAGAAGTAGATGACTTTGGTGTGGTTGTTAGTCTAAAACAGTTTAAATCGTATTTTACAGATGTGAAATCTGACTATATTAATTCATTTCTGCCAGCGGCCGTAATAGAAACTGGCCAGTACAGTGCGACGCATACAAAGTATCTATTTCGAGTTAGAAAAGGCGTTTATCGTATTCATCCTGATGCAATAGAAGAACATGAGTTAGGTTACACGGATGAACTGTCGATGTCCCATCTGGGCAACAATAAGGTTGAAGAGGCCTTAATGCAGTATCAGATGTATCGTAGTTAGCAGAGCTGAGTTGTTTGTGTAAAAAATAGCCACATCATCTGATGTGGTCTTTAGTTTGTCCTGAGAAAATTATCTGTTAGTTTTAGATTGTCTGCCAATACCCTGTAGTCGAGCTTTAAAAGCAAAAGCTGTTTACCGCAAATGTTTTTTGTCTTTGACCTGCCGCTTCTGGTCTAATAACAGAAACTAAAATCTACACCTTCCCTTTCTAACAAATGCTGGCTTATAGTATGAAGCGGCGGCATTGTTTGCAGCGGGTATAGCAGGCTATGTTATTTTATAGATTACTAAATCCGTAAAAAGAGAAAGCAGATAATGAACAGTGATTTAATAAAAAAAATATCAATTACACTTGTTCTGTTAATAAGTGTGTTTGCATCACATTCCAGCTGGTTAGATAACGCAGCGGAAAATTATACTGAGCAAGGTATAAAACGCGCACTCGTAACTTATGGTATTTCACGCGGTTTAAATGGGGTGATTTCAGTTGCACAGGGAACTGAAGTGGCGGTATCACCGGCGGGAGTTGGCCTTACCTTTGCGCCAGGTCAGATACTTGATCCGGTTAATGATTTAATTGAACGCTTTTCATGGGTCGTTATGATCAGTGGAACTTCATTAGGCATACAACGGCTGTTTCTTGAAATTTCATCTGCTACAGTTATAAGCGGGTTACTTTCAGTGCTGGTTATTATTTATCTGGCTATCATCTGGTTTTTTAATCAACAGGAAAATAATAAAATTAACTGGCAATATCTATTAATCAAAAGCCTTGTTGTTTTAATTTTTATCAGATTTTCTGTGCCTGTAATTGCGCTATTAAATGAAGGTGTTTATTTAAGTTATCTGCAGCCCCGATATGAAGAGGCCCAGTCGCAGCTTGAAAAAGTATCAGATAAAATAAAATTTATTAGTGAATCCTCACAGAAAGAAGTAAATAATAAAAACAATGCAGATTTATTCAGGCAGCTTGAAATTTGGCTGGATAAAACAAAGCGAAGTCTCGATATTGAACAGCAGATGCAATTATTAAAACAGGCGGCTGCAGATGTGAGCCAGCAGGTTATAAATATGATAGTGGTATTTGTGGTACAGACAATTATTTTTCCCCTTTTATTTTTATGGCTTTTAATACGCAGTGCAAAAATGATTATGCATTGGGGAGGTGCGGCGATTAGATTTTAATATGATCATCAGGCCGATAAATATCTGCCTGTACGCTGCAGCCGAATATCATTCAGTTTTCTGGGCAGCTCCTGAGTCAATGCCAGTAAGTTAAGGCATTTTTATGATTAAATATCTTTGGAGACAGGGCTTTAGCCCTGAGCTATTCCCACAAATATCTCTAAAAGCAAAAAGCATTTTTACCGCAAATAAACGCAAATAAAAAAATATAATTTGTAGGAGGTAGCTTTAGCTGGCGATATAGAAGGCGATGCGGAGCGAGCCGATGTATTATACGGCTCGC
>QIDK01000051.1 GCA_003228405.1 Gammaproteobacteria bacterium | reverse complement strand
GGCTATGTATCCTGTTATTCCTGAATACCCGTCACCCTCAACTATATTAATAGAATGTAATACGTCATCTATAGTTCGCATGTTCTCCCCATGCTAAAGACATGCGCTAAATAATCATGTATTTGAGGGAAATCAAAGAGCCGTCTTTAATGACTGTGTTAAGTTCAAAATATGGATGACTGTTATCAGAAAAGCTCTGATTTAGTCATGAAGAGATTGCTATTCGAAATTCTCAGATACAGGGCGAATATTGCAGCTGAGCCCCTCAACAGGATATTCTACAGGTAATACGGCAGTGGTGAAAAATTAGTAACAGAAAGTTTTGTACAATAAGATCACAATCATGACTTGATCAGAGGTTCTTCAGGTAACTCTTATGCGAGATCAGACCTACATACTACTCTCACTGGAAGAAGCTCAGGCTGCATTTGACTCATTAAATCTTGCCATCATCGAACATACCAAATGGCTGGTTCACTGGAATAAATATATTATATGTGATGTTTCCCTCACATCAAAAGATCTGTCTGAATGCACCATAGATCATTGTGGATTTAATGAGTGGCTGCAGTCGACTGATGCAGATTTTTTAAACGACCTGGAAATATTCCCACAGGTTGAGCATTTACATGACCAGGTACACCAATGTGTAGACGAGATAATGAAAAAAGCTGCACAGTGTCTGCCCATAACTAAACAACAGTTCGATATCTATATTAATGTAGAAAAAGAACTTTCAAAATTTATGATTAATTTGCGTGATGAAATATACCGCATAATTTTTTCATATGATTATCTCACCAGCACTTTAACACGACAGGCTATATTCCATGTACTGCATATGGAATATTCCCGGGTAAACCGAAATTCTGAACAAAGTTGCATTGTGCTGATCGACCTGGATCACTTTAAGAAAATCAATGATAAACATGGACATCAGGCTGGAGATGAGGTGTTGGTAGCAGTGGCAAACTATTTCAGCAAAAATCTACGTCCATATGATTCCATAGGTCGCTATGGCGGTGAAGAATTTTTACTGTGTCTGCCAGATATCACATTTGATAATGCTTTAATTACCATGGATCGTTTACGCCAGAATATAAGCAGCCAGAAAATATATACCGATCAAGGTATATGTCTATCACTGACCGTTTCCATGGGGGTTGCTCCTCTGTTAAAGGGTGAGAATATTAAGACGATTATTCATCATGCCGATCAGGCTTTGTATCAGGCAAAGAGTAAAGGGCGTAATCGGGTTGAGCTCTGGAAGGCGGATAAGGGGTATCCTCAAATTCAAAGCGCTTAAAATTTATCTATATTATAAAAGCTTCAGTTATTTAGCTTTTTTGATGTTTTGGCAAGCTCATTACTTTTTGGGAACTTGAATTCTTTGTGTTCGGCTGTTGGTGGCTTGCTGTCTTCCTTTTTTCACAAAAATTATAAAACAGTAACTCTGATTCCAGCTTATTTATTATTTCTTGCAACCTTAATAAGAGACGCCAGTTCCTTTTCAATATTTCTGCGTTTCTTTAACAGATAACGCCGCAACCCCCCTCTTTTTAATAACACAAAAAAAACACGTAAATTATCTATAATCTGTGTCTGTTCACGATTAATTACTAGCGCTGTAAGTGACGAAGGAATTAGAAGCACAATATATACTATTGCCGAATTAAACCCATAATGGTTATAAATAAGCTGTGTTTGTACCACCCAGAAAAAACTAAAGAACAAAGTTCCTGCCAGTATTTTTGTTGTATCATATTGATCTTTGCCTTTAGCCAGTAACCTTATAGATAATTGAGTAAATAAATAGGGCAAAAAAGAATTGATAAGACCGAATAAGCCTATTGGAAACATAACCAGAATAATAAAGAAACTGCGTAATACAAAGCGTCTAAGTATACTTGAGTTGTAACTTACGTGAAGACTGTAATCGTCAATACCAAGCTTATTACAGAGTCGGTTAAATTGTCTTAAATGGCGTTTAAATGCCTCAATTTGCACAGGAACAGTTTGATTGAGATAGCTTTTTACAGACAGCAATAATTTATGCGACTTAAATTTCTGACTTAAATTTCTTTTACGTGTTTTCTTATGCCGCAATGCAAAAAAACGCTCAACCTGATTCACAAATACGAGGTCTTCTACCTCATCAACTTCAAGCACCAGCTGTTTCATCGAATTCATAATATCATCGGTTAAATCTTTAATATCCTCTTTATTAGATATATCTAAATTCTCATTTATTTCTAATGGATCACCAAAATTAATATAGACATTACTTCTAAATTTTACTGTATCGGTAAAGTTTAGGCCCACTGGTACTACCAGAGGGTATTCGTTATATTTTTCTTTATAACCCAGTACTATTCTCGAAACACCAGTTTTAATCTGTCGTATATGCAAATCAGAATGACTCTGACCTTCAGGAAATATCATTAACACTTCATTTTTAGCCAGCATTTCATAAGCTTTATTAAACATAGAGTCATTATCTGCTACGCCACCCTCCATGTCCTGACTTCTATATACAGGAACGGCCTGCCAGATAGTGAGAATAATTTTAAGCAAGGGGTTTTTAAAAAGGCCGCTTCGGGCAAGGGGATGAATTAGACGTTTACTGGTGTATTGCAATAAAACGGCATCTGCGAGCGCATTTGAGTGGTTTGCACATAGAATAATCGGGCGATTATTGTCTAACTGATGAGCCCCACTGATTTCAATTTTTTTATAAAATGAAATGACAAACAAAACACAAAGTTTTTGCCATATTTTCTGGGATAAACCTAATTTATTGTTTTGTTTATGCTCTTCCATGCTTTATCTGCATTTTCAAATTATGTAATATTTAATCCACACTTTAAGCATACTCCATTCTATCCTCTGTTTCCTTATTTTTTTCAGAGACTCAGCCCAATGCTGCCTGCAAAGTCTGTTTATTTTTAAATTAACATCCTCGACTGATAGAAAATACCTGAAAATCGCCAGGCCCCGGCCCCAGGAAACCACCGTTATTAATTAGTCTTGCCTAAGGTCCGGAAAACATAAGAATACGCCTAAACCACTGATAAAAAAGGCTTTATATTAGCCATTGGTTATTTAATTCGAGCATCCATTTTTTCAAGTTTCTGCATTAGTGAACGAAATGTCTGACCATTTTCATCAACCAGTTCATGGGGAAAAACAAATACAGGATCAATGCCAGGAGATACGCGTTTAAGCTGAAAATAATAATCAACTACTGTCTGGCCTACATTTCTTTCACTACCAAAGCCTGATAAATCAACCAGACCTACAACATTCTCTGCATCTCCTGTCGGGTAAGCGATTAAATCAACTACACGTCCTGCATCACCCACTACGATGTCTTCACGAAACTCAAGCTGCTTTTCCTGAATATACTGACGTACATCCTTAATGCTTCTTTTACTGGATTTTTCAACTGTAAATTTTAGTAAAGCACCTAATAGTGATTCATTTAAGGAATTCCTGTTTTCTATGGGGTGATTTAATGTTCTCTCATGTTGAACATTAATTCGCCATAGATAATTTGTTATATTAGTTCTGCCATGCTCAAGCTGATCGAAATTTCGGTGCAAAAAGTGATATGCTTTTTTCTTAGGCCGGCTCATCAGTACATTGAGTTCGCCTTTTCTTTTTTCAGAATCATCTCCCTGCTTAAATGCACCGATGTTATAACGCGTAATATCCCACAGGTAAAATATATAATCTCTTTCTTTACCCTGCAAGGCGGCTCCCGCCCCGTCAAGCATATTTTCACCTCTGTTCATTTTTCTCAGGAATTTATCTTTAATAAATTTCACATAGGGTTCATTCTTAAGCAGGAAATAACACAAGGCCACATCTGTTTCTACATTGATTTTCTTACCTGTAGATTTCTCTATATCTTTAATAGTGCTAACCATATATTCCATATAACGGTCGACCATTTCTGTTTCTATTCCCTTGAATTTACCACTGGTAGCCTTTTTGGACGATTTTTTATTCTGTTCACTGTAATCTACGACCACAGCCGGAGGATTTTCCGGCAAACCCCATTGCATAATATTTAAATCATTGTCATACACGTATTTATTAGAAAACTCAATAATATCAGCAGGGCAACGGTAATGTTCATCCAGCATCACTGAAGCCTGTTTAATAGCCTTTACCAGGGCAAAGATATGTGAGCCACCCCCTTTGAACCCCCGCGCCTGAGTTGATCTAAGATGTTCATCCAGGTCATGGTCCTTGAACAGATAATCATCAATAACAGAATTTTTCTGTAGTACAGTCTGTTTATCGTCTCCAACCACCAGTATTTTTTTAGCTCTGAACATAAGCGACATTGCATCATCGACCCGGCATTGTGTCGCCTCATCAACAATCACCAGGTCAAAACTCTGCTCAGTGCAGGGCAGTAAAAAAGGAACTGTCTGTTTTCTCACAACCCATATCGGGAAGCTCTCAAATAGTTTCTGCCTCAATTCTTCAAAAACGGTGCCACTCTCGCTAATGGAATTAAATTGTTTGAGGCTATCTGCAAGCGCCATAATACTGGTAATATTATTTGTTCCAGCGGTTTTTTTTGATTCCGTAGCCGCTAAAACTATTTGCCGAAGATTTCCTACAAGGCGATCCCTTACCAGCTTATCCTGTTGAATGAATAGATCATCAATTTCTTCCAGATCTCCCTGAATAGATGAGCCTTTACCATGCTCAAAGTCATTAGTAATGCCTGATTGCCTGTCAATACTACGATATAAATTAAGTGCGCGGCTGGGTTCTTCACCTAAGCGAATAGATTCATGCAAATCTTTTAACAATCCCCAGAGCTCGGTAGACCAGTTATCAGACATCTTTAACAGGGCAATCTGGTCCTTGACTATCTGCAGTAATTTTTTTGTATTTGACTGTATCGGTGGCACAAAAACTGACTGGAGCTTTATAAAAATCTTCGATAGCCCTTTGCTTTTTGAGAAATCACGTGATTCCATTAAGGATTCTAAATAACGAATAATTTCATGCCGTGGATACTCTTTGGTGATTACATTAAATGCCTCTGTTGTTTTAGGTCGTTTATCAAGTATCAGCGTCAGAATTTTTTCATCCTCTTTCAGAACCTGAATTTCGGTCGTAAAGTTTTTAGCCGGAATTTTGAAGAAATTATAACAATTCTGCATGCTATCATTGATGAGAGAAAAACGGTTACGTACAAATACATCAAGAATTTTTCGTGGATTCTTTTTCCTGCCCTGTAACAGACCAATAAATTCAAGTAGACTTCTAATATCTAACTGAGTATCGACTTTTTTTGCCACTCTATGGTCAAAAGGTGCGTCTTCTCCCATAAAGCCAAGTATTTTATTAGTAATCTGTAATTTTAATTTTTCTATTTTTTCGCCAAGTCTTTTTATTTTATGCTCTATATTTTCAGACCTGGTAGCAAGGCCCGGGCCTGGATCCTGTACATTGAACGCGTTCGTCATATTACTAACAAGGTCCTGTAACGTTTGCTCTCCCACCTGAACTTCATCAACCACTTTTATGGAACTGTACAGGAGTTCCTTCCATTTGCGCTCTGCCGGGGTTCCTCTATCATTGCCAATTAAATAGTCCTGTAGTTGTTCTATGAGGGCTTCAATGGCCGCCTGCTGGTCACTGACGATAAGCACTCGCTGTTTGCTGTTAATACAGTGAATCAATAAATTCATAATGGCATAGGTTTTACCTGTGCCGGGTGGTCCTTCGAGTAATACCAGCTCATGATGATTAAGTTTGTCTATCAGGTTTCTTGTGCTTTGTGGTAATGCACCAGGCATCCAGGTGATTGCTGCAAAGTCATCTTTTTGATGATTATCCGACACCTGCTCAGGTGTTAAAAACTTGCCTAGTAATGAATTATAAAAACGCCTGGTTGATTGATGGGCAATAGCTGTTATTTGATCCAGATCGAGTTCCAGGGCCTGGTCGATTGGACTAAGAAGTTTAGGGGCCCGGTATAAAAATACATTTTGCAAATCACACTCGATACCTTTAACTTTTAAATCACCGAGAATGCCACCTTTCCCATTTTCATCCTGATAACCCAGAAGAATTTCACGAGTTCTATCAAAAATAGATTCTTTTACAGGAAGGTAGCGAGACAGGTGAATTCGATCATTAATTCTGTCAACACTAATATCCTGAACTAGCAGGGTTTTAAAAAAATTATCAACTGCATCCACATTAGCTGCAGTGTCGCTAAATTTATCTACCAGCTGGGCTAGTGCAAGGTGGTTTAAATAAAACAGTCCATCGTGTCTAATTTCAAGATGAACCCCTCTTCCAGATTCGCGTATGCGCACTTTGCTATAGTACAGAGGAAACTGAAAAGTTCTGATAGATCGATTATATGGAAACAGGGCATCAACAATTTCAAAACCTATATAAAAATCGCAGGAACGGTCATTAATAAAACGGTCTCGAAACTCACTAGCTTGCGTTGTACTAAGCTCAAAATAGAATTTTCCATCACCAAATTCTTTTACATCAGCTGCTGCTAGAGGAATTGAAAACTGAGATAGAACAGATTTATTCCTGCTATTTTTTTTATCCAGGCTTTCATCAGACTCATCAACAGCTGCACGAGATATTTTTACATCACTAAAAACATCATCATAATCGACTTTGATATCCTTCTCATTAAATCGCTCTCCCAACTTAGGCTTATACAGGTTCGCCTCTTTATTAGCAGCATCACGTTTATTTACCAGCGGCTTAGAAATGGGGGTTTTTACGGCACTTTTAGCATCACCATCAATAAGCACTTTTTGCGCAAGACTGGGTGTATATCGTTGTGTAATCTGTAAGACATCTTTACGCAATGCAAGCCCACTAGTGATGCTTTTACTGCCTTTAACAAAACTAAACTGAAATAGTTTATGGTAGGATATTATTTCCTGTAATACATCATTAGGATGTTGCAACTGATCATTATAAAGTAGCTCATCAAGCGCATTCAGGCAACGTCGGCTCACTGTAATGTAACCTGATGAACCATCCCTTTCTTCTATATCCTGTATAATCAGATTGTCCAGATCGCTGCTCGAAGACTTAAAATAAAAATATTCTCGATTTAAAAAAGACGCACTTAATTCAAAAGCTTCTGCCTGTTTGTTATTTATTTCATTTTTAAGCAGTGTTCTTATGGTTGCACGAAATCGACCAAAAATAAAACGTGGTATAAATATTTTTTTAGCTTCAGCGGTGTTTTCCAGAGTATACACCTGAAAACCATGGTCATTCTTAAAGCGTCGAATACGAAACACATTACGACGATCAGCTTTTTTTGTGAGTCCTTCACCGGTTATTTTCTGCCTGGAATTTGAGTTTGCCACATTTCAACCTTATTAATATAATTCTTATTATTTTCTCAGTTCTGTCTCGTTAGCTTTCTATATACAGCCTGTAATTTTTATATAAACGAGCATGCCTGGTCACAGATAATAGCAACCCTCCTTAACCAGAGCCCCGCCTGGAACTGTAGCGCTATTTTCTACCTGATTAAAAGCGAAACTCTTCTGTTTCTTGCTCTGGCTTTTTCCAGTTCTTCGCCTTTCAAGCCTTTCACTTTAACAACTGGCCGCGTATGCGCATAACCTACTGCACGCAGCCTGCTAGATGGAAAATACAAAGATCTTAAATGCAGTATTACACTGCTAGCTCTTTTTCCACTCAAGCTCCAGTTACTTTCTATTTCACCTTCATTGTATCTATAAAAAGCCATATCATCTGAATGGCCTTCGATATCAATAAAATATTCTGTTGTTTTTATTTCTTTGAATAGTGGAGCAAAAGACTCAAGTGCTTCTTTTTTGATAATTGCGCTGCCAGGGGAAAATAAAACACCTGTATCGAGATCAACACGAACTCCGTCTTTTGCAAGATGCACCGTGGCACCTGGAATTCCGGGTGTGCCCTCGATAATTGCTTTAAGCGAGCCGCTAAGCTCTACCAGAGTATTTTCAGTACTGCCGGTCATTACGCTTTTAACTTTTTCAAATGAACCGATATCTACTTTACTCATGGTTAATAACATAACAAAAAAAACACTCAGAATTACCATTAAGTCGCCAAAACTTATATAGAAGACATCGAGGCCTTCATCATCATTATCTATTGTCAGTTGATCAAGTTTCATCAGTTCATATCCAGTTTTTTATTCATTTTCACTGAATCCAGCTGTCGGTCTTCACGTCGAATTAATACGCTTATTCTATTCATTAGCAATTTATGTGTTTCCACATACATGCTGTTGTGATGTTCGAGCCTGCCAGCAAGCGGCGTAAATACCAGTGAACCCAGCACTGAGCCAAATGCGGTCGTCATAAGCGCCAATGACATCGCCGGGCCAATTTTAGACGGGTCTTCCAGTGACTGAAGCACTTCAATCAGGCCGATAACCGTACCTAGTAAACCCAACGCTGGTGCAACTTTTGCTCCCTTGTTAAGCAGGCTTACCGCCACCTTTCTTACCAGAAACACAGATGCAATACGCGTAGTGACAAAATCTTCTATTTCTTCATAGAAAAGCTTCTCATTTATCATATAAATAATATCATTGAGCAGATCACCGCTTATCTCCTTGCCATCACGTAACCCAAGAATGCTACTACCCTTAATAATTGTTTCATCTAGCTCTTCCATAAGCTGGTGAATACTTTTTGCCGGGCTGGCAATAAAAGAGCGAAGAACCAGGAGCAAGGTACTGAAAAAAGTTTCTAAATCGAACTGAAACAAAAGAACTCCAAGAGTTCCGCCAACTACAAAGAAAAAACTACGGAAATCATTAAACAGAAATACGCCACTCGAATCTGTGCCTGGCACTGCATTAATACCGATAGCTGAAATTAATACCGCCGTCAGTAATCCTATACTAAATATCAGTGTTATCGGATCAAACCTTTTCTTAGAACTCACCAGATATTTTTTATCTTTCAGACCTTGCATAACTTTATCTCTATATAATATTTTCGTTTATACTGTCGATTTCTAATCTTTATCATCTATAGACTGCATTGTGACTAGTTGATTGCGGGCAATATCATGAACAATAAACTGTTCCTGTACCAGGCTTTTAAACTGCCTGTCATCTGTCGTTCCCAACACAGAAAAACGCACAACATATCCGTCAGAAATTGACACTACCACTTTCATGCCACGACTTAGCGACTCAATTGTTTTTGCTTCCATGCTATTGACCGCTTTTATTTGAAATTCATTTCGCATTGAATCACGCGCTTTGAATGTATCGCCTTTAACATATAATAACTCTGCTGTTCGCTTCTCCAGGTCGACTAGCTCTTCATTATTAAAAAAGATAATACCTAGCGGAGTATATTCATCTTCATCAAATGTTATCAGACAACGGGCCTGGTAATCTGGTACTCTGTCAAGCATGTGTGTAGGAATGTCGATGATTTTTCTATTGCATTTAACTTTTACTTTTCTTTGCTTAAGATCGACGTGATCTACTCGACATATTTTTGCATTATCAGGCAGCACTTGTTGCGAGTCTAACGCTCTGGATGCTCGGCTTAGTGATTTTTGTTCGAGACTTAACTGATATGTGAGCGCACTAAGCTGTTCTGTCAATTTTTTATTCTCGATATTAAGTGTTTCAACTTCTTTTTTTAAAATTTTAGTTTTTTTAATTTCAGGGTCAGTTTTCCATGCCTGACCATCTGCATCCTGCGTTTTTGACTCATATTTAGATATTTCATCATAAAAACTCTGCAGTATGTCACCTACCCTGTTTTTCTGAGGCAGCTCAAAACGAATACAGGGCAGATACTCTGTGACTTTAACAGAAGTAGATTCAGAACTGTTCTTACCAGAAATTCTGCTATTGGCTGAGAAATTAAAACTATCCAGACAGGACAAAATATTTTCAAGATTAGGCACAAACCCATGCGCATCGAGCACAGTTCTTATGGTGCTGACAGGGTCCGAGAACAATGCCCTGTCCAGGGTCATATAAAAATATTTCCCTTCATTGTCATAACCGACAGCAGAAAGATTTTTATTAAGTGACGCGCTAGAAAAGTCTGCATCCTGCTGTGCAGAAATAACTGTTGATTTGCCTTTTTCAAATATTGCCATATGACTCCGCCATTATAATTGACAACTTTGAAGGTTTGCATCAGGCAATAAGCCTGTGAATTTTAAAGGCTTATGCATATCAAATGGCATTAAATTCAGGCAAGAGGGGCGGTTTTTTTGCACAATGGATTGATTAACTTTAGCTGGATATAACAGAATTGATGGTAACACTTAACTTCGCTCTTAATACTATGCTTTGGCTTTACTTCTATGATTCAGACACAAAAATACTCGAATTACAGATATAAACAAATACATAAACGTGACTTAGTTCACACTCTGTATTTACTGATTACCATATTGAATGCTCTTTATAGCAGTTAGCCATAAAATAATCATCTTTTTTACAAAACTTTGATATAAACCCTTACACCGACCTGACAAGCAATGGATAATTGTAATAGATAATTAAAATTTGTGTGAGCTAAGGGGTAATTATTGCCTGACGCTGGGGAACCACCATTGATGTGCAAACAGTTTAGCGGTGCCGGTGGAGACCCTTGTGTAAGTTAGCAATCATAATTCACGCATGCTCTTATTATTTAAGTTTAGAGGCTTAAACACCGCTCTGTAGGGCTTTGATATTCTCTAATTATTTAGACCCGACCCTGATCCTGTAGTTTCGGGTAAGCTATGTGTACATTTTTTGCCTGTCAGATTATATTGTAAATTTAATGTACATCATAACAACCCTGCCTGGTGGAGGTTCCCTGGTTTTGTGGTGTGTCACAAAATCATTGTATTTTTGATATAAACTCAGATATACGCTATTAATGTAGTATCGCATTCAATTTGGCTGGGCTTATATGGGCTTTAGTCACTATCAATTGCTGTATCACACCTATATCCGACCAGGCTCTGTTCAGCAATGTACAGACTTTTACACTATAATAATTAATCAAAAAATAAGCTCAATTTGAGGAGACACAGATGAGTAGTTTTTACATTTGGCCAGACATGCCAGTTCTGTCTATCTCGGTACTTGTTGCCGTGAGTATGATATTCCTGTATCTGGCACGCACGCCACTGCATTTAGCCTTAGATAGCCTGAACCATGGTTTAGCTGGAGGCCTGGAAAAAACAGCTGACTGGATCAAATCTGTTGTTAAAAAGATGCAGGAGAAAAATAAAAAAGTTCTGCTTGAATCAAGTATTGCAGATAGCGAACAGAAAATCGCTCAGGAATTTAAGCGTGTAGAAGCCAGCTACACCAAACATCTGGCCGATTATCCCGCGCTGCACCTTAAGCTGGATGAAAGTATTGCCAATATTAATGATGATTATAAAGATTGCGGTCAGGCTGTCCCTGAAGCACCAGGCTGGAATGATGCTGTTGAATCTATCGCCAGTATTAAAGGCACGGCATCAGGTGACAGGGTCATCGAAAAAATGCTTAAAGAGCTGCATAAATCTGCGGTTGAGGGTGAAAAAATGGCTCTCGCAGAAATGCGCAAAACATCTGCCAAGCGACACAAAATACTGTCCTCATTGGCGCCTGTCTGGAAAAAAATACAGAAGTCGATGGGCGAAGTTAACACCAAAGTTTCACTTGTACTGGAAACATCTGGAAAAATAGAAAAGTATATGCAGGAGTATGAGAAGGTGCGACAGGGTGGAGAAGGCTCCATCGATATGCTTTCATCTAAGGCAACAAAACTGTTTATCTTTTCGATAATTGTAATTACGGTGGCTGGATTCGGCGCTTTTGTCAATTTCCAGCTTATTGCATTACCTATGTCCGAGCTGGTACCTGCAGGTACACGCGTACTGGGAATGCATGTTTCAGATATTTCTGCCCTGGTTATCGTAACACTTGAAGTTGTGCTGGGTATCTTTCTAATGGAATCGCTGACGGTCACTAATATTTTCCCTCAAATAGCCGGTATGACGCTCGGGAAGCGACGCATTCTGTTGTATGCTGCCTTATTAGGCTTATTTTTCCTTGCCTCCGTTGAAGCCGCTCTGGCTGTCTTACGTGAGCACATTACCGCAACTAATGCAGCAACTACTCAGGCATTAGCAGGAAAAGTCGATACAACGATTGACACTGAAGGCTCTCAAATCACTGTCATAGGACAGGCTACATTAGGTTTTGTATTACCATGGATACTTGCAATGGTTGCTGTACCACTTGAAATGCTGATAGAAAGCAGCCAACATGTCCTCAGCAAACTACTCATCCTGATAATTTTGCTTATCGCATATCTGATCGGAATTCTTGGTCACTTACTCAGCACCATCATGAAAATTATTATTCATATTTATGATGCCTATATCATTATTCCAACCCAGATGGAAAAATTAATTAAAGGCAAATCCTGAAATTTGCCCAACTTGGATCATGACATGTTAATAAGAAATAAACTTTATAGCTTTTTCCTTATCGCTACTTTTATACTGGTTTCAGGCTGCTCTGATAACAAGGAATATGAAACAGCAATATGTGCACTCGCTGATATCTCTGGCACCTATGCTAAAGAAAAGAAAAACATGGTTAAAATCATTCAGGCTGGCATCGTACCCAAGCTAGTACCTGGAGACAGCCTGATTCTAATGACCATTGACAGTAACAGCTTTAATGAGGAGAACATAAAAGGCAAGTTGAAACTGGACTATCGCCCTTCACAGGCTAACCAGCAGAAACTGAAATTTGCAAAAGTACTGGATAAGTTTGCAAAGAAAAAGGTCAGCGCCAGATATACTGATATAAGTGGTGCCATGATGCTATGCAGTAGTCATTTAAAAAGCACTCTCGCCGGCACCCAGATGATGTTTATCTTCAGTGATATGAAAGAAGAGTTAAAACCCGGCATCAAACGCAGCTTTAATAATGATGAATTTGAAAACATCGATATCGCAGCAATCAATGTGATTAAATTAAATGAAGATAGCACTAACCCGCAAATATTTCGTTCGCGCATAAAAAAATGGGGCAAGAGAGTTTTAAAACATAGCGCGAAAAGCTGGAATGCCACTCTGGATCCAACTGAAATTTCTGATTATATCGATGAGAATAGATAGCATATCTACAATCATGCAGTCGTTACGTTAAAGCAGCAATATACGTAAATAGATGTGCTTGACTAATTCAACTGTGCATAATTATCTCCATGGATGGGATAATTAATTTTCATCTTTCACCATTTAAACTCTTCATTCCAAATGCAGGAAACTGCAAATTCTCTGGCCTGGTCAATTTACTCTTTTGCTTTGAATAGACATACTCATTAACGTACAGATTCGTTATACTTTGCTCTGCCAGTCACATTAAACACTATTTAATTTTTTATACAGGAGATTAATATGTCAGACCAGCCTGATGCACGTGGCGAAGCTCGTTATGGAATGCCTGCTGCTGACCAGATAATTCTTAACCGGCACTATATTATTGGCTATTCATATTATTTCAGGCAGGCCAAGTGGGCGCTTGAAATTATTGACCCTGACATGACAGATGTTAAGCGTGCCGATAACTTTCGTCCAGACTACCGCGTACCTGAATTATTCAGAGCAGATCTCGCCGATTATAAAAATTCTGGATATAATCGCGGTCATCTAGTCGCCAGCGCCAACCAGCTGGAGAAAAAAATACAGAACAGTGAAACCTTCCTGCTCTCAAACATGTCTCCTCAGGTACCAGGATTCAATAAGAAAATATGGAAAAAACTCGAATCGGCTGTCCGCAAACTGGATGCAGATAAAAGCATTTATGAAACTTACGTTATAAGCGGGCCTGTGTTTGATTTTGATAAGCCAGTGAAGAGCATCGGCTCTAAAAATGATAATGGGGTTAAGCTGCCAGTACCCCATGCTTACTTCAAATCAATTCTAACTGAAAATGACAAAGGCGCATTACACATGTGGTCATTTATTATTCCGAATTCAGCTTCAAACAAGCCACTTGTAAGTTTTCAGGTATCAACTGTAAAGATTGAAAATATGGCAGGTCTACTGCTGTGGGAACGTCTGATGGGCTCAAAAGTCAAGCGTGAAAAAAATCGTATCCGGAAAATGTGGTCAACATGAAGAATAAAAACTAAAAGCATATTGTCCGCAAATAAATGCTTCTGCGCCAGCAAAATTAGTGCGTCCTTGCACGTCATAGCAAAAGTATTTACAGAGTACAATGCTCTCTGAGAAAAAGTTCTTTTATCAAATCCCGGGAGCATGCTTAGCCTGCACAGGACTACTGTATAAACAGAAATTTGCGTTTATTCCATTGATGTGCATGGATGCATTAAAATCATACACCCACGTATTCCGCATTTGATTTATACGAGCTACTTGCAAAAGCTTATAGCCTGCTGCCTTGCACACACCGAACTTAACATTTGTGATCGCTTTCCTCTGTCCAATATTTACCATCCGATGGCTTGTGTTTTTTGTCGGAATGGAATTTACATCCTTTGTATTCTTCGGCCTTGCTCGACCACTTACCCCCTGATTCACATGATTTACGGCAGTATACCTCTGTCTTTATAACCGCAAAGTTAGCACGAGGCTCATCATTCATGCTGTTAAATGCTCCGCCCACATACACGGTATTTTCATTATCAGAGACTATCAGTGTAAAGATACTGCCACCTGAACCTGGGTCCCAACCGGTGAGACTACCATCCACGCCAATTGCTGCCAGACTCATACGGTCTGTGCCGCCAATCGTGGTGAAGTGCCCACCCGCATACACTAAAAACTTCAAGGGGTCAGACTCGTTGAAATTAACTTCAAGGGGTCAGACTCGTTGAAATTAATTAAAGCAGATAATCCAGGTAACTAATGCACCATCAATTTAAAATACAGGTCACTGAAGGTTGATTTTCTGGGGGTTCTAGCTTGAATGGCACTTACTTAAGGCAGAGGTGAATTAAAAAAACACACATAACATGTTGATAAATATAAAAAAGGCTGGTGAGATGGTAAAGTGAATGTTACCACACAAAACACATTATCAGGAGTCACCAGCCTCTATGTACACTAACCAGAAACTAAAACAAGTTCAACAGAAATCTATTCAATCACAGGCAAATAAAACCGATGCCTACAGCTTCTTTAATTTATTAACCAGCCCACAATTACTCTCGATTGTTGACGGCCAGTCACCTGATTACCGAGAACGAATCTATACCCCCACAACCACCCTTTCATTATTTTTAGCACAGGCAATGAATATGGATTCATCCTGCCAAAATACAGTTGACAGGCATGCCGTTGAACGCATTTTTAATGGCTTGACCTCATGCAGTACAATAACAGGTGGTTACTGCAGAGCAAGACAGCGGTTGCCAGTAGAAATGGTATCAGCACTTGTTAAGCAGACCGGTGAACTGGTGGCTCAACAAATTCCCTCTGAATGGCAATGGCATGGTCGACCTATCAAGCTGGTAGATGGTACAACGGTAACGATGCCTGATGCCGAGGAAAACCAGAATATGTATCCGCAACAAAGCGCTCAACAGCCCGGGCTGGGGTTTCCTATCGCCCGAATTGTTGCTGTCATCTGCTTATCAAGTGGCGTAATACTGAATGCGGGAATGGGGAAATACAAAGGCAAAGGAAGTAGTGAGCACGGTATATTCCGGCAATTACTGGCTAGTTTTAATGCCGGTGATATTGTTCTGGCCGATCGTTATTATTCCAGCTATTTTCTAATTGCCATGTTAAAAGAAAAAGGCGTAGACATTGTTTTTCAACAACATGCAACGCGCATAACGGATTTTAGAAAAGGACAAAAAATAGGCACTCGCGACCATATTGCATGCTGGCAAAAGCCTAAAAAAAGACCTGCCTGGATGAGTGAACAACAATATGATGATTTTCCAGATGAACTTCAGGTTCGTGAACTGAAGGCAGGAAAAAAGATACTGATAACCACTTTATTATCTGACAAAGAAGCTTCAAAAAAAGAACTCACGGAATTGTATAAGCAGCGCTGGCACGTTGAACTTGATCTTCGAAATATAAAAACCACGCTGGGCATGGAAAGCTTAAGTTGCAAGACTCCCGAAATGAATGAAAAAGAAATGTGGGTGCATTTTCTGGCCTACAATCTTATTCGCCTGGTTATGGCAGAAGCAGCGCTATACTCTAAAATAATGCCACGACAGCTCAGTTTTAAACATACAAAGCAGATTTGGTTAAGCTGGAGCACACAGTTTTCACCGAGCGATAAAAATATTGATATTCTTTTAATCATGATTGCACAAATCCGTGTAGGAAAACGAGCAGGCAGAATAGAGCCAAGAGCCGTCAAACGGCGACCTAAACCCTATTCGTTGCTGATGCTACCCAGGGTTAAAGCAAGAGCTGATATTTTTAAAAATGGTCATGCTAAGAGGCTTAAGTAAGTGCCATTCGGGTCAGCCAGCTTGATTTTGATGGCTGGCTTTAGAAGGTGCGAAGACTATCAAGCTGGCTGACCCCTTGAAATTTCTAGCCTTACATGATGTCAAATGTAAGGCCTGACCCCCTGACCATGCTGATATGCGGAAAAGTGTATTGGGTACCCTGAGAGTGGTGATTGGTAGAAGGTTTGAGCGTTGTGACTCATAAAATCATTATAATTGCATTTATCTATCTACATGTTATCATGTTACATGTAGATATGATTTGGAGAATTCAATGAGTCAAGTTATTAGGGTT